>DATAKF010000207.1:0-49848 GCA_036261775.1 Polyangiaceae bacterium | reverse complement strand
GATTCCGATTTCCGGTAGCAGGTCCTCGGTTGACGCATTGCTAGCAAGCGTAATGAATTGCGTGACGAACTGGGCAGACTGCGTGAATTCACGGAGCGCCGTGTCGAGTGTCGCCGCCTGTCCGATAACCTCGATGTAAAGACCTAGCGGCAAAGGCTTCGAGAATTCCGGCGCAGCATGAGCGCGCCGAGTCCCGATTTCTACGCGGAGTGGACCTGCTGCGCCTGGAACGTCGAGCAAGAGCAAGGCGTCGCCTTCGGAAAAGAAGGCCCCGCTGTGTGCACGCGCGATGACTGCGAACGTTGGGAGGATGGCATGGCCGTTTGTCAAATGTTTGCTCCGAGCGACTCAACCAAGTGCTTACCCAAGGGAGCTCAGGTCAGCGCCAGCACGACGCTGTTCCCGAGGTCAGTGATGACGTCCTCAGCCTGGAGCTGAGTCACTGCTACTTCAGTTGCATGCGCCGCTAGGTTCCGCCTGGTCAATTTCTCTTCCAAGATCCACGGTCCCTACCCTACTTGCTGCATTGCGGAAACGCATCGCAACCGTCGACTACTGACAACAGCTCCCACCCCTCGGGTTCCGGGGGACTACCTATCGTCCAACACTCACCTTGGCCGCTGAGAGCGCAGGCGTCGCCATCGGGCCAGCCTTCACAGTTGTCTTCACGGCAGCCAACTGCACACCCGGCGTACCGAGATGGCTCAGTTGGTTCCTCGGGCCACGGCACTCCGTAGACAGGAATACAGCCGGTGCGGTGGAGGCTCGACGTTTCCGCGTTGCAAGCAGCCTCGCTGAGTCCCTCGCAGCTTGTGACTTCGCAGATCTGTGTCGTTGCAACGCCACCCTCGCCGGCCGCGCTCGCGCCCGCCGTAGCGCCCTCCCGTTTCCACCGGCCGCGGCGCTCGCGCCCGCCATTCCGGCAGCGTCGTTCTTCGAGTCACTACATGCGCCGCTGCATACGGCGCACACCGCGGCGGCGAGCAGACTGACAGTCACATGTCTCCGAAAAATCATCCGTTTCCCCCACGCCGCCCGCCGTGTGCTTTACCGCCGCCTTCGCCCCAACGCCAACGCGCCGAGCGCCGCCAACACCCAGCCGGCGCCCGATGCCGGCACGCCGGGAGCCGGCACCGCGCAACCGCCTTTTTCGTCAGCGCCGCCGCTGGGCAGCATGCACACCGACACGTCGCCGATGTCTTGGCAGCTGAGGCCGTCGCTGCAGTCGGTGGTTGCTTCGCACAGGGCCGTGCAGGTGCCGACGCTGCTGCTCGCCCTGGCGTAGCAAACCAAGCCGCTGCGGCAGGCGTTGGCGGCTTCGCAATTTTCGCCTTCGCTCGCGCCGGACTCCGCGCCAGCCCCGCCCGCGCCGCCGGAGCCGCCTGGGTCCACGACGACGGGCGGATCGCTCAGGCCCGTGGTGACCCAAAACGGCGGCTCGTAACCTCCGAGGCGCGCGGCTTCGGTCGCGGTGTCGATGATGAAGTCGTGCCAGGCGGTGACGGTGCTGTAGATAGGAGTGCTGCAGCCTGGGCCGCCGCGCGAGACGACGCCCACCACCTTGCCGTCTGCGTCGAGCGCCGGACCGCCTGAATCACCAGAGCAAATGCCGGTTTCGCCGAGAAACTCCGTCGACTCCACGCCTTCGCCGCAGCTGCCCGGCTGACAATCGACGCTCAGCCCTTCGAGCCGCATGCGCGCGCCCGGCGAATCTCCGGCTTCGTTCAAGCCGTAGCCGACGGCCGTGTACGACTCGCCTGGCTCTACTTCGCGATCGATGCGCGGGATCGCCGGTGTCGAGATGCTGGCCGGCACGCTCTTCTTCAAGATGATGAGCGCCACGTCGTAGCCGCACGTGTCGACACCGAGGCCCGGTACCCGCACCTCGATGGCGCGGAACACGTCGCTGTCTTGGCCGGGCTGCGGATCGTTGGTGGCGATGAAGGCGCTGGCCGGGTACGGATCCCCGAGAACCGAGTCGCCGCACAGCACGTGGTCGTCCCCGGTGCCGGGCGACACGCAGTGCCGGGCCGTGAGCAGCAGGTTGGGCGCGATCAGCGTGGCGGTGCACAGCGAGCCGGAGTGCTGCGTCTCACGAGCGAGCAAGAACACGTTTTGATGAGACTCGTCGGCGGTGCCGCCGGCGATGCTCTGCACGCGAGTTGCGGTCGGCTCTTGCTCGCCGGCGGTCGCGCTGCACGAAAGTAGCGCCAGCGCGGCCACCACCACGGCCGAACAGCGAGTGACCAGGCCGCGGGGGCGTCGCTCGGATTTCAGCGGGTGATTCATGCGCTCCGGTTCGGGCCGGAAGCCACACTTTACGCGGGTGACCATTGTTGTGCTACTCGGGACCCAAGGTCTTGAGAACCATTCGAATTTCACAGAAGATTCCGGCTTCCAGCGATGCGCTGTGGGTGGCGTGCGCCACTCCCTCTGGAATTGCGGGCTGGCAAGCGGACAAGGTGACGGGTTCGGTCGAGCCGGGCGAGAGCCTTGGGCTTGGGTGGCCGGACCTGGGCGTTTCCATCCGCTTGGACGTGCTGGAGCTGCAAGAGGGCCGGCGCGTGGTGTTCGGTCACGGCGAGTCGCGCGTGCGCTTCGAGGTCAAAGACGGCGAGGTCGAGCTGTCGCACTCCGCGCCATTCGAGGACGATGAAGAGCTCGGGACCGAGTCGTCGTGGCGCTTGGCGCTCGGCACGCTGTCGCATTACCTGGAGCGCTACGCCGGGCAAGAGCGCGAGACGGTGTGGTTGGTCAAGCCCGCCAAGACGACGGCCGAGGCCGCGCACGCCTTCTTTACTTTGCCCGACGCGCTCGGGGCCTGGCTGGGCCGCGCCTCCACGACGCTTGGAGCCGTGGGCTCGCGCTACCGCATCGCGCTCAGCGGTGGCGGCAGCATGAGCGGCGTCGTGCTCGCTCACACTGAAGGCCGTGATTTGGCGCTGCGCTGGGACGAAGCCAACTATTCGGTCATCAGCTTTCGCACGTTGCCGTCGCCCACCGGTGAAAACGAGCGTCTGCTGGTCATTTCTTGGTCGCGCTGGAGCCACTTAGAAAATGCCGAGCGCATCGCGGGCGAGCTAGATGGCGCGCTCGCACGCCTCGTCCAGCTGCTGGGCGCTGCCGGCGCCGCGTAAACTGCCAACTGCCAACTCACTCCGCGTCGCGACAACAGCGCGCGCCCGTGCTGTAGTCGTAGTAGGCGGACGCGTGCACGCTCACCTTGGCTTCGCAGCCTTGCGTGGTGGAGCGCGAGTAGAAGCCGCCGAGGAACATGCCTTCCTCGACCCACTCGTCCACGTTGCCGACCATGTCGAAGATGCGCTCGTCGTCCCAGCGCGAAACGCAGGCGGCCGTCTCGCCGCTGGTGCGGAGCAGCGGCGCTTCGCCCTCGTAGACCAGGTTCAAGCGCGGATCGCGGTGGCCCAGCGAGGCCGAGCCGTGCAGCACCGTGGCTGGGTGAATGAAGCGGTACACGTTGCAGACGCCCTGCTTGTAGCTGCCGCCGTACGGGTACTTGAGCCCCGCCTTGCCCTTGCAGGCACCGACCCACTCGTCTTGTGTGCACAGACGCTTGCCGGCGTTCTCACAAGCCTTGCGCGCCAACACTTGCGATAGGTAGCTCTGCGGAATGACGCCGGGGCGTGACACCGCCTTGGCTTCGAAGCGCCGGTTGCGCTGTAGCTCGCTCAGCGGGGGCAAGGGCATGGCGCGCGCGGCGGCGTCACCCAGCTGTCCGCGCTCGATCAGCCACCCGCGCCAGACCTCGCTGACCAGCGCTGGGGTCGGCGGGTAGTAGGGCGAAAGTGCCTCACCCGTCGCTTTATCGACGGTACTGATCTCCCAGCGGTCGATGCAGTAGCGGCCGACGCGCGCCATCTCGCTCGGGCAGGCCCGGACTCGAGCCGTCTGGGCATCCGCGGGCCGTGGCCCCCCAACCAGCACACCGAGCGCGCCAACAGCGACGGCGAGAAAGAAAGGGAAGGGGGCCTCGAGGGTGAAAGAGAGGGGGGCCTTGCTTGCGAGCGCGCGCTGTCGCACGCCGGAACCATTGCATGCCTCGCCGTAACGGCCTAAATCGAAGTTGAGATGGGCCTGGCAAGATCGCCCGCGGGCAGCGCGTTGAGCGCGCAGGTGGCGCAGAGCAGCGGCGTCGCAGATCCGCGAATTTTGTCGGCTTTCGCCGAGGTGCCGCGCGAGGCTTTCTTGCCAGCCGAGCTGGCGGCGCGGGCCTACGAAGACACTGCCCTGCCGATCGGGCTCGGCCAGACCATCAGCCAACCGTCGATGATCGCGCTCATGCTGCAGGCGCTCGAGTGTTCACCGCGCCACCGCGTGCTGGAGGTTGGAGCGGGCTCCGGCTACGTGCTGGCGCTGTTGTCGCAATTGGGCTGCGAAGTGTTCGGCATCGAGCGGCACGCCGAGCTAGCGGCGCGCGCAACCGAGACGCTGCGCAGCATCGGCGTGAAAGACGTCGTCGTCGAAGCGGGAGACGGAACGCGCGGTTTGCCTGCGCATGCGCCGTTCGATCGCATCTTGGTCTCTGCAGGCGCCGCCGCCATTCCCGAAGCGTTGCTGGCCGAGCTGGCAGAAGGTGGCCGTCTGGTGATGCCGGTGGGCGGCGCCGAGTCACAAATCTTGGTTACGTGCGAGCGCGATGACAAAGGCTCGCTGCACTACCGCGCGGGTGCTGGCTGCGTCTTCGTTCCGTTGATCAGCGACTCGACGCCGCCGCCGCCCTAACCGGGTGACGCGCTAGGCAGAGCCGACGGTGCGCGTCGTGAACGCGATGGGCGTCGTGCCCACGCGGCCGTACGCTGCCGTCCACGCCTTGTCGCAGGCGGTCTCGAAAACCAGCTCGGGCGCCACGTCGATCGGGAGCCAAGACCCGGTTCGGATCTCGTTCTCTAGCTGACCGGGTGCCCAGCCGGCGTAGCCGACCAGGGCGACCAAGCTGCGCGGCACGGTGCCGCCCGCGATGGCCTCCAGCACTTTGCGTGACGCCGTGGCAGTAATGCCGGTTCCGACGTCGAACTGCCCTTCGTGGTCTGGAAAGCGCTCGTCGCTCCGGTACACCAGCCATACCTGTTCGGGCGAGACGGGCCCGCCCACGCGAACCGAGCAAGAAATGGCGGGTGGCGTCTCGGTGATTTGCGACCGAACCAGCAGCTCGGGCAGCGTCATCAACTCCCGACCGTTGATGATCCAGCCAAAAGCACCTTCCGGCCCGTGCGCCGCCAGGAGCACGACCGAACGGTCAAAGTTCGGATCGCCCGGTGGTGGCGATGCGACCAAGAGCCCCGGGGCCAGCACGGACATGACCTTGCAAGCTACCCCGGCTCCCCGGGTTCGTCGATAGGCAGGGCAAATGGCAGCCTCTGGGCGGGGTATCGAGGCGGCTTCCCCCGTCTCGAGGCTGGGGCTTTCGGGCACCTTTCGGGCGGGGTGGGGATGTTGATAGAGTGGCGCCTGCTGATGCAGGTCACCTTCTACGGCGTTCGCGGGTCCGTCCCGGCACCTGGCCCGAACACGGTGCGCTACGGGGGCAACACCTCGTGCGTCGAGGTTCGGCTGTCAGACGATTCGACGCTCGTGCTGGACGCCGGCACAGGCATGCGTGCGCTCGGCAACGCCCTGCTCAAGCGCGGCAAATCGACGCCCGTGCACCTGCTGCTGTCGCACACGCACTGGGACCACGTGCTCGGCTTGCCGTTCTTCGGCCCGCTGTATCGCAGTGACACGCACTTGTTCGTGTACCCGCTGGCGAACGACGCGCAGGAGCTGTTTCAACGTAATATCTTCAACGACATTCACTTCCCGGTGAGCGTCGACGACATTCCGGCGCGGCTCGAGCTGGCGAGGCCGGAAAAAGCGGAGTGGCGCATCGGCTCGGCGATCGTGCGTCGCATTCAGCTCAACCATCCAGGTGGCGCGCAAGGCTTCCGCATCGACGACGACGACGGCACCTCCGTCGCGTACTTGACCGACAACGAGCTGCACGCCGAGAACGCCAAAACCAGCGTCGAGGAACTGGCACGCTTCGCGGGCGGCTCCGACCTCATCATTCACGACTCGCAGTATTTGGACGAAGACATGCCGGCCAAGCTTGGTTGGGGTCACTCGGTCGTCAACGAAGTGTTACGCCTCGGCGTGTTGGCCGAGCCCAAGCAGCTCGCGCTCTTTCACCACGACCCCGAACGCAGCGACAGCGCTCTCGACCTGATCGGCGAGACCAGCCAGGCGTTCATCAAGTCCGAGGGCAAGGCCACGCAGGTCCTGGTGGCCAGCGAAGGCCTCTCGGTTCAGCTAAAAAAGTAGCCTCCGCCCCCGCCCAGCGGTCCCTCGCCCCATAGTCGTTGACGGACGGCGTTCCGCGAGTAGGATTCGCCTCCCTTCCGGGCCCAACCAAGGTACAAGCCCTCCCAGACACCCCTTACTCTTCTGAAAACTACGCTTCGGTGAGGTAGCCAAGCGGTTAGGCAACGGTTTGCAAAACCGTTATACGCCGGTTCGAATCCGGTCCTCACCTCCGTCCCCTTCGGGTCCGTCGGCTCGTCCCGTCGTCGGTGCCCCGTTCGCCTGCTGAAGCAGGCTCGCTTTTGGGCAGCGAATCCGGTCCTCACCTCCGAATCGCGGGCAGCATCGCTCCCGTTGCTGGCTGCAGATCTGCAGCTTGTTTGCAGAAACTAACGTGTCGGTTTGCGGGCCAACTTGGCTGACCGACGTCGGCGCGCCACGTTGAAAACAGAAAGGTACGACGGCAGGAAGGAACGATTCCCGGCCGTCCAGCCCGAAATCCCCGGCGAGAGCTGGGGCAGGCCCGCGATCATGCCCTCGACTCAGGTCCCTGGCGAAGAGACTTGTTCACGTCTCGTCGCATTGCCGCTTCATTCCACGGCGACCTTGGCGTGCATTGCCCGCGTGGTGAGCTCTGCCTGAAGCGCGGTGGCGCGGTCCGGGTCGCGCAAGAAGGGCTCGATCGCCGGGACGCTGTCTGGACGCCCATAGGTTTGTAGCTGATTGAGAGCGAAGTAGCGCACACGAGCGCTGGGGTCTTTGAGCAACGCCACGAGGAAAGGCGACTCCAGAGCTCCCACGTCGATGCGCAGCCCCCACTCCGCATCACTCGAACCAGCGGCCAATGCCCGTACGAGCGCGCGACGCGCCTCGTCGTTTGTCGACCAGGCGAGCGCCAAAGCGGCCTCCTTTGCGGCGTCGCCGGTAGCGATCAACTCGCCCAGCCGTCGAGTGCATTGCTCGCGCTCCCGCCCCTCGAGACGTTTGACTATTTCGCTCACCACCCCTTCTGCGTTCGAGTTCCACGACTTGTCCCCGCGGGCGTCCGCCTGGTCGGTTTGCTTCAACAACCGAATGGCCGCAGTGCAGTCGCCAAATCGACCGAGCCAGGATGCCGCGTAGCCAGGACCAGACTTGAGCCACTGAACCACTCGCGGAACGTCTTCTTGGGTCAAAAGCTCGTCCAAAGCTTTCTCGCCGCTGTACTCGCAGGACCGGGGGACAGGGTAGGTCTCGTTGCCAATGCTGTCGAATAGTGCATCGATTGCCGAACGATCCTTGAGTCGCGCCAGCGCTAGGCGGACTGCGTGCAGTACGCAGCCTTTCTTGCTTTTCAGCGCTCGAATCAACAGCGGTACGTGCTCTGGTAGCGCGCAGGCCGCGACAGTCTCGGCGTCGAGATAGTTGCAGGAGGTAATCCTCATAGACGGGCCCTCACCCTTACATTCCCGCCACTGTTCTAGAAGCGGTGCGAAAGCGCTGGGGGACTGCAGCCTCACCAGCGTTGCCTTCGTCCAGTCGGAGATGCCTGGGTTGGGACTGAAGGCAAAGGGGACGATCAGGTGGCCGTTGTCGGCTCGGGCGAGCTTTTCCAGCGCATCGATCATGCCTTCGGGGAAATAGCCCTTCTCACTCGCGAGCCTCAACATCGGGACCAGCCCTCGGCTGTCGCCGACGTGGCCGAGCGCCCTTATCGCGTACTCCTCTTGACTGTACTCTTTTAGGGCCTCAATCAGCGTCGGGATCACTGCGGGCTCGAGGAGCTTGTCGAGCGCGGCGGCGACCGGGGTATCAGCAGCCGCGCCGGTCCATTTGAGGGCTCCGAGCAAGTCGGCGAACGCCGTCTGTGGAGTCAGCTTCTGTATTGCTTGGATAGCTCCCAACCGTGTGACATCTGAGGCCAGACCGGCTTGGAGAGCGTTGCGAGGGTCGACCTTCAGCGTTTGGAGGGCCGAAACGATGGCGACGTAGGCCTCAGGTAGGCTTTGCGTGGTCAGCAGCTTCTCCAGTCTTTCGCGGTCCTCACGGCTGCCTCGTTTACTGACCGTTTCGAGTGCGCACGCCAAGCTGCGCAATCCTCGCTTGTCCACGCTGATCGGAGCGCCAAGCAACGTGCGCGCGTAAGCGAGCTGTGCGCTTGGGAAGTCCGCCCCCAGGCGCGACCAGGCGGCTTGCTGCGTCGTGACGTCGCCATCCTCGACGGCGCGCAGAAAGACGCTATGCACGTGCTTGGCCGCCGGCGAGTACCTCACGGTCAATTGCGGGGCGAAGCGCGGCAGCCAGGTTCCCATTTGCAAGTTGCCAACGCCAAGCAGCATCGCAGCAGCCACCGCCAGGCCAGTGAGCGCGGCCACGCCACGGTGAGTCACGCCGGAGGCTGGGAGCATGCCCAGTCGGTCCGATACAGTTCGCGCAATCTCCGGCACAGTTTCGGCCGCGTTTGCGTAGGTCTGGAGCCGGCCCGCCCACGCACCGCGGCTAGCGAGCCAGTCTTCGATGACGACCCGCTTGCATTGGTCACAGACCAGCAGCATGCGCTCACCCAAGCCGAGCTGAAGACAGCGATCGAACTCTGCGACGACGCCGGCCTTCAGATCCGTCAAGTCCAGCACGACTAGGTCAGCGCCATTCAGTAGGCAGTCCACGGACGCTGTCCAATAGTCTGCGTTCGAACGGACGGCGAACACATGGTGCGGGCTGAGGAGCCAGCCAATGTTGCGGCTCACCCGTCGCGTTAGTTGAAACTCAAATCGTTGCAGAGCCTGCGTAGAGTCGACAACCGGGAGGCTCAAGAGCATCGTTCGCAGTTGCCCAAGCAAGACGGGCATGCGCACGAACCAGGGCAGACGGATATTCGTGTCCGAAAGCGTGTAGGTGTGCCCATAGTGGGCGAAGACGTTGCTGGCCAAGTCGAGGAGCGCGCGGCTGGAAGCCGGGCGCTGAAAAGGTCTGAGCAAGACGATGCGTCGCGGGTGCTTCCAAAGCATCGCGACCGGCAGCACTACGGGCAACGTGAGTATCGCCGGCCAGAACCAATAGAAGCAGAGCGCCAGAGCAAGCAACCAACCCTTGAGAAATACGAGCAGTAACTCCCCGCGCACGACCGAGCCAATCAAAAAATCGAGAGCTACCGCCGCCGGTATCCAGCCTGTCAGGATAGACGGCCAGGTGAGAAACCGGGTAAGCGAAGCCACTCCTGAGAGTGCTTTGGTGGTGCTCAGGGTCGGGATCTTCAGCTGGTTCTCCTGTCTACGATCAGCCGGTGAAGTTCGCTGGGAATGGTGAATCGGCAGGCCATGGGCGCAGCCGAATCGTGCCACAGGTTGTGGCTGGCGAGCGCGCGCGGCCGAAGTCAGAGTGCAGCTCGACGCAAGTCTCGCACAAGCCGAGCTCGCTTCGGATTAGTACGAGGCGAGCGCAACGGGCTTGAGCGCGGAACAAATGACCATTGAGTCTCGCCTCACGTGAGGGCCGGTTTTGCGTCGACCATCCTCAGCGGAGACCAACGTCCTACGAATCATTCAACAGAAATATGCGGATCCCGAAGCCTCGCCACATTGGCCAGCCGAGGTCATGCGCTGCGACAGGCTGAGGCTTGGCGCCTTGTAGCGGCGTGCAAGGCGGACCGCGTGCAGGCGCTGCTGCAGCGGACTATTGCGATTCTTTGGAAGATGACACGCGGGTAGCCATCTCATGCCAACGTCACCAGCGCGCCCACGACCATCAGGCACACGCCGAGGCCCAGCTTCCAACTCATCGGCTCCGCTAACAGCAGGGCCGCCAAGATGACCGTGAAGGGTAAGCTCAGCTTGTCGATCGGCGCGACGCGCGAAGCAGGGGCGAGCTGGAGCGCCTTGAAGTAGGCGATCCAAGAGACGCCGGTGGCGAGCCCCGACAGCACGAGAAAGATCGCCGAGCGAGTCTTCAGGTCGCGCAGGGCTTGGTGCTCTCGCGTGGCGAGCGCCAGACCAGTGGCGAAGACGAGCACCACGGCGGTTCGGAATGCCGTCGCCAGGTGCGAGGGCACGCCCTGCACGCCAACCTTTGCGAGCACCGCCGTGGCCGAAGCCGCCAGCGCGGAAATCAGGGCATAAGTGAGCCAGGTCATGCCAAAGCATGGCACGCCTTCACCGTAGCCTCTCAGTGCGGGGCTAACCAGGCAAGCGCCACAACGCGCGCAAGGCCGCCCAGGCGCCCCACAGCGCGGGCACCCCCGCGAGCACCAAGAAGATCAGCCGTACCCACTGTTCAGCGCGTTGGCCTTCCAGGGTGTCTTCCAGGGTCTTGGCGTGGTCCTTCACCCCTGTCGGCATGCGCGGGCGCGCGGACGCGAGCACGTTCGTGGAGTCGCAGTAAGCGCAGCGCGCAAGGGCGGCTTCGGTGTGGGGCAAGGGCGCGCCGCACACGCGACAACCGCAAGGTTTGCCCGGCTGGGGCGGCGCCACGGCGGCGAAATCGAGCGCCACCGCGCGCACGGCCACGCGCCGCGAAACCACGACCGAAGAGAGCAGCCCGAGCAGCACCGTGAACAGAAACGGAGCCACCAAAGCGCAGAAAACCAACTGAATGGTGGTGGTCGAGCGGAGCAGAGAGCGCGCGAAAACACCCGCACCGAACAGCCAAGCGCCCAACATGGCTGCCGCCAAGGCGGCTAGCGGAGCCATCGTGAACGACGCGCTGGGTTGTTCGAGCAGCCGTTGCAGCAAGCGCTGACTGCGTGCTTTGAGCGCCAGGTGCGAGGAAAACTCTCGTACTCTTTGCCGCAGCGTCTCACGCATCGGCACGGCAGTGCCGCAGTAGAGGCACGCGGTCGTGGGCGCGTCCTCCGGGCGCGCAGCCGCTCCGCAGTTGCCACACGTCACGATCTCCACCGCCACGCGCTCGGCTGAAGCGGCGTCTTGCGCGTCCCGTTTGCCACGCCCTCGGCCCTTGCCCTTGGATTTCGCCTTCTCACGCGCCGAGTGCGGGGGCAAGCCATCCGCCGCTCGCCAAACGTCGAGCAGCGCCTCGAAGGCGCCTGTCTCGTCGCCTTCGGCAACCGGCACGAGCGTCCCGTCGCGCCTGGCTGCAATCAGCTCGCGTGTCAGCACGGCGGAGCCGTCGCGAATCCGCGAAGCTTTTGCGTCGAGCTCATCCCAGCTGAGCGAAACGCCGTCGCGGTAGCCGCCCACGATGCGAAAGCCGGCGGCATCGAGCAGCACATCGCTCGGACGAGCCACCCAGGCTTCGCGCGGAAAGCTCCAAAAGGCGCCGATGAAGAACGCGCCCACCAACGAAAGCAGGGGCCCCATCAGCCAGTGGCCCAAGGCCAAGAGCAGTAGTCCCGTCGCGGCCAGCGCCACCACGGGCGCGAAGAACGCCCCGAGCATGAACAGGCTCATGCTGAAGCCATTGCCGGTCAAAAGCGGCAGCCGTAGCGGGCGCTCGGGCCTCCAATGCTGGCTTGCCGCAGGGCTTTCCATGCCTTCTGAGCCTACTCCACTTCTCGGAGTGGTTGCCCGGTCCTAGGCTTCACGGCAGCACCACCATGCGGCTTTCAGCTCTCGATTTGGTCCCCGTCGGCGAGGGCGTGACCAGCGGTCAGGCCATTCAGCACAGCTTGGCGCTCGCGCGTGAGCTCGACCGGCTCGGCTTCGAGCGGCTCTGGTACGCCGAGCACCACAACATGCCGGCCATCGCCAGCACGACACCCGCGACGATGATCGCCCTCGCAGCCCAGCAAACGCAGCGGATTCGCGTGGGTTCCGGCGGTGTCATGCTGCCCAACCACGCTCCGCTACAAGTCGCCGAATCGTTCAAGATGCTCGAGGCGCTGTATCCTGGTCGCATCGATCTGGGGATTGGCCGTGCGCCGGGTACGGATCAAGTCACGGCGCTGGCTCTGCGCCGCACCCGCGAAGCGCTCTTGGCCAATGACTTTCCCGACAAGCTCGAAGAGCTGAGAGATTTCGGTAGCGGCCTCCAGCGCTCGCACCCGTTCGTCGGCGTCACCGCCTACCCGGAGGACGTACAGCTGCCGCCGATCTGGCTGTTGGGCTCGAGCGACTTCAGCGCGGCCTTGGCGGCCAAGCTTGGCTTGGGCTTCGCGTTTGCCGCGCATTTCAGCCCGGATCGGCCCGACTTGCCGATGCTGGCGTATCGGAGAGAGTTCCAGGCGGCGGACGGCCTGGAGGTACCGCACGCGATCTTGGCGGTGTCGGTGGTGTGCGCGGAGACCGACGCCGAAGCGGCGCGACTTGCGAGCAGCATGCAGCTGTCGTGGGTGCGGTTGCGCTCGGGGCGGCCGAGCAAGATCCCTTCGCCCGAAACAGCGCTGAGCTACCCGTACACGGAAGTCGAGGCGTCCGTCGTGCAAGCGTATCGTCAACTGCAAATCGTGGGCACGCCGGGCGCGGTCCGCGAACGCATCGAGTCACTGACCAAGCGCACCCAAGCCGACGAGGTCATGGTCACGACCGTCACCCACGATCCGGAGGCGCGCCTGCGCTCCTACCGACTGCTCGCAGCGGCCTTCGAGCTCTGAGCCGGACCAAGCTCCCAGCGGCGTGTTACCCTGCGGGCATGCGGGCAGGAGGCGTGATGGTGCTGCTGGTGCTCGGGGTAGCGGTGGCGTGCGGAGGTCGCGCGCACGACATCACGCCCAGCCCGTCCGACGATGCGGCCAGCAGCGCCGGTACGACCAGTCGCGGAGGCGGCACCAGCGCAGGCGGCAAAGCGAGTCGGGGCGGTAGCTTCGCCGTGGCCGGCACCTTGAGTATCAACCTGGGCGGTAGCGGCATTACGCTCGGTGGGACCGGTACGGGTGGCTGCACCTGCGGTGTGCCCGACGAGTGCGCGCCCGGGTACTACCGCGAGCTGGATCCTGGAGGCTGCTGCGGCAGCGGGCCTTGCCTGCTCGATTGCCGAGACGTCGGCTGCCCGGACATCGAGATCTACTGCGACGCGGGCCTGCACGTTGGCACGCTGCCCGGCGACTGTTGTCCCCGCTGCGTGGGCGACGAACCTTCCTCCTGCGAGGAAGCCCAGAAGCTCTACGAAAAGTTCCGAGGCGAAACGTTCGACAAATACGGGTTCTTGGATTGCACGTCTAGCGGCTGCGCCATCGCGGTCGAGAGCAACCGCTGCGCGGTAACTTGCGGCACTCTCGTGCCGGCGATTGGGCGTGAGGCGATTGAAGAAGAGCTGGAGCTGTTCGCCGAGGCCAACTGCTCCATTTGCCCGTTGCCAACCAAGCCAGTGTGCCTGCCGAAACCGCACGCTTCGTGCAACGTCACGGAATGCACCTTTGACGTGCCCGGCTAGTGCCCCGCTAAAGGCGTGTCTGCTCGCTCGAAAAGGTGACGGCTCCGGGCAACATGGAGCGGTATTCGGCGTTGATCCAAGCCGCGCTACGGCTGGCGCGCTCGAGCCGGACCTCGTCGAGCACGCCGTCGAACGAGCGTTGCTTGGTCGCGACCTGATCACCGATACCCAAGGCGTTCGGTGCGTCGCTGGCGCGCGCGCCGTTGGGCGTGCCGATCACCGTGAACGATTGCGCCACGCCGTTCACGTACATGACCGGCTGATTGTTGGCGCTAGCTGCGTCGTAAACGACCGCCACGTGAGACCAAGCGCCCAGCGCGATCGACGAATCTGGGCCATTCCACCGACCCGGACCACCGCTGAAGCCATGCTCGAAGATCAAAGCGTGATTCGGCGCCTGCCCGCCATCCACTTGTAGCGCCCAGCCGGTGGCGGCGAGCGTGTCCGACGCTTTGTCGACGATGCGTCCAAAGTTGCCTTCTCCCCAGCTCCGCGGGCGGATCCAAGCCGTGAGGGTGCCGCCGACCGCGAACAAGTCATCGACGCCGCCAGCCGAACCGGCGTCGACCACGTCGTCGTTCGAGTTGAAATCGAGGCCCGCCGCAAGTTGGGCAGCGCCGGTTTGAGCGCCCGTAATCGCGCCATGGCTCGCGCCCAGCGAGTCGCTCGCGTTACCGTTCAGGTGGTAAACGGCCGCAAATCCGCTCGACCAGGCTTGAGCGGGTGATTGGGCGTCGGTCGCCACGGGATTGCTCGAGTAGAGCCAGGCGCTCGCGCTACCGGACGCCGGTACGCTCGGAAAGCGCAGCCAAGCCAGCGATGTGCCGCCAGGCACGAACGCTTCGAGCTCGAAGCTGAGCAGGGCCTGATCGGCCGCGTCGACGAACAACAAGTCTTCGCCGTTGAGCTGAAGCGCCGGGTAGTCCAGCTCATTTGCCGTCAGCACCACAGGTACCACGAAGCCCAACAGCTCAGTCGCGCCTGGGTTGACGAAGGTCACGCGGCGACGCTTCGCGTAGGCACGATCGAACCAATGGTAGCTGCAGTCGGCCTGACACAGCTCTTCTGCGGTACTGAGCGCGGGCTCGCACTCTTCGGTGGGCTGCATCACGGCGTCTCCGCACTCCGGCTGGCCCGAGCCGCCATCGGCTGCGCCAGCCTCGGCGCCGGCGCCCGCGGCGTCGGCCCCGCCAGCTCCGGCCGCAGCGGCCGCGCCACCCCCGCCCGCTGCAGCTCCCCCGATCGCGGCACCGCCGACGTTGCCGCCTGCTGCGGCCTGGTTCGCGGCGCCGGCGTCACCGGCAGCGCCGCCTGCTTCGTCGAGCGGCAGCAGCTCGTAGCCGAATCGGCACGCGCCGAAAGCCAAGGCGCATCCGAACAGGGACGCGGGGTAGAGCCTCAAACCGCTCAAGCTACCACGGGCGCCTACTTCGGGGGGTTGGCGCAAGCAGCGAAATCCCCATCCGAAGTCCGCAGGGGTCACGTCCTGTGCAGTCGTGGCGTACGAGCACCCGGGCCGTAGTCAGTTGTTCGCGCCGACGACGGAGCCAGCCCTCCGCGCCCCGACTTGGCCTCCCACGGCACCCGACTTCACGCTCACTCGCTGAGGTGCAAAGCAAAGGCTAGCGCCGCCGTGCCACTGGCAGCTTGTCCAACTTCTGGCCAGAGGCCGGATCACGTGGGTACGCGAAGTGCAACGGCGTGGGGTCATGGCCAAAGAAGCACGCGATCAGGAAGAAGCGAAGGACCTTTCCACCAGCAAAAAGCTGGAGCAACTCTACGAGCTGATCGACGGCATCGAAACGGCGATGCTGACAACTCGCACCAAGACTGGTGCGCTCGTGTCACGGCCCATGCAGACTCAAGCGAGGCGGGCTGGTACCGACCTGTGGTTCATGACCGTCGTCACGAGCGGCAAGGTGGACGAGCTGATCGCCGACCCGCAAGTGAACCTGGGTTACTACAAGGACGGCTCGCGCGAGTACGTTTCCGTCAGTGGTCGCGCGCGCCTGACGCAAGACAAAGGCCTGATTCACGAGCTATACAAACCAGACTGGAAAGCCTGGTTGGGCGACGAAGGCGACGAGCGCGACGGTGGACCCGACGACCCGCGCATCGCGCTGATCGAAGTGACGGCCGAGTCTGCCTACTATTTGAAGAGCAACCAACCGCGCCTCATCGCCCTGTTCAACGTGGCCAAAGCCATCGCCACAGGTAACCCACCCAAAGCCGGCGACGCCGGCGAGCTGAATCGCCAAGAGCTGGCGCAAGGCACGGGCAGGGCCTGACGCCGGCGCTGCGCACGCAGACACGATTTACGAGGAAGGGAGCGGCCGCTCGTCTTCGGGAACCCAGCCGTGCTGCCGCAGGAAGCGGCGAATCTTCGAGAACCACTCGTTCGCGTCGAGATGCGACAGCCGCTCCTTCGTCAGAAACAAGGTCTCCGTCGTGAGCTCCAGCCCAATCCGTGCAACGTCTTGCTCGCCGCCCACCGTCGCGTTGATGAAGCGGAGCTCTGGCATGGGCCCTGGGCTCTCGCGCAGCCGCTGAATGGTTTTTGTGTCGAGGTAAACGTCCAACAAGTCGTCGAGGGGCACCGTGAGCGGCTCGACGAACGCCGGCCCGGACAGATGAAGCCGCTGCCCGTCGACTCGCAAGAGCGCGTGCGGTTTCGTGCGCGCTCGCTTGCGTCGCCAGTGGTGCACTCCGAGCGAAGCAAACCCTGCCAGCACGCCCAAACCCACCGAGTCCGAAAGCCAGCTCACGAGCGCGAACGCCACGACTGGCAAAAACACCACCGAAGTGATCGGTATCGAGAGCCTCTGCGTCGGCTGCTCCGGAATGTACGCCAGCGTATCCGGCTCGCGCTCCGCGTCACCCACCGCCGCCGCCTGTGCCCGACCGTCGCCCATCCCCCCAAGCTACCAGGCACCTAGCGATGCGTCAGCTTCCACAGCATGGCGATGACGCGATCGAGCAGTTGCAAGGCCTCGGTCACATCCGCGGCAGTGCAATAGCCGCGCAGGAGCGCGACCCTCACGGCTGCGCGTGTTTCGCGGGCACTGCCGGCCGCCGTGAAGAACCGCGCGCGTCTGTTGCCAGGATCTGAGCCGTTCCCTTCTGCGATGTTCAGCGCGATGCTACTTGCTGCTCGTGAAAGCTGATCTGCTAGGGGCCGGTCTTGCTTGCGTACGCGCACTAGCAACGGGTTCAAGAGCGCGTTCACCTCGAATGCGTACTCTTCGACTTGAAATGCCATGAGCTTTCTCCTCGCCGGAACTTCCGACGCGGCCGCCCAACGCCCGCGAGTCGCAGCCGGGGTCCAGGGCGCGGCGATCAGCCGCGTCGCGCGCAGCGCGAGCGCAGCCCCTGGACGCTGGCGAGCACGCGGGCATCCTCAAGCAGCCAGAGGGAGCCCTTCGGCCTCCGAGCCCGAGTCCGATTCGGAATCCGAGTCCGAGTCGGAATCCGATTCGGATCCGAGTCCCCCCTCCCTCGCGGGCAGCGCCCGCGTTTGGGAGGGGCCGCCCGCGCGCAGCCGCGTAGCGGCGAGCACGGACGGGGGGTGGGCAACCCAATCCGCAAAAACGAAAACGGCGGTTCCGTTATCTTCGGAACCGCCGTCTTTGTGGAGCTGAGGGGGATCGAACCCCTGACCTCTGCATTGCGAACGCAGCGCTCTCCCAGCTGAGCTACAGCCCCGGGGAGAAAGGAGGCCGGGACACTAACCGCGGGCGCCAAATGGTCAAGCAAAAACCTCAGAAGCTGCCGGAATAAATCCTGGCGGCACGGTCCTTGACTGTCTCGTGGTTCGTCGGGGCCCCACCCCCGACGACTTTGTCTACTGGCACGGATCGGGTCCCTTGACCGTCAAGTCGACGTGGCTATGTTGCCGGCCGTCAGTCACTCGGGGATACCCCGAGGCCGCAAAGATTCAAGGTTTCCGAGGCGCCTTCAGCAAGGAAGGGCGGCCGGAGCCGCAGCCGGCGCAGCCGGCAGGAGTTGAGGAGTAAGCGCTATGGGCAAGATTATCGGAATCGACCTCGGAACGACCAACAGCGTCGTTTCTGTCATGGAAGGCAAAGAAGCCAAGGTCATCGTCAACGAAGAGGGCGCGCGCACCACGCCGTCCGTCGTTGCTTGGGATGACAAGGGTGAAGTGCTGGTCGGTCAGATTGCCAAGCGCCAGGCCGTGACCAACCCCGAGAACACCGTGTACTCGGCCAAGCGCTTCATCGGTCGCCGCTTCGAAGAGGGCTCGGCCGAGGCCGCGCGCGTGCCGTACAAGGTCGTCAAGGGCGGCAACGGCGACGCTTGGATCGAGGCCCGCGGCAAGGCCATGGCTCCGCCCGAGGTGGCCGCCAAGGTGCTGCAGAAGCTGAAGAAGGCGGCCGAAGACTACTTGGGCGAGAAGGTGACCGAGGCGGTCATCACCGTGCCGGCGTACTTCAACGACGCGCAGCGCCAAGCGACGAAAGACGCCGGACGCATCGCGGGCCTGGACGTGAAGCGCATCATCAACGAGCCGACGGCGGCCGCGCTGGCCTACGGCCTCGACAAGAAGAACAACGAAATCATCGCCGTTTACGACTTCGGCGGCGGCACCTTCGACATCTCGATCCTCGAGGTGGGCGACAACGTGGTGCAGGTTATCTCCACCAACGGTGACACGCACCTGGGCGGCGACGACGTCGACCACCTGGTGATGGATTGGCTGGTCGCCGAGTTCAAGAAGGACACGGGCCTGGACGTGTCCAAAGACAAGATGGTGATTCAGCGTCTGAAGGACGCGGCCGAGCAGGCGAAGATCGAGCTCTCGAACAAGCAAGAGACGACCATCAACCTGCCGTACCTCACGGCCGACGCCTCGGGCCCCAAGCACCTGCAAAAGCAGCTGACCCGCAGCAAGCTCGAGCAGATGATCCGCCCGCTCGTCGATCGCTCGATGGAGCCCGTCAAGCGCGCGCTGGACGACGCCAAGAAGAAGCCCAGCGACATCAACGAGGTCGTGCTGGTCGGTGGCTCCACGCGCATTCCGCTGGTGCAAGAGACCGTCAGCAAGTTCTTCGGTAAAGAGCCGCACAAGGGCGTGAACCCCGACGAGGTCGTGGCCATCGGCGCGGCCGTGCAGGGCGGCGTGCTCAGCGGCGACGTGCAAGACGTGGTCTTGCTCGACGTCACCCCGCTATCTTTGGGCGTGGAAACGCTGGGCGGCGTGATGACCGTGATGATTCCGCGCAACACCACGATTCCGACGCAGAAGAAGGAAATCTACTCGACCGCGAGCGACAACCAGACCTCCGTCGAAATCCACGTGCTGCAGGGCGAGCGCGCCGAGGCTCGCTACAACCGCACGCTCGGCAAGTTCCACCTGGAGGGGCTGCCGGCGGCTCCGCGCGGCATGCCCAAGATCGAGGTGACCTTCGACATCGACGCCAACGGCATCTTGTCGGTCGGCGCGAAGGATCTGGCCACGGGCAAGGATCAGCGCATCACGATCACGGCGTCGTCCGGCATCAACAAGGACGACATCGACCGCATGGTGAAGGAAGCGGCAGCGCACGAAGAGGAAGACAAGCGCCGTCGTGAGGAGATCGAGCGTCGGAACAAGCTCGACAACATGTGTTACACGCTCGAAAAGCAGATCTCCGAGAACAAGGAGAAGCTGGGCGGCGTGGACATCGCCAGCATCGAGAAGCTTATCAAGGATGGCCGTGAGGCCGTCGAGAAGCAGGACGACGCGAAGGTGCAGAGCGTGCTCGAGCAGCTGGAGAAGGAAGCCCACGCCATGGCAGCCAAGCTGTACGAGGGCGCCGGTGGTCCTCCCGGCGGCGCGCCCGGTGCCGGTCCCGACGCGGGCCCCGCTGCTGGCGGCGACGAAGGCGGCGGCAAGAAAAAGAAGAGCGGCGACGTCATCGACGCCGAGTTCGAAGAGTCGAACTAACGCGCAAAGTGGCTACGGCTTCGGCCGTAGCTGCGACGAACGCCCGGAGCCTCTCGGCCTCGGGCGTTCGCGTTTTGTCCACTCAATCCTCAATCCTCACGCCTCGCGACTAGAGGCTACTTCGACGCCGCGAACGCCTTCTTGTACGCCGCCTCGTCGAAGCCCACGAGCGCGTCTTCGCCGGTGAGCGCGAACGGCCGCTTGATCAGCTTGCCGTCGTTGGCGAGCGCGTCCAACGCCTGCGCCTCTGTCACCTTGCCGGTCGCGAGCTTCTGCCCCCAGCCGCCTTCGCGGTACGAAAGCCCCGACGTGTTGAACAGCTTCTTCAGCGGCACGCCGTGCTTGAGCGCCCTCTGCAGCTCTGCCTTTTTGGGGGGTGCAGTGACGATGTCCACGGGCTCGTAATCGACGCCGCGGCCGTCGAGCCATTTGAGGGCCTTCCGGCAGGTCGAGCATTTGGAATACTGGTAAACTTTGACGACCATCGCGCCCAGCTTACCTCAGGCCGGCCGAAGCGCGGACGAGGACTAGCGCTCCCGAGCCCAGGCGAACGCGTTTGCAAGAGCGCGCCAGCAAGCCTAGCCTGGTCCGAATGCGCTCTTGGGTAGGTAGTGCCGGTGTCGCCTGTTTGTTGTTCGCGTGTGGGCCCAAGCCGGAGGCCGCAGCGCCACCGCAGCCCAAGGTGATCGAGACGCCGCCCGTCGCGCCCGTCGCCGACGTGCCGGACCTATCGCCCGTCGCCAAGCCCGCCGAGCTGGTGGTAGTGGGCCGCATCGCCAGGCCGCGCGTGCTGGCCGAGACGCTCGCCAAGTGGAGCAGCCTGCCAGTCAAGCTGGAGGACATGATTCCCAGCCAAGCCCGCCAACTCTCACGCGCCGTGCTCTGGGAAGCGCCGGTCGAGATGCTGGTCGCGCTCGACGCCTTCGGCGAAGGCAAGGTCCCGCCCCCGCTGTACATCGGCTCGGTCGGGCTCAAATCGCTCGACGAAGCGCTGAGCGTCGCGGAAGCGATACAGCTGCCCACCCGCAAGCTGGCGCCCGGCGTGTTCCGGGTCGGCGACTTTCCGGACGGTAGCTGCGCCATCGCGGTCAGCCTGGGCACCGCACCGGCGCGGCTGATCTGCGGCAACGGCACGAAAGACGTCGACACGCTCCTGCCCTACGCGACGCGCGGTTTGCCCAGCGAGCCGCAGACCGGGGCCGATTTCGAGCTCTCGCTCGACGCCAAGCCGATCCAGGATCACTACGGGCGCGACGTCGCGACCCTGCGTCTGTTCGCGGGCGTCGCTCAGCAGAAGATCGCGCTCGACTCTCCGCAGTTCGATCGCGCGCTTCAAGACGCCATCTACGGCGGTGTCGACGAAGTCATCAATCTCTTCAACGATCTGGACCGAATCCGCCTGGAGGCGCGCATCGACTCCACGCGCAACGTGCTGGCCGGCTCGGGCGAGCTGCGGCTGAAGGGCAGCAGCTCTTGGCTGGCGGGCACCTTTGCCGCCATCAAGCCGACGGCGATCCCACCGACTCTGCCGCGGCTGCCGCCCGAGGCAACCTTGGCTTCGTACAACACGAGCCTGCCGGCGGAGCGCTACGCGGCGCTGGGGCGCATCGTAGGTGAGCTGGCGGCGGGGCTGCTCGAGCACCAAAAATTGCCCGAGGCGACGCGCAAGCGAGTCAAGCGCTTGGCCGATGGGTGGTTTTCCAACATGCCGGAGACGTTCGGTTTCGCAGTGAGCCCCAGCCAGGGTTACCTGCATCCCGACACCATGATCACTCGGCTGTCGGAGAAATCGCCGCGCGCGCTGAGCTTGTACGGCGATTTCTTCGGTCTCATGACCGATCCGGCGATCAAGCGCTGGGCCAAGACCAAGCTGTCGGTCGACGAAAAGATCTGGCCCAAGGTGACCAAGAAGCCGATCAAGCTCGCGGGCTTCAAGACGCCAGGGACGCTCTTCGAAGTGACGGTCGACCTGAAGGCGCTCGCGGCGTCGAGCGACTCGGTCGTGAAGACGATCAAGAAGATGTTCCCCGGTGCCGACGGCAAGCAGCGCGGCGTGCTGTCGATCATCGTGCAGCCCGACGGAGACTTCACCTACGTGTTGTCGGGTGACGACACCAAAGAAATGGCTCGTGTGATGGCCGAGCATCGCAAGGGCGAGCCGGGCGCGACGCTGGTAAAGCCCGCCCGCACCGACAAGATCGTCGTCGCTGGCTTCCTCACGCTCAGTTACCTGGCGCACACGCTGGAGCGCAGCGCTGAGGAGCCCAAGGTCGGCAAAGCCGTAGCCGCAGCCCCCAATCACGGCACGACGCCGATTCCGTTTTCCACGACGACGGGCCCAGGCAGCGCGCGCTTCGACTTCGAGGTGCCGGCGGCGGTCTTCAGCGACGCTACCTCTGCGGTCATGACGGCCGGGCCCGCCTTGAAGGACGCCTTCGACAAGCGCTGAGCCCGGACTTCAATAAGCCCAGAGGATCCGAAACTTTGGCCGCTTGTGTCGGCCAAGGTATGCACAGGTGGTCCGATGTATGTCTTGAGACGACATCTCGCTGCCTTGGCCGCCCTGGTCCTGCTTTTGGCCGCAATTCCGGCCCAAGCCGCTCCCGGCTGGGTCGAGACGCGCGTGACGGGGCACTCTGCCACCGTTGATGTCGAGCGAAACGGCAGCGCCACCGTCACCCACGAGCTGGGCATTCGCCTGCGCGGCGGCCCGCTTTCTGAGCTGCCGCTGGCGGGCGTGGACAGCGACGCCGAGCCGCTGCCCGACGCGACCGTGATCTGCACCGACGACCAGAAGTTCGGCACCGTACCCCTGTCGGTGACGCGCGAACCGGACGGCTCGCTCAAGCTCACGGTGGAGCGCGAGCGCGGACTGCGCACGGGCTCGTACGTGTTTCGCTTCAGCTACCGCACGCAGCTCGCCAAGCGTGAGCTGATCCGCCGCGTCGGTAGCCACGTCGAGCTGCGCTGGGTCGGCCCACGCTTCGAAGACGGCTTGGACTCGGCCAAGGTGACCTTTCGCATTCCGGAAGCGAACGTAGCGCCCGTGCTGCCGAGCCCCGGCTCGAGCAGCGGCACCGTGAACGAGCTGGACGAGCTCGGCGGTGTGTTCGTCGGTAACTTGCGCCGCGCGCCCGGCAAAGACGAGCTGGAGATCTTGCGGCCGCACGTCGCGCGCGGCGAGCCCGCGCTGTGGCGCGTCTGGGTCGACGATACGACCTTCGAAGGCTTCAACGCTGCCGGCGCCCCGAAGGGCAGCACGCTCTTGGCGTCGCACGAGCTGGGCGAGTCACCGCGCGAGCGGCTGGGTTGGCTGCTGGGCGCGCTGGGTGCAGGCCTTTCTTTTGGCTGCCTGGCGTTCGCCAAGTGGCGCGGCTTTCAGGCTGCCGCAGCGCTGCGCGGCGCCGATGCCCGCGCGCTGATCCCGCTGGCGCCCGGCCTGCGCGCCGCGCTTTCGGGCGTTTTGCTCGGCCTGGCCGTGATCGCCGGTGGGCGCTGGGATGAGCCGACGCTGATGGGCGTGCTGCTGCTGGGCGTGATGGCGTGCGCGGCCCTGTATGCAAGCCCTGGCCGCGCCGCGCCGCGTGGCCCGGGCCAATGGCTGCCCCTCTCCGAGGCCGACGCTTTCTCGCGCAGCACGACGCACCTCCCCGGGCGTTGGCTGGACGCCAGCACTTGGCGGGGCGCGCTGGTGCTAGGCGTGGTGATGGTCGGCGTCGTGGTGCTGCACTTCATCGAACGCCAGCATTCGCCTTACCGCGCGGTCGAGCTGCTGCTCGCCAGCACCGTGCTACTCCCGGTGTTCTTGACCGGCCGTGCTCAAGAGCTGCCGGCCGTGCCGGGTGGCGACCCGCAGCGCGTGCTGCAGCGCGTGCTCGGCGGGCTGCGCCGTCGCGGCCGCCGCGCGGTGCCGCTGGCTCGCCTGCCTCAGGGCTCGAGCAACGCCGACGAGCTACGCTTGCTGGTGCAGCCGCGCGGCGCGCTGAACGGGCTGATGGCGGTGGAGGTCGGGACCGACCACGCGCTGGGTCTCGGCGGCCTCGTGGCAGAGCCGTACGTGCTCTTGCGCGTGCGCGAAGGCTCGCTGTGCGCTCAGGCGTTGCCCGGCGCCACCTCGTTTCAGCGCGGCAGAAAGGCCGACGAGCGCGTGGCGGTGCTGCGACCCAAGCTGCCGACCGTGACCGAAACCCTGGCCCTGCTCGACGAGCTGCTCGAGGTGCTGACTCAGGCGCCGCCCGCGCCACCGCCCAGCAGCGCGCGCAGCTCTGCTGGCAAGCCGGCTTCCGCGCGGAAGCCGGTCCGTGCGGCGTCGCCCGCCCACGCGATGTAACTGCCGTGCAGCGCGTGTCGCTCGCCCAGCTCGGGCACGACGGCGCCGCCGTACAATGCGTCGCCCGCGATCGGGTAGCCCAGGTGCGCCAGGTGCGCGCGGATCTGATGGCGGAAAGCGCGCTCCACGCTGAGCTCGACGAGCGCAAAGCGAGCGCCCCGCTCGAGCACCCGGTAGCTGGTGTGGCACTCCTTGGCGTAGCCGTCGGGAGGCTCGGCGTACACGCGCACCCGCCGCGGATTGGCGGAGTCGGGCCCGAGCAGGGTCGTTAGCTCGCCTTGGGCGGGCGCGTCCGCAGCCACGATCGCCAAGTAACGTTTCTCGAGCAGCGCAGACTCGAACAGCGAGCGCGCGGTTTGAAACGCGGCCTGCGTGCGCGCCGCCAGCACCACGCCCGAGGTCTCGTTGTCCAGCCGATGCACGAGGCCCGGCTCGCGCTCGCGAAAGCCCACGCCTGCCATTTCGGGGTAGCGCGCCAAGAGCGCCGCCGCCAGCGAGCGCGTCTCGGTGCGGACCAACGGCGCGGTCGGTAAACCCGCCGGTTTGTCGACGATCACGAACTCGTCGGACTCGAACAACACTGTAAGCGGAATGGTCGGATCGGCGGCGATCGGCAGGCTGGGCGCTTCCACCACCAGCTCGACACCAGCCGCGACGCGATCGCCCTTCTTGAGCCGCCGACCCGAGCCGCGCACGCGCCCGGCTTCGAACAGCTCTTTGACCTCTTTGCGAGAAAAGCCAGGAAACGAGCGCAGCACCGCGTCGTCGGCGCGGTGACCCGAAAGGTCGCTGGCGATCACGGCGCGCAGCGCTTCTGTGGTCGCCGCCACGGACTCGCGCTCGTCGGCCATGTCAGAAGCGCCCGACCATGCCAGCTTCGAAGCGCGCGCCCTGCGCCTCCGGAGTGGTGATGGCGTAGGGCAGAGCTTGCAGGCTGGTCTGCGGCGGAGAAGCCTCGGATTTGCGGGTGGACCACCAGCCGATGCCGGCGCCCAGCAGCGTGCCCGCGAAAATGCCGCCGAGCCACGCGCGGGTGCGCGACTTGCTCTCTTGCTGATCCACGAGGAGCAGCGGGCTACCAGCGGCCGCGCCCGTAAGCGCGCCCAGCGTGGCTCCCAGATCGACGAGCAGCACGCGCGAAGCCTTCAGGTTCAGCTGGGTCGCGAGCACGCCTGCGCCCAACGTGCCGACGGCGGCGCCGTAGCCCATGCCGCCGATTGGCGTCTTGTTCGTGCGCCCGTCGAAAAACAGCTGCCCGAGACCGCCCAAGCCCATGCCGAGCACACCGCCGCTGTGCGCCAGCGCGGCGTCGCCATCGGTGATGTCCGTGGCGTTCATGGCGGCCACCGCCAGTGCAACGCCGGCCGTGCCGGACACGACGCCGTACACGTAGCGGTCTTCCTTGGGGACGTCGTGATGCCCGG
Source organism: Polyangiaceae bacterium (assembly GCA_036261775.1). Taxonomy (GTDB): domain Bacteria; phylum Myxococcota_A; class Polyangia; order Polyangiales; family Polyangiaceae; genus PMG-095. The sequence goes on along the minus strand of DATAKF010000207.1, from coordinate 24,551 downwards.
CGAGCAAGAGCCCCGCGCTGGTCGGCCACCACAGCCCAGCCGACAAGAACCAGGCGCCGCCCACGCTGACGTCCCACTCGTCGGCGACCAGCATGGATCCGCCCAGGCCGATGCCGGTGCCGAGCGCGACGAGCGGATACACCAAGCGTTCGTCAGCCGAGCCGCTGGCAGCTTGAATGGAGTAGCCGACGTAGCCGCCAAACACCGCAGCGTTCAGGGCCAATACGGCGCGCCCGGAGGAACGAGGCTCCTTGGGCTCGACCTCGGGCGAGGCGGGCAGCGCGCCCTCGGACGGAGGCGGGGCGTTGCCGCGCGTCTGCAGCAAGTCGCGCATCATGACCGCGACGCGCACGTCCAAGTCCTCGGCCGACGAGCGCTCGCTGCGCGTGAGCATGACCTGCGAGCCCGGGCGGATCGCGACGATGCGCAGGCGCAGCGCGCGACCGTCACGTTCGATGGTCGGCAACACCACCCAAGAGTCGTGAGCGCGCTTGATCAGGGCCTCATCGGTCGGCACCTCACGCGCGCCTCGCGACGCGAGCTGAAGCGTCAACCCGGAGTCTTGAATGGCCTCCGAGATCAGCTGATCGACACGCGGCAGCAGCAGCTCGACGCTGGCATCGGGCGCGCCATCACTGGCCGCCGCGGCCGCAGCCGTCGGCAGCGCGACCACGTCATTCGGCCCGGCGTGCGCTGCGGCCGTGACCGTGAGCAGCGCCAGAACCGCACGAGCCGCGCGGCAGGCCATGACCCTCAGAACATCACGGTCGCGTTGATCCAAGCATCGAAGTTGCTGGACCCGCTGACCTTGAAGCGATGGCCGGGATCATTGATGGTCTTGCGGTAGTTCGGGTTCGGAATACCGCTCGGCGAGTCCTTTTCGGCGCCCGACGCGTCCTTCTTCGTGCCGTGGCACGGGCCGGCCTTGCTCAAGTCGTTGGCAAAGTCGGGGTTGCAGGCCTGATCGTAGGTGATGAAGTGCGCTTGAGTGAGCGTGTAGGCCGCGCCCACGTTGAATTTCACGTACTCGCCCACCTGCCAGTTCACGCTGGAAGAGAGCGTGTACACGCCGTGCTGCTGCACGTCGGTCAAGCCGGTGAAGTACACCTTCTGCGAGTTCGGGTTGACCACCGAGGTGCCGGTGGCAGAGCCGGTGCCGCCCTGGAACTCGGCAAAGTTGGGGTAGCGCAGCGTGGCGGCGTCGGAGGTTCCGAGCGCGTCGAACAGCTCCGAGTAGTCGCGGCCTTCCGACACGTAGGTGCCCGTGAAGCGGAAGTCGAAGGCCAGGCGCTGGAACGCCTCGCGGATTTCCCACGGGATCACGTTCAGGCCGAAAATCATCGTGCCCTTCAGGGGCGGGTGATTGACGAGCGAGCCTTTGAGGTCGGTCGCGCCGTAGTCGCTGCTGTCGTTCTGGAACTCGAACAGCGCGCGGAAACCACCGTACGGCTCGATGTACTTCACGCGGCGCGAGACGATGGTGTGGGCTTCGACGGCGGTGACGCCGCGGCTGATGCCAGGCTTGCGACCACCGTTGAAGGTGCCTTCGAGCGAGCCGGCCATGCCGCCCGTTTGGTACTCGCCGCCGATGCCGTTGCGATTGATATCCGAGTAGTTGGCGCACTGAATCTGCTTGGCGCCCGCCGCAAGCTCGGAGTTGGTGTTGAGCGTGGCCGGGTTCTTCGAGCAAGCGTGCATCGGCTCGCTGACGTCGAAGCGACCTTCGATGCCGATGAGCCAGGTGGGCTTGGTGGCGTCGCGGGCCTGATTCATGGGCGCCGCCTCGAGGCCGATCGCCAGGTACTCGACACCGCTTCGGGTGGGAGACTTGAAGGGCAGTGAGAACAGCTGCTCGCCGGGCGCGCCCGCGAGCGCGAAGGCTTGATTCTTTTCACTACCCGACAAGCCCTTGAGCTCGCGATCGTCGGACAGAACGATGGGCAGGCGCACGACGAGCGCCAGATCTTTGTACAGGCCGATGTCGGCGCGGGTGTTGAGGCGGCTGACGCGCTGCGAATACTCGGCGACGTTCAGGTTGGCGCGCGAATAGCCGCCGTCGCTGAAGCCTGCGTCGGTCAGCGCAGACTCGCGCATGATCTTGGCGGTCTTCCAGGTGCTTTGGTAACCGAGCGAGAGGTGCAGATCGAACAGATCGTCGTCGTCGAACGCGTCGACGACTTGAACGACCTCGGACGGCTCGCGCAGCACCGAAGGCTCGCTGACTTTCCGGGGCTCCTCGGCGTGCGAAAGCGAGGTCAAAAGCAGCCCAGCCAGAGGCAGGGCAGAGCACGTTTTTAAGGTCAAGCGCCTCATCCTGGGACCTCGGGCGAACACACGCGCCCGTTTCAGCGGACGCTAGCGGCGCGCGGTCCGAACTGTCAACGGATCGGTCACTTTTCCGGGGCTTGCGCACCGCTCGGGCGGGGGATGGTCTCCCACAATCCCTCCCATCGCGCCGCCTCGGCCCAGAGCCCGGCGGCGCTGCTGGGGTCGGCCACGAGCCCGGTGGCCGCAGCCGCGATGGTACAGGCCGCCCGCGCCGTTCGGCGGGCTCGAACGTGAACCTGTGCGCGTTCGCCCAGCGGCTCGGGCGCAGTCCTGTCGCCCACTCGGCGAGCGCTGGTCTCGGCGGCTTCGGCGGCCGCCTTGCAGCGCGCCATCAGGTCCGGCACGTCGGGCTTTCCGAGCGGGAGGCTCAGTCTGTCTTTGGCGTGCAGCGGGCTCTTGGGGGGTTTGGCGCCCGCCGTGGGCGGCAAGGCCGGGTCCACGTCGACTTGGCCGCTCCGTACTTCGACCGTGAGCCGCTTTTCGTCGAGCACCAGCGAAAACTCGGCATCGCCGTAACGCACGCTGGCGACTGGCGTCGCGAGCAGCACCTCGGCACCGGGCCGTGCGCCCATGCCGCTGCCAACCGTGACCTTGCCTTGCGCGAGCAGCACCTGCTCGCGACCACGGCGGCAAGCCCGGAACAGCGCCGGACCGGCCAGCGCAATCTCGCGGCCGCTCGCGGCATGCTTCAGCGTCACGCTCGCACCCTTGGCCAGCGTGACCCACTCCGAGCCATCGATCTCAGCGCCAGAAGCCAGCGGCGCAGCACCGACCATGGCTTCTCCTTCGACGCGCAGCGCGCGACAGGTCGGCAAGCGCTTGGGCGGCGTCGGTGCGGCGCTGGGCGCAGCGCTCGCCAGGGCCGGCGCCGACGCCGTGCCCACATGCGCGCTGGGCGCGCTAGCTCCCGCGTCCGTCGCCTGATTTCCTGGGTTCTTGCCGCAGGCTGGCAAGAGCAGCCAAAGGCACAGCGGGAGCACGCGCAGCGACAAGGGCTCGGCAGTCATTCCGCGCGACGCGAGGGCGGAGGCGGAGGAATGACCAACGTCTTGCGATCTTCGTCGTCTTCGTCGGAGAAGATCTCGCTCGTGATGTCCTCGGCCGCCAGCTCTTCCTTGGCGGCGCCGAGCTCGCGCGTCGTCTCTGCCAGGCGATCGGCGAGCACGCCGGTGAACTGCCACAGCAGCTTGACGGCCAGCTGGTGCTCTTTGCGCAGAATCTCGAAGAACTCTTGGCGCCGGATCACCATCAGCTCGCTGTGCACCTCGGAGGTGACGGTAGCGGAGCGCGGCTGACTGCGCACCAGCGCCATCTCCCCGACGTGCGCGCCGGGCGGTAGCACCGCGACGTCGGCGCCGTTGCGCGTCACCTTCAGCTGCCCGGACAGCACGATGAAGAGCTCCTCGCCCTTCTCACCCTCGGTGATGACGACCTCGCCCGGCTTGTAGTTGATGACGTCGGTCACCTGCAGCACGCGCAAGATTTCGCGGTCATTCAGCGGGCGGAACAGCGGCATGCGCGCCAAAATCTCACGCTTGAGCTGCAGCTTCTTGGCGCGGCCTTCGTCGCGCGAAGAGGCGTCACCAATCGTGACGATGACGGACGTGATGTTGTCCTTGCCGCCATGATCGTTGGCCCAGTCGATCAGCTGCTTGACGACGGCGTCGGCGTCGGGCTCCGCCAAGAACTTGCCGAGCTGCTCCAGCTCTTCCTCGAAGTAGCCGGATAGGCCGTCGGAGCAGAGCAAGAAGCGGTCGCCCTGGAGTAGGTCGACGACCAGGGTGTCTGGCTCGACGTGCTCGTAGACGCCGACGGCGCGAGTGATGGCGTGCTTCTGCGCCAGCTGCTCGACCTGCTCCTTCGGCATCTTCTTGCGCTTGATGAGCTCGTTGTAAACCGTATGATCTTCGGTGATTTGCTCGAGCAAGCCGTCGCGCAGCAGGTAAATCCGGCTGTCGCCGACGTAGATGATGAAGGCTTCTTTGCCGACGATGAGCAGCGCCACCAGGGTGGTGCCCATGCCGCGCTTCTTGGCGTCCTTGGCGGCTTCGCCGTGCACCTTGTTCGAGGCGCGGTTCACTGCGAACTCGAGCATGTTCAGGATGTCACGCTTGGTGACCTTGGCTCCGCCTGACGCGCCCTCGGCGTAGTCCTTGAGCAGGTCCGCCTCTTTCTTGATCTCGTCGTGCAGGGTGCGGACCGCGAGCGCGCTCGCGACCTCACCGGCGGCGTGCCCACCCATGCCGTCGCACACCACGAACAGCCCGAGCTTCTTGTCGACGAGGTAGTTGTCCTCGTTGTGCTCACGCGTGCGGCCGACGTCCGTCAACGCGCCGAAATGGATCTCCGGGCTGCTCATCGACCAAGCAGGATAGCCCAGCGCCTCTCCCCTCGGAAAGAGGGCGCTCACAGCCAATATTAGGCGTTTTTTGGCTCGCGGATCTTTTCACGAGCCAAATGTTGGTCCCCCTCGCATCTCGGCGAGGACGCGCATCTCCGTAGGCCCACACATGTCCGTAAGCCCGCGCATGTCCGTCCGTCGTTAGAAGACTGCACTTCTCAGAAGACTGCAAAGCGGAGCGCTCTGAAAAGCGCGAGCTCGCGCAAAGCGCGAGCCAGAACCACCCCACCCGACATTGGAAGGCCAGATCACGATCCGCGATCGAGGCGAGGCCCGCGACAAACTCGGCGAGGCCGAGCGCCGATCCCGCCCCAGGTCACCCAAGTCGCCAGAGGCCTGGGCGGAGCACGGAGGAAAACAAGAAACAAACGGCCGAGCGCCAGCTTCGGTGCAGGTCGAGTGGATCGCCAAACCTACCCCTCGAAGCACGGAGGAGAAAAAGAACAAGCGATCCTACACGCGTTCGTCCAACACCGAACGAGCACCGCTCCGCGCCACCACGACGTGATCAAGTAGCGGTATGCCTATCAGCTCCGCGCACTTTGCGACGTGCTTGGTCATTTCGATGTCGTCAGGGCTCGGCTGCGGATCGCCGCTTGGGTGGTTGTGGACGAGCAAGATAGCGGCGGCGCCGTTCTTCACAGCTGGCGCCAGAACGTCTCGAGCCGTCAAGGCGCAGCCATGCAGTCCGCCTTGGGCGATGCGCGAGCTGGACTTGAGTCCGCTGCGGCCGTCGAGGCACAGCAGCCAAACCTCTTCGTGATCGAGCGCGGCCAGGCGTGGCCTCGCCCACTCGGCCGCGGCTTCGAAGCAGTCGATGATTTGCCGACGCTCGGCGAGTGAGCGAATCAGCACCCGCCGCCCTAGCTCCATGGCCGCCGCCAAACGCGCAGCCTTGACTGGCCCTACCCCGGGCTGACTGACGAACGCGTGCGGGCCCAGCCGCGCGATGCCTTCGATGCCGCCCGACGCTTCGAGCAGCGACAACGCGACGCGCTCCACGTTGTGGCCGCTGCTGCCCGTGCCGAGTAGCAGCGTCAGCAGCTCCGCGTCTCCCAAATCGTGAACACCCGACTCCAATGCGCGCTCTCTGATCGCCAGCAAACTGACCTCGCTCTCTGGCAGGCCCGTAAAGCAGCAGGTGTGCCAGCCTCGCGCGCCGGCATAAATGGGCCCTCGTGCCGGACCTAACCGTGGCTGCCAGGCGTCCGTTGGCCGCCAGCGCCAGCCGGCCCAAGCACGCTCCACGTCTCGAGCGCTCTACTCGACTTCGACGATGCTGCTCGGCTCCAGGCGTCCGCGCAGGTCTTCGAGGGCTGCCAGAACGGCGGCTTCGCTCGTGCCATCGAACGTGATGCGCGTGCGATAGCGCGGGTTGAACAGCGCCGGGTAAGAGCCGATGCTCACCGCCGGGTGCGCCGCCACGACCGCGTCGAGGGAGTCTTTCAAGTCGACCTCGTCGCGCGTCAGCACCAGCGCGCGGCTGACGAACGGCCGCGGGCCGACCACCCAGGTGCGCAAGGTGGCAAGCTTCATGCGGAAGACCTCGGGCACACCCGGTAAGATCCAGACGTTCTCGACCACCGGCGTGGGCCACGAGACGTCCGGAGCGCGCCGCAGCTCCGCGCCCTCGGGAATATCGGCGAAGCGCAGGTGCGCCTCGCTGGTGCGGTCGCCGAAGGTCTGGCGCACCAGCTCGACCAGCGTGGCGTCGCGCACGACCCGCCGCTGGAACGCCCGCGCCACGGCCACGATGGTCACGTCGTCGTGCGTGGGACCGACGCCGCCGCTCGTTACCACCACGCCATGCGCGGCCGACAGCCGAGCGATGGCGGCGGCCAGCGTGGGCACGTCGTCGAGGAGAATTTCGGCCGTCGAGAGTTGAATGCCCAGCGCGCGCAGCGTTTTGGCTAGCGGCGCCAGGTTGGCTTCGACGACTTTGCCGCTGAGCAGCTCGTTGCCAATGGCGAGAAATGCGGCGGTCTCGACCACTTTCTGCACGGTTTACTCCGGGTCGAGCTCACGAACGACGGGCAGGCCCTGCGCGTCGATGGCGAGCAGCTCTTCGACGCGCTTCTCGGCAGCGTCGAGCTGGGCCTGCGACGAGCGCGACAGGCGCGTGCCCTCTTCGAACAGCGACAGCGACTGCTCGAGTGACAGCTCGCCGCTCTCCAGGCGCTCCACGATGGCGGTCAGGCGCTTGAGCGCGTCCTCGAAACCCGGCGCGTCGGGCTGCGTCTTGGCAGGCGCTTTGTCGGCAGCAGCTTTCTTCATGGGCTGGCTCCCGGAACGTTCACCCGTTCGCCCAGAAGCGCAAGTCGGACTTCGAGCGGAGCGGGATCCACGCCCGCCAGCACCACCACGCCGTCGGGGTCGGCCACCAACGGCAAGGCCAGGCCAGCGCCGGCCCGTACTTGCGCGACGGGTGCGGCGTCAGCAGCAACACCCGGATTTTTCGCCAGCTCGAGCCACAGCACCTCCGGCCCCAGCACGCCGTCTCGCAGGCTTTGACCGGACAGCGCCAAGCCGGCAGCTTCTCGCACGCTACGCGAAGCGTCCAGCTCGGCTGCCAGGCGCAACCCGCGCAGCTTGACCGGCTCGCCGCGACGGCTGAGCGCCACGACGGCCGCGTGCCGCACGCTGGGGTCGGGTTCGAAGCGGTAGGCGTTCTCGATCAAGCCGAGCGCGTCCGGGTCGCGAGCGCGCGAGAGACCGAGCAAGGTGTGAGCGCGCAGCCACGGATCGCCGCTGGTCAGCAGCTCACGCACCAGCGGCAACAGATCGGCGTCTTTGCGAGCCGCCAGGGCCGTGGCCGCTAGCAGCGAAGCCGGTCCCGCGCCGTGCGACAGCTCGAGCAGCAGCGGCGTCGGTGCAAGCTCCGCCGCTGACGGGTCCGCGAGGCCGATGGCGAGCGCAACGCGCAGCGACGGCTCGCGCTCCGCGAGCAAGCGCCGAACCGCGACCCGCGCGGCTTCACCGAAGATGGCCAGGCGCGCCACGGCGCGCACCACGACGGGATCAGCCGACTTGAGGCTCTGCAAGAGCGCCGCGGGCTCCAGCACGGCCTGCGCGAACGCCGCCGCCGCGCGTTCGCTGGCCAGCGTGGAGCGCAAGGCTGCGGGAAGGGCCTGCACTAGGGCGGACGAGCTTTCGCCCAGGCGGGCGGAGCGCAGCGCCAGTGCGCGAAGCGCAAAAGCGCGCAGCTGCGGCTCGCCCAGCGCACGCTCGAGCCGGACGCGGGCGGCAGCGTTCGGTGCTCGAGCTAGCGCATAGCAGGCTAGCCCGGCCGTTTCTGGATTCTGCAGCGCGCGCTCGAGCTGCGGCGCGGCCCAGCTACCAGAGCGAGCCCAAAGCTCGAGCAGCGCCGGTGCACGCTCACCGGCCAGCTCGACCGTGAGCACCGCGGGGGCTCGGACGCTACCGTTCGTCCGCAGCAGCAGCCCGAGGGCCCGATCGCGCGTCGCTTCGGCGCCCGCCAACTCGGCCAGCGCTGCGGCGGCGTCCGCTGTGCCGCGCCGCGACAAGATCTCGACGGCCGCCGAGACCAGGACTGGTTGGTGCTCCGAGCGCAGCCAGTGACGCGCCAGCTCCACCACTTCGGTCGAGCCGAGCTCCAGCAGCCCGAGCGCCGCAGCCGCACGCGCGTCGGGCGCGCCACGCCGCACCACGTCGCGCAAGAAGCCTTCGGCGCGCAGATCTCCCAAGGCTCCGAGCGCGTCGCACAGCTCTTTGGTGGGCGCGCCGGGCGCGCGCAAGAGCGGCGCCAAGTCACGCGGAGGGTTGGCCAAGAGGGCGGCTTTCGTCAGCTCCGCTGCGCGCCCCGGCTTGCGCAGCGCGCGACCGAGCGCCGAGAGCGCCGCTGGATCTTGGGTGCGGGCCAGCGCCAACGCGGCCGCGCTCTGCACCCACTCCGAAACGGGACCGGCGTCGGCTTCGACTGGCGGCGACGACAGCGCCCGCACCAGAGCGTCGCGAGCGTCGGGCAGCGTGGCGTGCGGTGCCAGCGCGCGCACCGCCGCTAGGTGCTCTTCGGCGCCGCGCGCTGCGCCGCCCGGATCGAGCGCGCGCGCCAAGAGCTCGACGGCGCGCGGCGTGCCGAGTGTCGACAAGCGCGCGAGGCCACGCAAGCGGTCGCGCGACGCTTCGCTAGCGAGTAGCCGTTCGGCGGCGGGTGCGCCCAATTCACCGAGCAGCGACGGCGGCTTCTGCGGCTCCCGAGCGCTAGCGTGACCAAACGCCGCAAGCACGCCAAGCGCGACCAAGAGCCGTAGGTGGCGCCCGGAACGACGCTTCATGGCTTGGCGCTCGACGTGCTCGGCTTGCGGGGCTTGGCTTTGGCGGCCGCGGTGGTGCCGAAGCCGATGCCGCTCGCATTGGCGCCCGGCAGCTTGGACACGACGGAGAAGCTGACACCTTCGGCCACGTCGTCGCGATGCGAAAACGCGCGCAGCGCCAGTACGATGCTGGTGCTGCGGCTGAGCGCTTCTTGCGCCGCGGCCGGGCTCGGGCCTTGGGGGCGCACGCCCACCAGCAAGGTCAGGTCCGGCCTGCCGTGGAGCAGCTGCGCGATGGCGCGCAGCGCGGGCCGCGACTTCTCGCTGAGCTCGAGGGCGCGGGGCATCGGCTCGAACGCGATCGGCGCCGTCACGCGCACGCTGTTGGTCTTCTCGTCGAATCGCGCCAAGAGCGGGCGCGGCTTCTTGGGGTCGGCGTCCGGGCAGCCGTCGTCGTCCTCGAAGCCGTCGAAGGTCTCGGCGGCTTCGGGGCATTTGTCTTCGGTGTCGTCGAGGCTGTCGCCGTCCTTGTCGGGGCTGGGGCAGCCGTTCAACTTGGCGTCTTCACGGGCCATGCCGGCCAAGACCGGGCAGGCGTCGTCGGTGTCGGGAATGCCGTCCTGATCGTTGTCGGGGTCTGGGCAGCCGTCGGCGTCTTCGAAGCCGTCGCGATCTTCGGCCTTCTTGGGGCACTTGTCGTCCGGATCGTAGATGCCGTCCATGTCGCGGTCGCGCAGCGGGCAGCCGCGCAGCTTGGGATCGGGCGAGTCGGGGCCAGCCTCGCGCGGGCAGGTATCCTTCACGTCGGGAATGCCATCGTGATCGTCATCGGGGTCGAGGCAGCCGTCTTGGTCTTCGAAGCCGTCGGCGTCTTCTTTTTCGGTCGGGCACTTGTCTTCTTCGTCGCCCACGCCATCGTCGTCGTTGTCGAAATCCAGGCAGCCGTCGCTGTCCTGAAAGCCATCGCGATCTTCAGCCAGCTCCACGCACTCGTCTTTGGCGTCTTCGATGCCGTCGCCGTCCGCGTCCAAGAACCGCGGCGCCCAGCCCAGCCCCAGCACGCCGCGCACCGAGGGCACGCCCACGGCCGAAGTGAGCGGCATTTCGACGCCGGCCAGCACCGAAAACTCGGAGGGCGTGTAGCGCGCGACCGCGGCAATCACGGCCGGACTCGCGGCGGCTGCGCCAAAGCTGGGCGTGACCGCCACGGCACCGTGCGTCTCCATGGACCACAGCCAGCGCCCTTGCTGATCCCAACCGAAAGCCTGCGGCCGCAGCACGACCGCGGCGCCCCAGGGCAGCTCGTGGCCAAAGCCCTGGCCGACGTAGCTCGTTTCTTGGCCGCGCACCTTGGCGCCGACGGTCGCGCGCACGGTGAGCGCCACCAAACTCAGCTCGGACAGTACCCGCAGCTCACCCGTGGGCTTACCGTCCGAGACGTACGACGTCGGGTCACCAGTCGGCAGCGTCACTCGGGCCAGAGCCGCCACCGCAAAACCGCCCAAGTCGCCCGCAGGCAGCAGCACGGCCTTGGCCGAGAGCCCTACGTCGCCCAGGGCGCCCTTGGGCAGGGACGCGGCGCCGCTCACGCGATCGGTTACGTCGCTCCCGGTTTGGTAAACGACGCTCGGCAGTGACAATCCGAGCGCGATGCGGTCGCCCAAGCCGACGCCGAACAGGTAGTCGAGCGAAAGCTGATGCCGCACCGGCACCGCGACCTCGGCCCCCGACCCATCTTTGAGCACGACCAGCCGGTTCGCATACGAAGCGACGATGGCGGTGTTCCAGTTGAGGGGGCCCGGAGCCTTGGCCGGTTCGGTGTAAACGCCACCTGCCTCGTCGGTCGGCAGCTCGAGGCGCCGCAGGTTCAGCGAGGGGACGTCGGCCGCCTGAGCCACGCTTGCTCCCAGCGCACTTCCGACGATCAACAGCAGTGAGGAAGCGCGGCCACCCATCCCGGCGAAGTTAGCCAGCAGATCCCGCGCAAAGCCAGAGCTTTCGGGCCTGCCGAGCTTGCGCTGTGGGGCGGATCGGCATATCGAGAGCGTCACATGGACGCGATCAGGATCCGTGGCAGCCGTGCTCTGAGCGGCACCATCCGTGTGAGTGGCGCCAAGAACGCCGCCCTCCCCATTCTGTGCGCGACGCTGCTGTCCGACGGACAGAGCCGGCTGCGCAACGTGCCGGCCCTGCGTGACATCGAGACGACGGCCGCGCTCTTGCGCTACTTGGGTCGCCCGGTCGACGTCGAGATGCCGGAGGTGCACGTCAAGGCGCCCACCGGTACCGTCAAGCCCGAGGCTCCGTACGACTTGGTCCGGCAGATGCGCGCCAGCGTGTTGGTCCTGGGGCCGCTGCTAGCCCGCTACGGCTCCGCCAAGGTCTCGCTGCCGGGCGGCTGCGCCATCGGTGCTCGCCCGGTCGACCAACACCTGCAAGGCCTCGAGGCGCTCGGCGCCAAGATCGAGGTGGAGCACGGCTTCATCATCGCCCACGCGCCCAAAGGCTTGCGCGGCGCCGAGGTCGTGTTCGACATGCAGACGGTCGGCGGCACCGAAAATCTGATGATGGCTGCGGCGCTGGCCAAGGGTCGGACGACCTTGGTCAACTCGGCCTGCGAGCCCGAGATCGAAGAGCTGGGCCGCGTGCTCAACAAGATGGGCGCCAAGGTCGACGGTGCCGGCACCTCCACCATCCACATCGAGGGCAAAGACGAGCTGCAGCCTTTCGACCACGCGGTGATCGCCGATCGTATCGAGGCCGGCACGTTCATGGCCGCCGTGGGCCTGGCAGGCGGCAACGTACTGCTCGAGAACGCGCCGCTCGAAGACCTCGAGCCGGTCGTGGTCAAGCTGCGCAAAGCGGGCCTGGAAATCGAGCGCGAAGGCGAGCACGTGCGGGTCCGCCGCCTGGGCCAGCTGAAGGGGGTGGACGTGAGCACCGCGCCGCACCCGGGCTTTCCCACGGACATGCAGGCGCAGTTCATGGCTCTGTGCTGTCTGGCCAAGGGTGAGAGCGTGCTGACCGAAAACGTATTCGAGAACCGCTTCATGCACGTGCCCGAGCTGATTCGCATGGGCGCGCACATCGAGACGCGCGGCAACGTCGCCATCGTGCGCGGCGTCTCTGGCTTGTCGGGCGCCAGCGTCATGGCAACCGATTTGCGCGCCAGCGCGTCGCTGGTCATGGCCGGCCTGGTCGCCGAGGGCGAGACCATCGTGCGCCGCGTCTATCACCTGGATCGAGGCTACGAGCACATCGAGCACAAGCTCGCCGGCGCTGGCGCCGACATCGAGCGTATTACCCTCGAGAGTGAGGAACCGTGAGCGCAGGTCCGCTGACCATCGCGATCCCCAAGGGTCGCGTGATGAAGGTGTTGGCGCCGATGTTCAAGGCTGCCGGCCTGGACACGTCCGCCCTGGGCGACGACGACCGCCGCTTGGTGCGCGAGAGCGCCGACGGCAAGCTGCGCTTCTTGCTGCTGAAGCCGGACGACGTGCCGACGTACGTCGAGTACGGCGCCGCCGACTTGGGTGTCAGCGGCCGCGACGTCTTGCGCGAGCGGCGCTGCGACCTGTACCAGCCGCTCGACTTGGGCATCGGCAAGTGCCGCATGGTGGTGGCGGCTCCGGCCGGAGCCGTCTTGCCCGACGTACCGCGCATCGCCACCAAGTTTCCGCGCATCGCTACCGAGCACTACGCCTCACTCGGCATTCAGGCCGAAATCATCTACGTGGGCGGCTCGGTCGAGCTGTCACCAATCGTGGGGCTGTCGGACGCCATCGTCGACTTGGTCGAGTCCGGCGCCACGCTGCGCGAGAACGGCCTGGTGGAGGTCGAAACCATCTTCGACGTCTCGAGCGTGCTGGTCGCCAACCGCTCGCTGTTCAAGCTGCGCCACGCCGAAATTCAGCCGTTGGTCGAAAAGCTGCGGCTCGCCGTCAAGGCCTGAGCAAGCTTCCACCTGCCAGCTGTCGCGAGACTAGCGACGCCGCAGCGTAACGCGCGTGGGTGAGAGCGGCCGCTCGAGCGGCGCGAAGCTGAACACGGTCGCTTCTGCCCCGCGATTCAAGCGGATATCGAACACGCCGAGCGGGCCAAAGTCGTTGTCGAGCTCGAAGTCGACGCCGCCCGGCCCCTCGCCGCCCGCGGCAGTTGCGGAAGCGCTGGGCAGGTAACACAGCACCGCTTGAGCGTGGAGCGACTTGGGCCTGCTCTCGATGACGCGAGTGAGACAAAACTCCTGCACCACTCTGCGGCCGCTCCGGATGCGGTCGGGCTCGATGCGAAAGTCGGCGTACTGCGGCGCCATCTGCCGCTGCCATTCGCGAGCTTGCTCCGGGTTCATCCGGGAGAGACCAGGCGATGCAGCGTTGAAGTCCGGAGGCTCCGGCAGCGCGTCATAGGCGCCGGCAAACTCGCCGGTGCGCTGGGTGCCGCACAGCGCCATACTCTGTTGCAGCTGCGCGTACGCGACCTCGGCGTCGTTGGGCTCCCACAGCTTCGCGACGAGCGGGTAACCGGCGCGCACTCCCAAGCCGACCGCCGCGACGAGCAGGACCGCGACCAGCATGGCCCCGCCGTCCTTGAGCACGACGATGCGAGCCCATTGACCCCGCAAGTAGGCGCCAAATTGCCGACGTTTGTGCGCGCCCGGCAAGCCGTGCCACGTCGAGAGCCCGGCCAGCAGCCATTTTCGCGCCGCCCCGGCGTCCTTGTTGCCCGCGTAGGCGCGAGCCAAGCAGGTGTGCGCCGCGACATCGGAGCCGTTGAAATCCAGGTAGCGCTCGAACGCATCGGCCGCGTCGTCCCAACGCTTTAGCGCGAGCAGCGCTTCGCCAGCGACGAAGTAGGGGTGGCCGTGACGCAAGCGCGCGTCACGCTCGATCGCCGCGAGTAGCTGCGCCAGCGCTGCTTCGTGGCGGCCGGCGCGATGCAGCGCCACGCCGTGCAAGTAGATCAGCTCGGCGTCGTTGGGCGCGAGCGCCAAGCCTTCCTCGAGCAGCGGGATGGCGCGGCCGGGGCGCAGCAGGTTCAAATAAATGGTCGCGAGATCGCGCCGCGCCGTGATGTTCGAGCGGTTGACCTTGACCTGCTCACGCAGGTAACCGGCGCGGCGCCAGGCGCCAAAGATGGCCCCCGGGGGCGGCAACAGCCCGCGCACGAAGTACAGCGCCAGGAGCCCCACCAAGAGGCGTGGCTCGCGAATCAAGTAAGAGAACAGAGCCCACGCCAAGTAGTAGCCCAGGTAACCCACGACGCCGGTGATATCATGTCCGGTTCGGGCCCGCAGCGCCGACGTGCGCGCGCCCGCGCGGCCTGCTCAGAGCATGGGCACGCCGGGGCGACGGCGCCCGAGCGGAAACGCCTTCTCGATACTCGCGACGTCTTGGGCGGTGAGCGTCAACTGAGCGCCGCCCGCGTTTTCTTGCAGGTGCGAGAGCTGCGTGGACTTGGGGATCGCGAAGCAGTCGGGGCGCCGCGTGAGAAACGCGAGCGCAACTTGGCGCGGCGTGGCGCCTAAACGCTCGGCGAGCTGCTTCAGCACCGCGCCCGCAGCACCGGGCGGTGGATACTGGCGATGTCGACCGTAGGGAGTGTAACCGACAATCGCGACACCGTTCTCTTCACACCAAGGCATGACCGCGTGCTCGATGGCGCGCTCCTCCAGGTGATACAGCACTTGGTTGCAAGCAATGCGGCCTGGACCCGCGATGGCCAGCGCCTCGGCGAGCTCGTTCTCGTCGAAGTTGCTGACGCCCCACGCTCGCGTCTTGCCCGACTGCACCAGCTCCTCCAACGCCTCGATGGTCTCTTCCAGCGGGTACGAACCGGGCCAGTGGATGAGGTAGCAGTCGAGGTGATCGGTACGCAGCCGCTTCAGCGTCTGCTCGCAGTGCTTGATGGTGCCCTTGCGGCTAGCGTTGCTGGGGATGATCTTCGAAACCAGAAAGACGCCGTCGCGACGGCCTTCCAGCGCTTGGCCGACCAAGCTCTCCGCTTTGCCGGAGCCGTAGAGCTCAGCCGTGTCGACGTGCGTGAGGCCAAGCTCGAGCGCCGCTTGCACAGCCGCAATCGCGGTTTTGTCGTCGACTTGCTCGAGGTACCAGGTGCCCAGGCCGACTTTCGGCACTTGCACGCCGGTCGGACCAAAGGCCTGTCGGGGAAGTTCCGTACGTGTCATCGCATGCAGCGTACCGGCTCACGCGCCGCCTGACGAGCCGCGTCAGCGCAGGAGCGTGACACGACATGACTCAAGGGTGACGAGTGGAATGCACGAAGCGTCGCATATTAGAGGCGTGCTCCGCTCTATCTCGGCCTACGCTCGTGAAATCCGCCCACTGCTTTCGGCCGACAGCTTTGCTCCGGCGCGTAGTCGCTTGTGGTGGATACCAGTGCACGTGTCGGTTTTGGTGAGTGGCACGCTCGCGCTGTCGAGGTTGCCTGTCCCCTGGTGGGGCTGCCTGCTTTTGTCTCTGGTGATGGGCTGTAGCTTCGCGGGCATGACCTTCTTGGGGCACGAGGTGCTGCACGGCGCCATCGTGCGCGGCAAAAAGCTGCGCCGCGTCATCGGCTGGTTCGGCTTCTTGCCGTTCGTGGTCTCGCCGCGTTTGTGGGAGGCCTGGCACAACCGCGTGCACCACCACCACACCAATCAACCGGGTCAGGATCCGGACGCCTACCCCACGCTCGAGGAATATCGACAAAGCTTCTTGGTCCGAGCCGTGACTCAGTGGGCGCCGGGCCGCAGGCGCTTGCGCGGGGCCTTGAGCTTGCTGCTCGGCTTCACGGTCCAAAGCGCGCACATGCTGTTCGAGGCGCGACGCCGTGCCTGGCTCACGCCAGCCGAGCACCGCCGCGCCGTCGGCGAAACGCTGCTCGGAGTGGCGTTCTGGGCCTGCATCGCCGCGCTGCTCGGTCCGGTGACCTTCGCGTTCGCCTACCTGCTGCCGCTCGTGGTGGCCAACACCATCGTCATGAGCTTCATTCTGACGAATCACAGCATCAGCCCGCATACCGAGGTGAACGACCCGCTCATCAACTCGCTCAGCGTGACCGGTCCGCGTTGGTTCGAGTGGCTCACGCTCGGCTTCGGCTATCACGTCGAGCACCATCTTTTTCCAGCCATGAGCGCCCGGCACGCCCCCAAGCTGCGCGCTATCTTGCGTGCCCGCTGGCCCCGCACGTACCAGTCGCTGCCGTTGCTGCGTGCGCTCCGCGCCCTGCACCGCTCCGCGCGCGTCTACGAAACCCGAACCACCTTGGTCGATCCCCAAACGGGCCGCCGCTGGCAAACCCTCGCCGCCCGGCCGGTTTGACGCGTCACTTCGAGCTCGAAGCCCGCCTCGACTCCGACGGCTCGCTCGACTGGCGCGGGTTCGATGCCGATCCGAACCTAGCGCGCGCTACGACGTTACTGAAACGACAGGCGACTTGCCCGCCGGTCGCCGCGCCTCCGAAAAAATGACGCCGAGCGTGACGGATGGGCATGGCTTGCCCCAATCGTTCCGTGGTGACAAAAATAATCTGGGCTCGTTTGGTCGTTGGTCTCGGCGTTGGCGCGGGGCTGGTCGCTGCTTGCTCCACGGATTCGAGCTCGAACCAAGCACCGAACGCGGCGGGCGGCGAAGCGGGCGCAGCCGACAGAGGGGCTGGAGCACGCGAGACGGCCGGCTCTGGCCGCGGGCTGGGTGTCGGTGGGGTGCCCGAAACCGGCGGCGATGTCGGTGCGAGCGGCAGGGCCGAAGCCGGCTCGACGAGCGCGGGCGCTGCCGTGACCGGCGAGGCAGGGTCGACCTCGGAGAGCAGCGGCGGCCAAGCAGGCGCGACGACGAGCAATGTCGGCGGCGCGGAGCCGAACGGCGCGGCCGGCGCAGCCAATCCGGTCTACGGCTACTGTGCCAAGCCTTGCGGCACCGTTGCCGATTGCTGTCCGGCGGGCGCGCCCGACTGCCCCGGCAATACCTACCCCAACAACTACGCGTGCGTGCTGGGCGCTTGTCGCTCGCCCGAATGCGTGACGACCGAAGACTGCCAGCTGAGCGATCCGAAGACCGACTGCTTCGAGAACGACGGCTTTGCGTGGTGCGGCCTGCCATGCACCAGTGACGACGGCTGCAAAGCACCCCAAAGCTGCTCCGGCGTGGACGACCACGGCAAGAAGTTCTGTTTAGCCAAGGGGACCGGGTGCACCGACGACGACTCGTGCCACGGCTACGGCAAGTGCGTCGACAAGGTGTGCGTGTGTGAGGACGCCTTGGACTGCACGTCGCGCACCTTTTCGACCTGCGCGCTCTAGCCACGCTGACTCGAAAAAGCGCGCGCGAGCGTGACGGAAAGCGCAGCGCAAACCCGATTGAGAGCATGAGACACAGACTCGCCTCGCTCACCTCACTCGCTTCGCTGCTCTGCCTCACCCACCTAGCCGCTGCCCACACCATCACGGTCGATGGCCTGGACGACGAGTGGCTGCCTCGCCAGCCACTCGCCGCAGATTTGGGCATGATCGTGCGCAACGCCAGCGGCCACGGCGAGCTGGTCTGGCGCGACGCCAGCTCGGACGCCCGCACGCTGCTGTCGAACCCCGAGAACGAAGCCGACATGAAATCGTTCCGCGTCACCGGCGACGCCGACAACGTCTACTTCTTGGTCGGACTCCCCGATACGCACTCCACCACTCCGGTTCAGGTCCAGATCGCGATCGACCTGGGGTTGCAGGGCGCCATCTCGACGTTCTTGAGCGGCGCCGAGACGCAGCTGTCGGTGGGCGGCAGCGCGAACTTCATCGTGCGCACCAGCTTTGCCAATCCGTTCGTCGCCAACGCAGGGGCCCAAGTATCGAACAAGGACCAGACGGTGCTGGCCAGCGTTCCGACTCAGTTCGGCGCCGACGGCGTGGAGATCGCGGTGCCGTGGACGCTGTTCGGCTTGAAGGGGCCGCCCACCGATCGAGTACGCTTTCACGTCGCGACCTTCCGCGCACAAACCGCGCTCACCACGGTCGAGGTCGCGGGCTCCGACGCGCTGGACGTGCTGAGCGACTACGGCGATCCACGCGGGGCCGTGGCGGGCCCTGGCACGGGCGCCGAGCTGGACGGTGACAACCGCGTGGACGACTACATCGAGGCCTATTTCAGCCCGAGCGGCGAGGTGTACGCGCCGATGTTGATCGAGCGCTTCGTCTCGAATGGCCAGGGGGCCTCCGCGCGCAACTGGGTAGCGCTGCGCAACATGACGGCAGGACAGCTCGACAGTCAGCAATTCAAGCTGGGCGACTCCGAAATGCCAGACGACGGCGAGGGCATGTCGGTGCTGCCGCTCGGCAAGATCGCGAGCAAAGGCGAGTACGTGGTGGCCACGCACGGCGCCGAGTACGCGGCCTTCTTCGGCAAGGTCGCCGACGCCGAGATAGTCGGCAACTCCGCCACGACGCCCGACGCGCCGCCCTTTCTGGCCTGGGCCGACGGCGGCATGACCTTGACGACGGCGGGCGACGAGCTCGTCTTGCTCGACGCGACGAATACGCTGCTCGACGTAGTGGTGTACGGCAACGGCAGCTACGCCGGCATCACCGCGCTCACGCCGACACCGGCCAGCGACGTCGTGTCCGTGCGGTCGGGAAAGCTGGGCGACAGCGACGACTGCTCCAAAGACTTCAGCCAGCTGGGTGCGCAATGCTCGACCAGCGCGACCTGCGGCAGCTGCAAGGTGTGCAGCGAAAACGCCTGCGTGAACGCCGGCGCTGGCGCCAGCTGCGCCGACGCCAACGTGTGCAATGGCAACGAAACCTGCGACGGCAAGGGCGCGTGTCAGTCCGGAACAGCGCCGGACTGCAACGACCAAGACCCTTGCACCAGTGACAGCTGCCACGCCGTCAACGGCTGCCAGCACGCCTCCGCCTCCGCCGGCACCACGTGCAATGACCAGAACGCGTGTACCAGCGGCGACTCTTGCAACGGTGCGGGTGCCTGCAAGGGCAGCCTGCTCGACTGCGTACCGCCCGGGCCGAGCTGCGAGTCCGCGGAC
This sequence comes from Polyangiaceae bacterium, assembly GCA_036261775.1. Taxonomy (GTDB): domain Bacteria; phylum Myxococcota_A; class Polyangia; order Polyangiales; family Polyangiaceae; genus PMG-095. The sequence continues at coordinate 5,522 of DATAKF010000207.1, read as the reverse complement.
GTGTCGGTCAAATACACCGGCGGAGCGTGCTCGGCCGGCACGTGTGAGTTCACGAAGACCGTCACCAAATGCGCGAATGGTTGCGGCGCAGGCGGCTTGTGTAACGGCGACCCGTGCGAGGGCCTCAAATGCGACCAGCCCCCGAGCCAGTGTTCCTATTTCACCGGCATCTGCAAAGAGGGCAGCTGCGACTACGATCCCAAGGCCGCCGGCAGCGCGTGCGATGACGGCGACCCGTGTACGGCGCTCGACGCGTGTGACGCCAAGCAAGGCTGCGCCGGCATTCCGGTGCAATGCAACACGCCACCGGCACCGAGCTGCATCGAGCCGAGCCTGTCGCGCTCCTACAAAGCCGTGGGCGTCTGCAAGGCTGGCGGCTGCGACTACGAGTACGCGGATCAAAAGTGCGCCAACGGTTGCTCCGAGCGCACGGGGCTGTGCGAGAGCGATCCTTGCGGTGAAATCAGCTGCGACAGCCCGCCCGGCGCTTGCTTTTCCGAAGTGGGCACGTGCAAAGACGGCGTCTGCAGCTACGCCGAGCGCCCCATGCTGGCGGTGTGTGACGACGGTGACGCTTGCACCAGCGGCGATACCTGCGACGGGCGTGGCAGCTGCGGCGGACAAGCGGACCCCAAGTGCCAGGATCCCTGCGCGGACGTGACCTGCGACGCGCCGCCGAGCGACTGCTACGCAGCGCGCGGCGCCTGCGACGGCGGAACCTGCAGCTACGAGCCTCGGGCGCTGGCAGCGCCGTGCGACGACGGCGACGCGTGCACGGGCGCCGACGCCTGTGACGGCGCGGGCGCGTGCATCGGCACGGCACTGGCCGAGTGCCCGTTGGGCGAAGGCGGAGCTGGTGGCGCGGACAATGCGGGCGGAAGCCCCAGCGCTGACGTGGCTGGCGCCACCGGCAATCCTGACGAAATGCCCGCCGCTGGCGCGCCCAGCTCGCCGCGAGGCGAAGGCGGCGCGGCCGACGGCAAGCCTGGTAGTCAGCACGAAGGTGGCGACGGCGCCGACCCAGCCACGGAATCGAGCGCGGATCCGGGCGGCTGCTCTTGCCGCACGGTGGGCGCGAGCGGCTCTGCACCCGTCGGAAGCTCGCACGCGCTGTGGCTGCTCGGGCTGGTCGGCTTCGCGCGCTGGCGAAACCGCCGGCGAGCCGCTTGAGCGGTTCCAGCCCCACGGGCGAAAGGCGTTGCACCCCCTGAAGGGGTCGACAATTCTCGCCCCGTGCTCAGAGCCCGGTCCCCACTGCCTTCAGTTGGGGCCGCGCTTTGTTTGATGCTCTTCGGCGCGGGCCGAGCCCGTGCCGAAGAAGCTCGGAAGGCCCGCCTCGAATACGTCGTCGACGCGGGCGTCCAGGACTGCTTCGACGCCGCCGAGCTCGAGGACGCGGTGGCGGCCCGCTTGGGTTACGTGCCATTCAGCGACGAGGCGCCGCTGTCACTCAAAGCCCGCGTACGGCGGAACGCCAACGGGCTCGCGGCCGAGCTGAAGGTCAAAGACGAATCAGGCGAACGGAACCGCAGCCTGGGTTCGGCCACTCGCGACTGTCAGGAGCTCTCGCGTTCTCTAGCGCTCGCAATCAGCGTCGCCATCGATCCGCTGAGCTTGATGCGCGCCCCGGCGCCGCCGCCCAGCGAAATGCCGCCGGCGCAGCCCGAGCCAGCACCACCCTCCCCCGTGGCTCCTCCGGCGAACCAGCCGCCGCCCCCACCTCCCCCTGCCACGCCACCGGCGCCCCGCGCACGCTCGCAGGAGCCCGCACCGTCCACTGTCGACGACTCGCGCTGGCGCCTGCGCTGGCTCGCCACGGGTCACGCCGCGCTCTTCACGTTGCCAAGCTCGAGCGGTGGCGCAAGCGTCGGCCTCGGGCTACGTCGCCGCGCGCTCTGGGCCGATCTGGAGCTGCGCTACGATTTGCCCGCTTCCAAGGCCGCCGACGCGGGTGGCTCCGTCCAAGCGTCGCTGCTCGCGGGCGCGCTCGCCGCGTGCCACGGCAGCCGCAGCTTCGGTATCTGTGCGTTGGGCCTGGTGGGGAGGCTGGCCGGCGAGGGACAAGACGTCGACGTCCCCAAGCGAGCCTCGTCCGTGTTGGCCGGCGGCGGGCTGCGCGCGACGCTGGAGCTGCCGCTCTCCACCGCGATTTCGCTGCGAGCGCACGTGGATGGCCTTTACGTCGCGACTTCGACGCGCCTCGAGCTCCGAGGTCACTCGGTTTGGGAGACGGGCCCGGTGGCGCTGGCGCCGGGCATTGGGCTCGCGGGGGAGCTGTGACGGAACCGCAAGCCTCACCCCAATCCCCTGGTGTTGTCCCCGATACGCGCGCGGTGTTCGCCGCCGAATTTTCCTGGGTGTACCGCACCTTGCAGCGCTTTGGCGTGCGTAGCGCGGACCTCGAGGATTTGACGCACGATGTCTTCGTCGTTTTTCACGCTCGGCGCGGTGAGTTCGACGCCTCGCGCGCGCTCAAGCCCTGGCTCATGGGCATCGCGTTTCGGGTTGCGTCAGACTATCGACGTCGTGCGTCGCACCGCAACGAGCTGCTGCAAGAACCCGAAGAGCAGCCCGACTCGAAACCGAATCCGGAGCTTGCGACCGAGCGCGCTCGCTCCCGAGAGCTCCTGTTGCGAGGCTTCGAGACCATCGAGCCCGATCGCCTGGCGGTGCTGCTATTGCACGACGTCGATGGCGTGGCGGCGCCGCAAATTGCCGAAGCGCTGGGCATTCCGCTCAACACTGCCTACTCGCGGCTGCGACTGGCGCGGCGTGATCTGGCCAAGGCCGTTGCGCAATTGACCCCGAGGGAAGCATGACGGACGACCCGCGCCTCACCCCGGAAGACGAACTGCCGAGCGAGCTTGCGCAAATGCTGCGCCAGGAGCGCGACACGGCCGGACCGGGCAGCGACGTCGCGGACCGCGTGCTCGGTCGGCTGGCGCAAACGCTGGCGCTACCGCCAATCGGCAGCGGCTCGCCCAGCGGTGGCGCGCCCGCGTCGCCCGGCGCCGGAACGGTGACGACCGCGGCAACCGTAGCCGGTATCAGCAAAGCGGCGGGCACGGCCGCGCTCGGCTTGGCCCTCGGGGTCGGCGCCGTGGCGGGCGCAGTCGGTCACTCGGCGCTGGCACCACGACCGGCGCCGTCCGTCGAGGTTCGAACCATCGTTTCAGTCGTGCGCGTCGTCGAAGCACCGAGCGCGCCGCCGGCCCCCTCGCCGCCCGTTCCGAGCGCGGTCGCCAGCGAAAGCGCCCCGAGCGCGAAGCCCAAAGCTGGCGGCGCTCCGTCCACCTTGGCAGCGCGAGACCGCGCGCTTGCCGACGAAAACGCGTTGATCGCTCGTGCCCAGGCGGCGTTGTCTCGCGGCAACGTGGCGCAGGCGCGCGCCGCGCTCCAAGAGCACGCCAGTCGCTTTCCCAACGGACAGCTGCAAGAAGAACGCAAGTTGCTCGAGCGCTACACGGCCGCACCCAAGCAGGAAAAGCCGTGAAAGGCCTCGGCTATCTGCTCGCTGCGTTCGCGCTCTCGGCGTGCGGTACGACCACGCAGGATTTGGGCGGAGATCTGCCGGGCAGCTCGGCAGGCTCGGGCGGAGGGACCTTCCAGCCGGGCCAATTGTTCGCGGGCGGCAACGTTACCTGCCTGAAGCGCGCCGACGGCGTCGTCAAATGCTGGGGCCAAAACGATCTGGGTCAGCTCAGCGTGGCCAGTGAAGAAACGTGCGACGGGACGCCGTGCGCGCACCAACCCCGCACGACCAGCAACTTGACCAAGGCAAACGTCATCGCGCTCGGCCATCGCTTCGGCTGCGCCATCCAAGCGGACGGCGCCACGCAGTGCTGGGGCGAGAACTCGCTCGGCCAGCTGGGTCGCGGCACCAGTGACGCGGACAGCCACCAGGATCCGTTCAACGTGGAGCTCACGCGAGCCAAAGCCTTGGTCGCGGGTGCGCAGCACGCTTGTGCCCTGACCGAGACGGGCGACGTCTTGTGCTGGGGCCTCGGCGAAAGCGGCCAGCTGGGCTTGGATCCGGCCGATTTGACGACGTGCGTGGTACCGGAGCCATCGCGCGGCGCGCCCGGTGTTCCGGAAACCGACACGGCTGCTTGCGCGCTCGAACCCACGCTGGTGCCCGCCTTTCGCGGGGCCGTCCAGCTCGCGCTTGGCGACGCCCACAGCTGTGCCCGCTTCGACGACGGCCGCGTGCTGTGTGTCGGACGCGGCGCCAGCGGCGAGCTGGGCGGCGGCGACCGGCCCCAAGCCAGCTTCGAGCCGGTCGAAGCGTTCGCCAAAGACGTCAGCGGGCTAGCTGCGGGCGGTCGGCACAACTGCGCGATCGTCGACGCCGGCCGGCGCGTGCGCTGTTGGGGCGCCAACGAAGCCGGGCAACTCGGCGTTGGCCGCACTACTCAAGAGCAGTGCGGCTCGGGCCCGTGTCTGTCGACTCCAACCCTGCTGGGTGATTTGCCAAGCACGCGCGAGCTGGCGCTCGGGCAAAGCTTCAGCTGCGCACTGCTGGCTGACGGCAAAGCCCGCTGCTGGGGCAGCGATCAGCGCGGTCAGCTGGGCAACAGCTCGGCCGCCATCGAAAGCTGCAGCCTGCCGTCCGGCGAGACGCTCGCCTGCTCGCCGCGTCCCCTGCAAGACGCCTACGATTTGGTCGACGCCATCGAGCTTCGCGCCGGCGCCGAGCACGCTTGCGCCACCGTCCGCAACGAAGTGCGTTGCTGGGGCAGCGCCGCCAACGGGCAAACCAGCGATCACGACGACCGCACGTTCCCCGGCACCGTGTACGGCTTGAACTAGCGCGCCGCCAAAGCCCCCCCGCTGCGGACGCCAAGCGTAGGGCGCCGCGGGGAGACACGCCGCAGCCGTACGCGCAGCTGGCGTCGGTCGTGTTGGAGGCGGCGTCGGTGCTGCGGCAGTGCACCTCGCCGCGCAGCGGCGGTCCGCAATTCTGAGAAGAATTGCGGACTCAGGACACTAGCTACTCAGAGCTCGGTGCGGCGTTCACCGCAACGTCGGCGCAGCAGCGAAAGCTGATGAAGTAGTAGGTGAAGTCGGGCGGGTGGCTCGTGGTCACGGGCCTGCAGGCGTTGCGCACGTGCCCCCAGGCGCCACCTTTGAGGCCGGCAAAGCGCGAGCGGCGGTCCTTACGCTCGGTGTCGGCTCTCACCCATTCGTCGACGTTGCCCGTCAAGTCGAAGACGCCGAAACCGCTCTTGCATTCCGGGCGCGCGCCGCTGGGCAAGCTGCGATCGAGCCGCAGGAGCTCGGCTCGTTGGACTTCCGGGTCCTTCGAGTAGACGCGATCCAAGATAGGGTTGATCCACTTGTTGTCGAAGTTGCATTTCTGGGGTTCGCGCCGCCAACCGTAAGGAAACGGTGTTTCCTCCGGACCTTCGCAAGCCGCCACCCACTCGCTCTCTCGGCACACGCGCTTGCCGGCTTCGCCGCAGCTCTTTTCGGCGTCGAAAAAGCTGACCATCACGGGCGGCTTTTCTCCCTGGCGATTCGGG
>DATAKF010000174.1:0-4462 GCA_036261775.1 Polyangiaceae bacterium | reverse complement strand
GGGCCGACAGTCGGCTTCTACGCAGCCGGCTCGCGCTCTTGCAAGGCAAGATCACCATGCCGGGCCGAGTAGACATTGCGCCGCTCGACCTCGTCGAGTTGGGCGGCATCGGTGATCGCTTCAACGGTTCGGCGCTGGTTTCTGCCGTGACGGACCGTCTCGACCAAGCCGGTTGGCGCACCGAGCTGAGCTTGGGCCTCTCCAGCGACTGGTTCGCGCGCAGACCCGAGATTGCCGAGGTGGCCGCGGGCGGGCTACTGCCGGCCGTGCACGGCCTGTGCTTGGGTGTCGTGGCCGATTTCGAGAGTGACCCAGCGGGAGAGCAGCGCGTGAAGGTGCTGTTGTCCGGCGTCGCGCCCGCCCAGGGGCCGCTCTGGGCTCGCGTTGCGCGACCGGATGCCGGCGACGGACGAGGCATGGTGTATTGGCCCGAGCCGGGCGACGAAGTCACCGTCGGATTCGTCGCCGGTGATCCACGACAGCCGATCATCTTGGGCACGCTCTACGGGTCGAAGAACGCTCCGCCGAAGCTGGTCGGCGGTCCCACGCGAGAGAACGAGCAGCGCGCCATCGTCTCCAAGAGCGGCTTGGTGATCGCCTTCGACGACAAGAAGAAGGCCGTGCGCATCGAGACGCCCGGAAAAAACACGATCATCGTCGACGATGACGCCAAGGCGATCTCGCTCTCCGACCAGCACGGCAACGAGCTCAAACTCGACAGCACCGGCATCACGCTCAAGAGCCACAAAGACTTCACGATCGACGCGTCTTCAGGGAAGGTCTCCATCAAGGCGAGCTCGGTCGAAGTGCAGTGATCCAGAAAACATAGGAAGAAGTGACATGCGAAAGATTCAACTCGAGCTGAGCATCGAAGAAGCCAACGTCATTCTCGAGGCCCTTGGCCAGCTGCCATTCGCCCGCGTATTTGCCCTAATCGGCCGCTTTCAGGAGCAAGCACGGGCCCAACTCGATGCGCCCGACGTGCAGACCAACGCGGCGGTTGCTCATCCGCAGCACGACGCATGACGACGCCTGGGTTCTTCGGTACCGGTTGGAGCTTCCCACCAAGCTTCGGGCGCGGTGGTGCCGAGGTGGAGATGGTCTCGGCAGACGAGGACATCCACCAGTCGTTGCAGATCCTGCTGCGAACGCGCCGCAACGAGCGACCCATGAACGAAGCTTTCGGCTCGAGCTTGTCGGACGTGGTCTTCGAGGAAGCCGACCACGCACTGCTCAGTCGAATTCGCAGCATCGTCACCGACGCAATCCTGGAGCACGAGACGCGCATCAAGTTGCATCGCGTCGACGTGACTCAAGCCGATGACAACTACGGCGTGCTGAGAATTCGGCTCGACTACACGGTCGTTACCACCAACTCCCGTTTCAACATGGTCTATCCGTTCTACCTCAACGAGGCCAGCGCTCTGGGGTACTGAGCCATGCCCGACTACGTACTCATCGACGGAGATCAGGCGCTGTTCATGCCAACTTTTGGCGCAGCAACCGTGGTGGTGCGCCCCGGCTCGCTACGCGCGGGTGGCGCGGCGCAGCTTGAAGGAAAGAGGTGGTGCGTCGCTGGCGACGAAGCCAGCGTCTCCGTCCCGGGCTGCATGTACATGACGCCGACTCACTCGATTCCGGGCACCGGCACCTTGGAGATCGATTCGTTGGCCTCCGACCAGCAGAGTCAGCAAACCACCTTGGGCGGCGCGGCGGTGCTGCTCCTGGGCAGCTCGTTTACGGCCAAATTCTCCGTGCAGTCGCCGGCGCAGCAGCCAACGGCAGCAGGTCCGGTGCCCGATCCGATGACCCAATACTCCGGTAGCGGACAGTTCCTCAGCACCAACTCGAAGCTGAAGGTGACTTGAGCATGGCCAAGCTCATCCAGGCGTTGGGCGCCCCGGACGGTGACTCCCCCGCGGAGCGAGCGCGCCCAAAGTCCGACGGAACGAGTCAGCGCAGCCGGCGTCTGCCCGCGCTAGACGCGAGTCAAATCGAGCTGGACGAGCGCACGGTCGAGGACCAGCTGGCGTTCGTGCAGGAGGTCTCGCAGAAGCTTCAGTACTTCGAAGAACTGGCCGGTGAAGTGCGCGAAAACGGTACCTGGTCGGCCGTGGCCTCGCACTCCAGCATCTCCAACGCCGAGATCGTGTCGTACCTTGCGGCGCCCGAGCGGTACCAGGGTGCGCTGGGGAGCTGGCTGGGCCGTCCCCACTTTGGGCTACTGCTGACGTTCTTGCAGCTCATGCGCCACGCTCGCGAGCAGTTGAACGGCGTACCGGGGCGCCATCTCGACTACTTTTACCGAGACGTGCTTGGGCTGCTCAAGCGGGGGCCAGAGCCGGACCAAGTGCGTGTCCTGTTTGGGCTCTCGAACAAGGCCAAGCACGCCTGGTTGCCCGCCGGCACCGAACTGCAAGGCTCGCGCGACAGCAGCGGTCGACCGCGCATCTATCGGACGGAGCGCGACCTGACGGTAACTCGAGCCGAGGTCGCAGAGCTACGCTCCGTCTTTGTCGAGCGCGAAGTCGTCGGCTTCAAAGACGTGATTCGCAAGGGCGGGACCCTGAGCGAAACCTTCAACGAGATGCTCGGCCTGGCGCTGGGTGACCCTGAGCCGGGCGACGCGGTGCCGCCGTGGCAGCGCGTCGGGAACAACGCTAGCGAGCCCGTTGACCTGGGGCTGCTCTTGGCGCTCGCGCCAGTGTTCGAGTTCTCACGTTCGACGCTCGGGTTGGAACATCACGAGCTCCGTCGGTACGTGCGCCTGCTGGACCGCCGATTCGGCGTCGATGCTGCCGCGGAATGGCGAGTCATCAACCAGCTGCTGGGCGCGCCGAATCCGCCCGACCCCAGTGACTTCGAGGCGAACTTCAAGCGTCTCTACCCGCTGCTCGATTTCAAGAACGACGAATACCCCCAGTTCGATTCCATCGAACAGCTGTACGCGCAGCGTGCCGATCCGATCTTGCGCGACTACATCGAGACCCACCTGAACCACACCGGCTTTGCGCGCTTCGAGCGGCTGATGACCATCAAGCTGCGCATCGACGGCGAGATGGCAGAGCTCAAGTCGTTGGTGAGTCGCGTGAAGGGGCGCCCCACGACGGTAGCGGGACGCCTGACCCAGGAGCTGGGCGCGAACTGGCCAACGGACTGGCCAAACGTGGGCACGCTCAGCAGCGTCGCCATTCGCGGCTACCACGAGCTGCTGAGGCGCCTGGAGCGCCATTTCTCCATGCCCGTGGAAGGCTTGGAGGCACTGGTCGCGTTCGCGCCGCGCGCGAGCGGCCTGCCGAAGAGCCGCGTCGAATGGTCGGCGGTCATGACGGCGCTGGCCGAAGCGCGGCGCGAGAAAGGGCACCGCGCCCGACGCGACAAGCTGGAGGAGGTGCGCGGCAACGCACTTGGCGCGGCGGGCTGCGAGAAGGTCGCCAACTTCGTGTTGGGCACCACTGGCCTGTCGTGGGCAGCGTGCTTGCCGGGGCTAGCTCAGCATTTGGACGCGACCCGGCTCGCCTTGTTGGCTTCGTTTCACGATCAGCTGGGACTTCCCGCGGAGCCTCGCTTGCTCACGTGGGACGACGCGCTAAGTCTCTTCGAGCTCGCGCAGCGCGACATCGATGGTTACATCGAGCCTGTCGCCGAACGCCGTACCTGGCGCAACCTCTACGCCTTCGAAGACGCGAAGCAGGCGATCGTCAGTCCGGAACCCGGTCTCATCTTCAAGACATTTGGTCGGCGCCCGCTCGCGACGGACCCCGCCGATGCCAAGGGCGCTGCGCTGGGCTGGGCCGTGCAGGCTCCGATCCTCAAGCTGAGCCAAGGCCTGCGCACGATCACGCTCACGCTTGGGTTTTCGGCTGACAGCTTTCCACAACCGAGCACCAACCCCAACGCGGAGGCGCGCCTCGCCAAGTTCCGAGCGGCGTTGAAGCAAGGCACTCGGACGCTCATCGATGCGCTCAAAGAAGCGCTCATCTGCGAGATCAGCACCGCCAAAGGCTGGCTCGAAGTAGAGATGAAGTCGGCCAACTTGGCCAACGGCACAGCGGGCAACGACTACTGGTCGCTCAACGCGCGCCAACGCCCGGCCGGCTCCGCCGATCGTCCGGCGCTCAAGCTATCGTTGGAGATGCTGGCCTCGCTGGCTCCGGTTGAAGCCCTGCCCGGCGAGCCTGACGCCTGGCCAACGCTGCGGTTGCGGCTCCGCCCCATCGCGCTCGCTGCGAATTCGGCTCGTTTCGAGACGCGCCTACCGGCGTTCGAACCGCTACAGCTGCAGGCGGCCACCGTCGCCGTCGCTGTTCAAGGACTCACCGAGCTCGTGCTGCAGCACGAGGATCGCCTGCTGGATCCCAAGAAGCCGTTCGAGCCTTTCGGTTCTCGCGCAACGGCGGGCGCGCGATTCTACATTCACCATCCAGAGCTATCTCGTGGGCAGCCCGAGAGCGTGACCTTC
>DATAKF010000117.1:0-60014 GCA_036261775.1 Polyangiaceae bacterium | reverse complement strand
TGACCAAACCCTACAGCCCGCGCGAACTGGTGTTGCGGATCAGCATTCTGGAAGCGTAGCGCCGCGGCTGATCGAGGGTCGAAGTTGAACCTGTTGGGGCAAGATGCTCGTGTTGCTTCGGGCTGTCGGAGGGCAAGGGGTGGCCGCTAGACAAGTTTCGTGTGATGCAGGGTTCGATGCTGTTCGGGGATAGGGTGTTTGGGTCGTGGCTGGTGCTGGCGCTGGGTCTGGCGACCTGGTCGGCATGTGGGCGTTCGGCTCAGTCGGAGAAGAACGGCGGAGGTGTCTCGGGTCAGGCCGGTCATGTCGGCAGTGCCGGTACCAGCGGCACTGTCGGGAATGTCGGCAGTGCCGGTACCAGCGGCAGTGCCGGTACCAGCGGCGGTGCCGACGCGGGTCAAACGGACGGAATGGGCGGCACGGAGAACGCCGCGGGGATGGCGAGCGGTGGCGAGGGGCCAGCCTTTGCTTGTGGCGGTGTCGTGTGCTCGTCGCTGCCGCACGTTCGACCAGAGGGACCCTTCGAGTGCGTCGATGGGCGCTGCGTGGTGGCGCCCGAGGCGTGCCAGCTCGGCTTCGCCCACTGTAGCAATGAACCGCTTGACGGCTGTGAGCAGCAAATCGACCGAACGTGGTCCTGCGGTGCCTGCAATCAGGCTTGCCCGCCAGAGCTGCCAGCCTGCGTCTTGGCTGGCGCCAGTTTCATGTGTGCCGGAGCGTGCATCGCCAAGAAACCCGACTTGTGCGGGGATCGCTGCGTCGATCTCCAAAGTGACGGCAACCACTGTGGTGCTTGTAACGCGCTCTGCCAATTGCCAAATATTCGTAGCGCGTGCGACCAAGGGCAGTGTGTCGCGGTCGGCGAATGCTACGTGGGCACTGCAGCCTGTTCGTCTGAGCCGGGTTGTGAGCCGCTCGATACGGCAGCCAATTGCGGCGCCTGCGGTCGCAATGACTGCGGTGCAGTCGCGCATACCAGCCTGGATTGCTCGGATCCGGACGGCTGTCTCCCACCGCTGTGCGAGGCCGGCTATGCCAACTGCGAGCGCGGTGAACGCGATTGCGAAGCTGCCTATGGCACGTCGTGCTGGCCAGAATATGCCGGCACTCGTTTCTTCGACCCCACGCAGCGGAACATCAGCGCGGTGGCGTATGGCACCGATGGCTCCCTCTTCATCGCTGGGACCTTCCTGGGTAGCTACGACTTCGATCCGTCCCCCGCGGCGGACGTCCGCGATGGGGGCCTGGGCAGCCTCTACGTGACCAAGCTGAATGCCGACTCGACCTACGGGTGGACGAGGGCGATCGGGGGCCAGTCGCCTGCGCTGAACGACCTCGATCCCCTCATTTCGGTGACGGCCGCGGCGGCCGGTCCTGGCGGCTCGATCCTGCTCACCGGTTCCTTCGATTCAACGGCCGACTTCGATCCCGGACCAGGCACCACGACGCTTGGCACCGCGGGTCGCAAGCAAGCCTATGTGCTCAGTCTCTCGGACAACGGTAGCCTGAGCTGGGCTCGGACCTGGGGAAGCTTTGGCTTCGGCACGGCGCTCGCCACGGCTCCTGGGGCCATTTATGCGGCTGGTCACTTCGAAGGTGAGACAGACCTCGATCCCGGGCCGGGAGTCGCCCCGGGGGGACCCAGTGGTGCCTACCTCGTGAAGCTGACCACCGACGGCGCGTACGTCTGGGGGCGCCTCGATGCGGGGTGTTCATCGCTGCGAGCGGCGAGCGACGGGAGCATCTGGTGTCTCGGGTCAGGAGCCTCGCTCGCCGTGTTCGAAAGCGACGGCACCAAGCGGGCCACGGCGCTCGAGTTTCGAAGCATCAATGGCGCCAGGCTGGAGGCGGGCGTCGGTCACATGTACGTGGCTGGTGAGTTCCAGGGCAAGCTCGAGGTCGAGGACGGCGACGCCAAGCAGACTCGCATCACGCGAGGGCGCGCGGGCGTGCTCGTGAAGGTGGACCTGAAGGGCAAGCTCGTGAGCGCTCGCGTGCTGCCCGAGCCCATCGCCGACCTGGCCCCGGCGCCCGATGGCGTGCTGGCGCTAGGTGAAAGCGGCAGCGTTTTCTGGGACTACGCCGACGGCGTGTCCAAGCTGCGCTTTGCCGCCGCAGAGCCGGGGATCGGCTTACTGCTGGCAGCCAATCAAGCCGAGCTCGCGGTCATCGGCCAAGCCAGCCAGGCCACCGACGTCGATCCTGGCCAGCAAGTGGCCACGCCTTCGGAGACACGCCTGTTCGTCTCACGCTTCCGCTTCTGACCGCGCTGAGAGGGAGGCTTAGGGCGCAGGCAGCGAATGGAAGAGAGGCAGGCCCTGCGGCGCCGGGAAGAACGCCAGGGAAGACATCTGGCCCGAGCCCACGCTGCGGCTGGTGATCAGCACCTCGGGTCGCAGGAAGCCCTCGTCGCTGCTCATCGCTAGCTGCTCCGGGCCGATGCGCACCAAATGACTGCCAGCGGGAGTGGATCCAGACAGAGTGAGCCACAATCCGCCACCTTCATCGAACGCGGGCACGCCGGAAATCGCACTCGGGGTGACTTGGAACGCGACGGCGGCCTCCACGGTTCGCACACCCGTACCGGCCAGGTCAGCTGCCGTCAGCCGAAACAGGCGCTGCGCGGGGAAGTCGAGGCTCCAGAGGTTGCCCGCCGCGTCGAACGCCATTCCGGTCGACCTGAGCGCTCTCAAGCTCGTCGGGGCCACCATCGACAGCTTGAGGTCTGGCGGGTCGGGGTCGATTGCTCCGAGCCGAGCCGCATCGAAGCGCGACAGACCAGTGTAGTTGTTGACCCACAGATTGCCGTGGCGATCGAAGGCTAGACCCTCGGGATCGGCGACGCTGAGCCGCGCGTCCGCCTGCTTCTGTCCGGATGTGCCCAGCGCGCTCGCCGGGAGGCGGAGTACTTGGTCACTGCAGCTGCTGCACAGCCACAGATTACCGGCGGCATCGAACGCCACTTCCAGGAAGGCTGGGCGACATTGAACGTCGGCGACGGTGATGGAGACGTCCGGCGCGAATTCCCCCGAGGCGCCCAGAGCGCTGGCCGGCAAACGCATGATGTCGGGCTCGGACGCATCGTTGTCGGACGTCCACGCATGACCGTCGCGATCGAACGCGAGGCCGCGACCTACCCATCTCGAAATCGATACTGTCGCATCGCCAGAGCTGGTTTCGGCGATCGCGCCCGCGTCGAAAGCGACCAGGGCCTGCCTGGAAGCGTTCCACAGCTTGCCGCTGCTCGGCAGGGCCGAATAGGTGATCGAGACGACTTGCGAGCCATCGGCGTCGAGCAAGAAGTCGGGCGGCGCTACGGTCGCGTCGAAGGCAGTACGCACGATGGGATCCGCAGCGTAGACACGCGCCGCCGTGACGGCGTAGCCACCAGCGGTGACGCCGACCAACGTGCCGCTGGCCGTAACCTCGAGCCTATCGGGTCCGGTGAGCAGCACCTCCGCTTCGACTCCTTCGGGTAGGCCGGTGATCTCGATCACCACCGTGCCCGAGCCCTGCTCGTGACGCGCGCCGCCGGCGCCTGCCGTCGTGTCGCCGGCACTCCCGGCCGGTGTTTCCGCGGGATTTTGCCCGTTTCCTCCGACGGGTTGTCCACCGGTTGAGCCTGCCCCTGCCACGGCTGGGGCAGCTCCCGCGCTCGCAGACGTCGTTTCGACCTTCCCCGTCTTGCCGCAAGCCACGGCTACTAGCGACAAAACGCTCAGAATGGCGACGAGACGGCGCAGCTGAAGCAAGTCGACAGCCGCTGATTGAGAGCCCACGCAGCAAGGATAGTCCAAGCATTCTGAGCCCTCGAACCATCGTTGGTTGACGATCGATAGCGCTGGTCGTGCTCGAGTTCGAGTCGCGCTGCCGAGCAGCCGCTGGAGCAGATTCAAGGCGCCGAGCAACTCTACTCCGGCGACGCGCAGTAGACGCCTTCACCGACGGCGAAGCGGCGCCCGCCGGGCGACAGTGAAAGGCCTACCCTCCAATCACCGAAGGGCGCGCTGCGAGCTTCTTCGGCCTGGAGCACGCCGAACAGCTTGCCTTGCATCGGTATGTCGAAGGCGACTGCGCCAACCGAAGCGTCGGGCGCGAAGACCACGCGCTTGGGCGCGTTCAGCTCGCCGTCGACCGCTTCGAACGCCGAGATCAGCTCGCTCGTGGAGATGCGGAAGATACCCTGCTCTGTAGCGATGACCTCGCGCGTCCAGCCGATCTGCGGTCCCAAGTCATTGCCCGTCACTTGCCCGCTGAGCACGTCCATGCTGAACGATTGGGCGTCATCGAAGGGTGCAAACCAGGTGAGGGCACCTCCGGAAGAGCGCGAGGCTTCATCCACTTGCATGGTCTGGCCCCAGCCAACCACCTTGGTTCCGTCAGCACTGAACGCGAAGCCGAAGGTGTGGATCGGCGTGGCGTACTTGGCGGCGAGCTCGCCCGAGCTCGCGTCCCAAAAGCTGAGCGTCTTGCTCGCGTCAGGAGCAGGGCGCCCGTCATCGCGGTAGTGCAGGTCAGGCGAAGCGGCGACGTACCGACCATCCGGCGACCACGCGATGTAGCCGGCCCCCGTTGCTAGCGATGCGAGTGGCTCGAGTGTCGTGGCGTTCAGGATACGAATCGAATCGGGGAACACGACCGCGATGCGCTGGGCGTCGGGCGACAGCGCGATCTGACCTTCCCACTCCGACTGAGTTTCTCGAGGGCGGAACACCGCTGTCGGCCCGGCCCGGTTGGCCGCGTAGCGCGCGACCATCAGCGGAAACGGTGCGTCGAAGTCAGGGTCCGGAACGATGGCGAAAGCCTCGGTGTCGGTCACGGAAACGGCCGAGGCCCAGGTTTGGTTGGGTTGTAGCCAGCGCGCCGTCACCTGATCGCGCGCTGCAAGGACCAAGGCGCCGTCGTTGTAGCCGAGCGCGCCGTCCGGCCCTGTCACGAGCCGGTAGTCGTCGAGGCTCCAAGCGAGCTGACCGGTGCCATCGATATTCTGTTCGCTCGCCCCCGACTCACGGACGATCAGAAGTCGGTTGGTGCCGTGCAAGAAGGTCGCGCCCTGCACGCCAGGCTCGTCGATGCTCAGCACCACCTCCCCCGTGCCGGTGTCCCACGCTCGGAGCCGGTGACCGCGACGGACCCCCAGCAAGTAGCGGCCGTCTTGGGAGAAGGAGAGGCCGCAGTCGGGGGCGCAGCCGATGCGCTCGCCGCTATCGCAGCAATCGTCGAGCCTTGGCGCGTTGGCCAGCTGAAGCACGGTGCCGTCGTCATTGGCGAGCGTGATTTGCCACTCGCCGGTTTCGTCGGCCCCCATTGGCGAGGTCACGGTAGGAACCGCGACCGCATCGCCGGTGAACGACAGCGCCGCGTAGCGGGCCCCGGCGGGGAGCGTCACACTCAGCAAAGGGGCGAAATCGAAGGAGAGCTCCCCTGCGGCCTTGAACCGGCGCAAAGTTTCGTCCACCACGAAGTTTCCGTCGCCAGAAATGGCCGACAGCTGCAGTGCGATGGGCTCGCTCGAGGCGACGACTCCCGACGCGAGCTCGTGCACGCGATACCTCGGCTCGTCGCCCTCGGCCCTGAACTTCTCGAAGAGCCTGCCACCGACGCCACTCAGCTGCACGCTTGCCCCCGGCTTCGTTACCAGCAGCGTCTCCAGCCCGTTGGTCGCCGGCTCCCAGGCGCGAACCAAGCTGCTGGTGGGCTGCCCGTCGAACGAGCGGAGCGGCTGCAGCACGAGCGCGCGCCCCGGTAGCAAGCCCAGCGGTTGGGGCACGGTGATGGAGTCGCACGGCACGAGCCGGGCCGGCGCGGAGGCAACGGGCAGCGAAAAAGGTGGAGCCGCGGAGAGCCTAATACCGGCCGCTCCAGCTTCGGCGGCGGGGGCGGCTGCTGACCCGCCGGACCCGCCGGACCCGCCGGACCCGCCGGCGGTGTGCGGCGTGGTGCTGTCCGCCGTTTGTCCACAGGACGCCGCGACCGCGCCGAGGAGCGCCGTCGAGAAGGCGCTCCTCCTCCAGGCCTTGCCGCGCAGATCCGCCATCCACATCCAAGTTGCGCCGCATTACCCGCGCGGATCAGTTTTGCGGGGGATGCATCTGAGCCCCCGAACCATCGTTGGTTGACGAGCGCTAGCGTTGGTTGCCCCTACAGAGCGGCCGTTGCGAACCCGCCCCGGTGCTCGTAGCCTTGCCTGAATGTGGCGCTTGGGAATGACGCGCTCAGGGGGGGCGCAAAAAGGACGCCGGGCAGCGACGATGCTGCTGATCGCGCCGGCCCTGATTTGGAGCTGCGGCGGCTCGAGCGAAAAGAGCAGCAGTCCCGGCGCGGGTGGAAGCGCGAAGGCCGGCACCAGCTCCGTGGCGGGCATGGCCGGGGTGGGGCAAAGCGGTTCTAACCTCGGCGGCAAATCGAGCAGCGGCGGCAGTGGTGAGGCTGGGTCGGGTCGTGGCGGTACAGGGCAGCCCATGGGCGGCGCGGCCATTGCGGCGGGCGCGGGCGGCGCTGCGGAGGTTGGCGGGAGTAGCGCCGGCGCCGGCGGCGCGAACGAACCCTATGATCCCGAGCTGCTCGGTTTCGAGTGTGATTCCAAACGCTGCGCGGTGGGCCAAGCCTGCATTCGCTGCGTCGTTGGAGACACCAGCTCACGGCTCTGCGTACCGAGCCCTTCGGGCGATCCGGCCGGCTTCGAGACGGCCCTGGCGGGCTGCGACAAGCCGTTGTCCACGGTCTTCAACGAATGCGACGGCCCCGAGGATTGCCCCAACTCCAAGTATTGCATCGCCGCCGAATCGGCGAACGGCTTCATGCGCTGCCGCGATGAGCCTTCCACGGCAACTGGATCCTGCTGTTTTGCCTGCGGCGCAGCGACCGATTGCACCTTGTGCCGCAGCGCCGCCGACTGCCCGGACAACGTAGCCTGTGAGCCAGCGCAATCCGCACCCGCCGGGATCATGGGGTGTGCGCGCCGTAGGTAGTCGGGCCGAAATCCCGCCTAGCTGTGTTAGCGTCGCGGCCCGTCAACCTGGAGCCGCGCTCATGCAACGTCGCCATCTTCTCAGCCTCGCCCTCACCCTCAGCCTCGCCGCTTCTGGCTCGGCTTGTAAGAAGAAGGACGACGCGGGCGGCGCAGGTGCGAGCGGCTCCGGCAAGGCCGAAGCAGGCGAAATCGTGATCGGCCACTACGCATCCATGACCGGCAACACGGCGCATTTCGGTCAAGACACCGACAAAGCCGCCCGCCTGGCCGCCGAGCAACTGAACGCGGCGGGTGGCGTGCTGGGTCGCAAGCTCAAGATCGTGACGCTGGACACGCGCGGCGACGGCGCCGAAGCCGCCAACGCGGTCACGCGTTTGATCGACGTGGAGAAGGCCAACGCGATCTTGGGCGAGGTGGCTTCCAGCCTCTCGCTGCAGGGTGGGCCCATCGCGCAACGCCGCAAAATCCCAATGGTTTCGCCATCTTCGACCAACCCGAAGGTGACGCAAGTCGGCGATTACGTGTTCCGCGTCTGCTACATCGATCCGTTTCAGGGCAAGGTCATGGCCACGTTCACGCGCCAAACCTTGAAGCTCGACAAGGTCGCGATCCTGAAAGACGTGAAGAACGACTACTCGATCGGTTTGGCCGACGCGTTCCAAAAGGCCTTCGTCGCGTCAGGTGGCACCATCGCGGTCGAGCAGTCGTACTCGGCGGGCGATACGGACTTCAGCGCGCAGCTGACGGCCATCAAGAGCTCCGGCGCGCAGGCCATCTGGGTGCCGGGCTACTACGCCGAGGTAGGCGCC
Organism: Polyangiaceae bacterium; assembly: GCA_036261775.1. Taxonomy (GTDB): domain Bacteria; phylum Myxococcota_A; class Polyangia; order Polyangiales; family Polyangiaceae; genus PMG-095. Next base: position 52,232 of record DATAKF010000117.1, on the reverse strand, counting down.
ATCGCCCGCACGGCCGCGCGCCTGGGCCTGAAGGTGCCGCTCCTCGGCGGCGACGGCTGGGACGCGCCGGAGCTGTTCAGCATCGGCGGAGACGCGCTCAACGGCTCGTACTTTTCCAACCATTTCGCCCCGGATCAGGCCTCGCCGCAGGCTCAAAAGTTCGTCGCCGACTTCAAGGCCAAGTACGGCCAAGAGCCGACCGGCTTGGGCGCCCTCGGCTACGACGGCGTGATGGTCATCGCCGACGCCATCAAGCGCGCCGGCGGCACCAGCCCCGCCGGCCTGCGCGACGCCCTGGCCGCCACCAAGGGCTACGAAGCTGTCACCGGCAAGATCACGATGGACAAGGATCGCAACCCCGAGAAGAGCGTCGTGGTCCTGAAAATCGACGGCGGCAAAGCCAAGTTCGACAGCCTCGTGAATCCGTGAGGGCAGGGCTCAGGGCGCCCCAGCTCTCGCCCTCACCCCTGGTTCGACTATCCCCCAACCCCTCGCCCCTCACCCCTACGACGTGAGTACGCTCCTCCAACAGATCTTAAATGGCCTCTCCCTAGGCTCGATCTATGCGTTGATCGCCCTGGGGTACACGATGGTGTACGGCATCCTGAAGCTCATCAACTTCGCCCACGGCGAGGTGTTCATGATCGGCGCGTACGCCGGCTATTTTGCGGCGCTGGGGCTAGGCGTCCAGGACTACGGTAGCGCCGGTTTTCCGATCTATTTGGCCGTTTTGGTGCTGGTGTTCGCCATGGGCGTGGCAGCGCTGCTCGGCGCCAGCATCGAGTTTTTGGCGTACCGGCCCGTGCGCTCTGCACCGCGGCTCACGCCGCTGATCACCGCGATCGGCGTCAGCTTGTTCTTGCAGAACGCCGCCATGCTGGCGTTCACGCCCAACCCGCGCCCGTACCCTGCCATTTTGAAAGAGGTGCGGTTCGAGCTAGGTGGAGTGATCGTCACCAACGTCAAGCTGACCATCTTCGTCGTGGCGGTCGCGCTGATGGTTGGCCTGAACGCCTTCATTCAGCGCACCTGGACCGGCAAGGCCATGCGCGCCGTGTCGACCAACCTCGACGCCGCGCGCCTGATGGGCATCAACACCGATCGCATCATCCGGGCGACGTTCGCGGTTGGCTCGGCGCTGGCGGCGGCTGGCGGCATCTTGTTCGGGCTCGACCAAATCACCATCAACCCGTTGATGGGCGTGCTCACGGGCCTCAAAGCCTTCGTTGCAGCCGTTTTGGGCGGGATTGGTAACATTCGCGGCGCCGTGCTCGGCGGCCTGCTCATCGGCTTGGCCGAGCAGATGACGGCTGGCTACCTGTCGCCCGACTACCGCGACGCCATCACGTTCGTGATCTTGATCATCATCCTGATCCTGCGCCCTCAGGGCCTGCTCGGGGTCGTCCGGCCGGAGAAGGTGTGATGCAGCTCGTGCGTCGCCTCGCCATTGCCACCGCCACGGCGCTCGTGCTGTTCGGCATTGGCGCGTGGCTTCAAGACGGCCTGATCGAGTACGTGCAGCGCATCGTGCTCTTGGCCGGCATCAACGTGATCTTGGCGGTGGGCCTGAACCTGATCAACGGCACCACCGGTCAATTCTCGATCGGTCACGCCGGCTTCATGGCCGTGGGCGCGTATGGCGCGGCCTTCTTCGGTATCAAGCTCGCGCCGGTCGTGCAGGGCATGCTGGGCGCAGGCAGTGTTGCCGACGCGGTCACGTTCAACGTGGCGCTGCTGATTGGCGCGGTGCTGGCGGGCTTGGCGGGTCTTTTGGTGGGCGCGCCCAGCCTGCGCCTGCGCGGCGACTACCTGGCGGTGGTAACGCTGGGATTCGGCGAAATCATTAGGATTTCTTTCAACAACGCCCAGTTCTTGGGCGCCGCCACCGGCTACTTTGGCGACAGCCCGGCGGGGCTGCCGGCGTACACCAACTTCTTCTGGGTCTACGGCTGGGCCATCGCGATCGTGATCCTGATCTCGAATCTGACCTTTTCGCAGACAGGCCGCTCGCTGGCTGCCATTCGTGAAGACGAGATCGCGGCCGAAGCCATGGCCACGCCGACGACGCGGCTGAAGGTCTTGGCGTTTTCGCTCAGCGCAGCGAGCGCGGGCATCGCGGGCGGCTTGTTCGCCTACATGCAGTCTGGCATTCGTCCGGAAGACTTCCGCTTCGACAAGTCGATCGACATGATCGTGATGATCATCATTGGTGGCTTGGGATCGATCTCGGGGGCCGTGGTGGGCGGCATCTTCGTGGCCGTAACGCTGGAGCTGATGCGCGACTTGCAGCAGTACCGGCTGGTGCTGTACGCGCTCCTGCTCATCATCATCATGCTGGTGCGGCCGGAAGGGGTTTTGGGCACGCGCGAGCTGCCGGCCCTGCTCCGCGCGCGCTTCAAGCGCACGAAGGCGTCGGAGGCGGCCAAATGAGCCTGCTTTCTCTCGACAAAGTCGACAAAATCTTCGGCGGCCTGCGCGCGCTGAAGCAGGTGTCGTTCGACGTGCCCGAAAAGGCCATCTTCGGCTTGATCGGGCCGAACGGCGCCGGCAAGACCACGCTGTTCAACGTCATTACCGGCGTGTATTCGCCGGATGGCGGCAGCATCCGCTTCGAGGGACAGTCCATCGGCGGTGAATCGCCCGCCAGCGTCGCTCACCGCGGCATCGCGCGGACGTTCCAAAACATCCGCCTGTTTCGCTCCATGACGGTCGAAGAGAACGTCATGGTCGCTGGCCACCACCTGCACCAAGCCAGCGTGCTGGCGGCAATGTTCCGCACTCGTGCTCACGCCGAAGACGAAGCCCGCCTAAAAAAGCGCGCACGCGAGCTGCTCGAGGTCATGGGCCTCGGCAAGCACGCGCAAGACGTCGCGGGCTCGCTCCCGTACGGCTCGCAGCGTCGGCTAGAGATTGCACGCGCTTTGATGCTCAAGCCCAAGCTGCTGCTCCTGGATGAGCCGGCCGCCGGCATGAACAGCCAAGAAGCCGCCGAGCTGGAGCGGCAAATTCGCTTTTTGCGCGATGAAATGGGCCTCACGGTGGTGCTGGTGGAGCACAACATGGCCGTGGTGATGAGCGTGTGCGAGGTCGTGCACGTGGTCGACCACGGCGAGACCATCGCCCACGGCACCCCCGAGCGCGTGAAGCAAGATCCCGCGGTGCTCGCCGCCTACCTCGGCAAGTCGACGGACGACGTGGCATGAGCGACCAAGCGCTCAAAGTCACCGACCTGCGCGTGAGCTACGGCGGCATTGCGGCCGTCAAAGGCATCTCGCTCGAGGTGCAGCGCGGCGAGATCGTCACGCTGATCGGCGCCAACGGCGCTGGCAAGACCAGCACGCTCAAGGCCATCGTCGGCTTGGTGCCGGTGGCTTCGGGCGCCGTCGCGGTGTTTGGCGAGCCGCTACGCGCCGTACCGACTCACAAGATCGTGAGCCGCGGTGTGGCGCTGGTGCCGGAAGGTCGCGCCATTTTCGGCAACCTCACGGTGTCCGAGAACCTCGAGCTGGGCGCGTTCTTGAAGCGCGAGCCGGGCCCGTTCGGGGAGCGCTTGGCCCGGGTTTTGAAGCTGTTTCCACGGCTTTCGGAGCGCATGGCGCAAGAAGCCGGCACGCTGTCGGGTGGCGAGCAGCAAATGCTGGCCATCGGTCGCGCGCTGATGGGCGACCCCAAGCTGCTCTTGCTCGACGAGCCGAGCCTGGGCCTGGCGCCCAAGCTCGTCGAGCAGATCTTCGAGGCCATCGTCGAGGTAGCGCGCGGTGGGCTCACCATCTTGCTGGTCGAGCAGAATACGCGCTTGGCGCTCGAGACTGCGTCGCGCGCTTACGTCCTGGTGACCGGCGAAATCGCGCTGTCTGGCGCCTGCGCCGAGCTACGCGAAGATCCGCGCATCAAGGGCGCCTACTTGGGCGAAGACGTTTCGACCTAATGGCGTCGCAAAAGCGCGAGCTGCTGTCACCTCGCATCACGTTTCGCGGCAACCTGCGCTCGACCCGGCACGGCTGGCTGCGGCTGACGCCGGCGTACTCGGTCGAGCTGGTGCGCGAGCTGGTTGCGGCTCGGTCGCGGCCAGATTTGCCGGTTTTGGACCCGTTTTGCGGGACCGGCACGACGCTGACGGCGTGCGCCGAGCAGGGCATTGCGTGCCACACGGTGGACATCAATCCGTTCTTGCGCTGGCTAGCTGAAGCCAAGAGTCGCCCCTACACGGCCGCAGATCTGAATAAGGCGCGCGCGCTCGTGACCGACATGGCGCGGGCGGCCGCCAAGGGCTCTGCGCAGGAGTGGGTGCCCCCGCTGCACAACATCGAGAAGTGGTGGGACGAGCCGACGCTGGCAGCGCTGTCGCGGGCCTTTGCGGAGCTGAGCGGCAAACGTGGCAAGGCGCGCGACTTGGCAGCGTTGGCGTTCTGCCGCACGCTGGTCGACGCGGGTAACGTCAGCTTTCGGCACCAGTCGATGTCGTTTCGCGCGCGCGACGGCGCGGCCGATGTCGGAGCTTTGCTGATCGCCGCGTTCGACGCTTTGTCGATTGGAGCGGCTCAGCCGCTACAAGGCAGTCAGGGGCGCGTCTTGCTGGGCGACTCGCGCGGCCTGGGCGAGATTTTGCCAAAGAATTCGTGTGGTTCGGTGGTTACGTCGCCGCCGTACGTCAACCGCATGAGCTACATCCGCGAGCTTCGGCCGTACATGTATTGGCTGGGCTTTTTGGCGGATGGTCGGCAAGCGGGCGAGCTGGACTGGCAAGCCATCGGCGGCACTTGGGGCGTCGCGACCAGCAAGCTCTCACGCTGGCAACCCGAGCAGCAGCTGGAGCTGAAGCGCCTTCAGCCGCTGGTGAGCAAGATCGAAAAGCAAAGCGCGGTCTTGGGTCGCTACGTCGAGCGCTACTTCTCCGACATGGATCGACACGTCGCCAGCGTGGGTCAGGTGCTGGCCCGCGGCGGGCGCGCGCACTACGTGGTCGGCAACTCCAAGTTCTTCGACGTCGTGGTGCCGGCGGAGAAGCTGTTCGCCGATTTGTTTTCGGCGCACGGCTTCGTGCACGTGAAGACGCGCGTGCTGCGTCGCCGCACCAGCAAGAAAGAGCTGTTCGAGTACCTGGTGAGCGCCGAGCGGCCGTAACGGCGAGCGCGTCGAGCCTGCTTAGAAAGCGCCGCTAGCGCCCAAAACGGCCGTGTTTTTGCCGACGAACACGTCAGGGCGAATGAACCCGGGCGCGCTGGCCGAAGACTTGGCGCTGGGCGCGGTCAGGTACAAAACGAAGCCGGCTGTTACCAGGATGCTACCGGTAACGAGTGACACGTTCGTGATCAGCAAGTCGTCTTGAGCCAGCTTGCGGCCGTTGGGCTCGATCTTGATGTCGGTGCCGGCCTTTTGCCAATACAGACCCGCGACGGCGAAGCTGGCGATACCGAGACCACCGGATACGATGCCGAGCACGCGCTGCACCGTTCCGGGCGAGCCTTGTTCGGCGCTGTCATGCGGGGGTGGTGCTGCCGGCGGCGGCGCTGCCGGTTCGGCGAAGGCGTCGTCTTGCTTGGCGGCTGGCGGCGGGGCAGCGGCCGCGGGCTCGGCGGGCGCAGGCGGCGTGACGTCGGTGGTGGTCTTGGGCGGCGTCTTGCTGACGGGGCCTACGCGCGCCGTGAGCACCTGGTTGTCCCTCTCGGACAATTTGATCTTGTAGTTCCAGTCTTCGCGGCCAGGCGCTTTGACCGTGATTTTGTGCTCGCCCGGGTTGGTCGGCAGCGCCGTCGCCAGCGACACGCGGCCGAGCGGCACGTCGTCACGGAAGACTTGCGCGTCGGCTGGCACGCCAGCCGCGAGCTGAATGTTCAGGCGCGGCATACGCTGGTCCAGTGCTGCCAGCCGCTGCTCGGCTTCTTGCTTGATGCGTGCGTCGCCCTCGCTCTTCGCCTTGTCGCGCGCTAGCAGCCAGTGGCTCTGCGCTTCGACCAACATGCCGAGCTTTTCTTCCGTGTCGGCCAGGTTGATGGCCGTCTTCAGCTTGGGATCGAGGCGCAGGCTCTCGACGAAGTGCGGCAACGCGTCTTTGAGCTGACCGGCTTGCTTGAGCTTGTAGCCCTGGGTCAGGTGCTCACGCGCGGCCGCCGGGTCCAGCGCTTCTTGGCCACTGGCTGTCGGGGAAATCGCGGTAAGGCTGAGAACGAGCGCGGCGGGAACGAGTGCGCGGCGCGCGAGCAAGCTAAGGTGCAAAGAGGTCATCGTCGGGTTTGGCAGCAGGGCGCGGCGCGGGCACGGGCCTGGCGGCGGGAGGAGGCGTGGCGGCAGCGGGCGCGGGCGCGACTACTGGTTTCTCTTGTGGTTTCGAGCCCTTGGAGCCCTTGATCGGGCGGGCCGCAACGGCTGGTGGGGGAGCGGCAGGGGCCGCGGGAGCCGATGCAGAAGCCGTTGCTTCCACTGCGGGCGGTTCCGGTGGCGGAGCCACGGGCGTGGGCGCCAGGCTCGGCACGAGCGTGGGTTGCGCGACGGCCGCTACCGTCGGCGCGGCGGAAGGGGCCGTCTCGGCGACTGGCGGCGTGCGGGTAAAGAACCAAGCGGCTCCGCCAACACCGACCACCAACACCGCGGCCAGTCCTACGAACAGCCCCGCGTTGGAGCGCGGAGCCGGCGCCGTCGTTTGGTACGGCATGCTCGGCGTCAGCGCGACGGGCGCGCGCGTGCTGGTGCTGCGCTGCGACGAAACGGGCGGCGCCATCACCGTGGAGGCGTGCCCCATGGTGGGTGAGGGCGTGATGGAGCGACCCGTGTAAGGCGCCAGCGCTTGCCCGAGCTCCGACACGGTCTGAAAGCGATCGTTAGGATCCGCGGCCATGGCGCGGTGCACGATGGCGGCTAGGTCCGGCGGCAGGTCAGAGCGGAAGGTCTCGATGCGCGGCGCTGCTTGCATCAAGATGCTGTACAGAATCGAGTTGTAGTTCTCGCCGTCGTGCGGCTTACGGCCCGACAAAAGCTCGAACAAAATCACGCCCAGGGCGTAGATGTCGGCGCGCTCATCCAGCTCTTTTTGGCCGCGAGCTTGCTCCGGCGGCATGTAGTAAGGCGTGCCGAGCGTGATGCCGGTGCGGGTCTGGTTCTGCGGGCCTTCGGTGCTCTTGAGCTTGGCGATGCCGAAGTCGAGGATCTTGACCAGGTCTTGCCCGTCGCCGCGTTGCTGCAAGAGCAGGTTCTCGGGCTTCAAGTCGCGATGCACGATGCCGCGAGCGTGCGCCGCAAACAGACCGCGACACACCTGAATCAAGATGTGCGCCGCGCGCTGGACCTGCATCGGCCCGAAGCGAGCGAGCGTCTTGGCCACGTCTTCGCCTTCGAGGAACTCCATCACGATGTAGGGAGCGCCGTCCGGCATGGAGCCAAAGTCGGTGACGGCCGCGATGTTCTCGTTCTCGAGCGAACCGGCGGCTTGGGCTTCGCGGCGGAAGCGCTGGAGAATCTCGGGGTGGCTCGCCAGCTCGGCGTGCAAAAACTTAACGGCGAAGCGGCGCCCGATCAGGTCGTGGCGGGCTTCGTACACCGAGCCCATGCCGCCTTCGCCCAATAGGCGGACGAGCCGGTACTTCTCACCGACCACCTCACCCACTCTCGACGCATGCGGATCCATCACTAACCGCTTTTTACGAGATCATGATCGAGTCAGAGGGTCAAGTGACCCGTCTGCTCATACGCTGGTTTCCATCGAGATCTTCCCGGGCGCGCCGGCCACTCATGCGGCTTCGAGCACTCCGAAGGCTGCGATTCCAGCCTTGCGCAACTCGCGCCTTAGTTCGTCGGAGCGGGTTGCGGGTACCGCCAACAGGGCAGCCAGCAGGTCGGCACCGAAGCGATCCAGGGTGGTGGTGCCGCAAGCCGCGAAGTCCTGCGATGCGCCGCTGAGCACCGCAGACCAGGCACCGCACAGATCGCGGAACTTGGCCGAGTAGCGCGCGTGGCTGTCGAGGTAGCCGCGGCTCTGCAGCGTGAGCAAGACCTCTTTCGAGAAGGCGTCGGGCGAGAGCGACTCCAAGCGCAGGAGACGAGGGAGGAGAGCGGCGGAGCGGGAGGCGCCTTGAGACATCAGGGCGGAGGTGAGGGCGGATTCGAAATGGGCGAAGGCGGGGGCGACGCGTGGAGCGCTTAGCGGCTCGGTTTCGGTTTCGGTTTCGGTGGCAGTTTCGGTGGCAGTTTCGGTTTCGGTTTCAGTGGCGGCGAGCTGCTCGGATTCGCTGACGGGAGCGACGATGTCTTCGACGAATTCGGGAGTTTGGACGGCGATGCAGACGCCGCCGCCGGAGAGCTCGAGCTCGACGGGGCCGTCGACGTAGGCCTCGTCATCGTCGAAAAACAGCACGAAAGGCTCGGTTCTAACGGGCTCGTAGGGCGCTAGCTCGAGCGTCGCCGGACCCGTAAGGCTTTTGCCAATCCAGATGGCGCCGCCCGAAATTTCGGCGTTGTCGTTGGGAAACTCGGACGCAAGTGACGGAAAGCCCACGCTGCGAGGCTAGGGCGCTCGCGCGAATGGGCCAAAAAAGGGGCGACGGGCTGGGGTTGAGACGATGCGCTCCGCACGGCTCCAAGCGAGTCCACCCCGCCGCCGCACTTATGCATACGTGGTGGCTGCCGGCCGCCCTGGATGCGCCAGGGCACGCGCCCTTAGAGGTCCGATGTGTGCGGTTGGCTCGCAGTTCGCGCGCGCTCTTGCGCGCTCGGTGCTCCAACTGCGCAAGGAACGCCCAAAGTGCTCTTGGAGATTGCTGCTCAGTTCCCCCAGGTGGCGAGAATCATCAGACTCATGGTTGGGTGCTCTTGCCCCGCTGATCCCGCAGCCGCGAGCTCCTCGAGGGATCCGGAGATGCTGGGCGACCCAAGGGAGGAGCCGAACGAGTAGCTGCTTGCATGCGAGTCTGAGGGCAACAGCGTAAAGCTGTCACGTGTCACGGTCGCCTGGCCTCGTATTGTCACGCCCCCCGCCGCGGAGGAGCGTGACCCGACGATGGTGCCGTCCCAGGCTCCCTTGAGCTCGCCAGTCTCGCCGGCGAGCTCGAAATGCGCTTGAAGCGTCAGCGTCGATGGGCACGCCATTGAAACATTGGGGCCGGCATCGGTCTGCTCTGCGCGATTAGCGGTCGAAGCGACGCTTAGCTTTAGGGGGAATGCTGGTTGGTCCAGCCGCCTCGCGGAGACGTCGTAGTCCCCCGCGGCCTGCGTGATGAGCTGAGCGCCTGAGAATCCGATCGCAGATTGCGCAGAGAGATCTAGCGATGATGTCTTTGACGGTTCACACAAGCGAATGACCGGTCGATCCACGCTGCCGCACCCAGAGAGTGGGGCCGCGGCGCCGACCAGACCCGCTATCACGAGTCGGCGGACGGCGTTTGGATTGATGTGAGCCGACCGAACTCGTCGTAGGGCACCCCCCCTCATTGCTAAGCCCTCACTTGGGGGCAATCTGCACGGACGCCGCATTCCCAGCATTGACGCCGCCCTCGGGCACGGCGCTGCCGTGGGCTAGGAGCATGAAGTTGGTGATGGCCCAGTACTCCTCGGGCTTGAGCGTACCGGCGCGGCTCTTGGGCAGCGGCATCTTGGTGCTGACGTACGTGAACAGGTCTTGCGCGTTGCGGAAAGGATCGCGCGAGGGCGCGCCGGGCGGGCGCGTCGAGTCGCCGGCTTGCTGCTGAGCGTTGTTGCTCATGGCCGGGCTGGTCGACAGCGACTTGTCGCGCGGGTACTCGGCCAACGCTCCGGCGCCGATCACGGCGGGCGCGCTGGTCATGCCTTCGCCGCGCTTGCCGTGACACATCGCGCACTCCTTGTCGTAGAGCTCTCCGCCAGGTCCGGACTTCTTTTGGGCGTTGGCCAGGTTCGGCTCGCTGGCGCCTAGCGGCGTTGCGCTGCACGCGCCCAGCACGACACCGAGAACCGCGACCGAGGAACCGAGCAGCACGACGAGGCGCGACCGAGACATGGGGGACGTCCTTTTCTTCCTGACGGGGAAACGCCGGGGGAGGACGATATTCGCTTCGCTCCTGGCGTTTCTCAAACACTTCTCCCGTTGATGCCATGGATCTTCGAGCCGCGATGTCGCGCTTTAGAACTGAGCCATCGAAGCGAGAAAATCGGCACATTGGCGGCCGAGTGGCCGGCGCGTCGAGGCGGGGCGTTGGGTGCGCTATGGTTCGGCTGTGCGAGGTCGATACTTCAGTTGGGCCCCGAGCGCTCGCAAGCTCGTCGGCGCGGTCTGCGCGTGCGCGCTGGCTCTTGGATTGGCTGCTTGTGCCCCTTCCCAACCGCCGCGCTGGGCCGAAGGCGGAGCGCCGCTCGCGTTCGCCAATGCTCGCTGGGATCGTGAGAGTGGTGGCGCGGTCGAGCTGCGCCCCGACGGGCGGGTGCTGATCGATGGCGACCTGACGTTCGTGCTCGATCGCGTCGGACGCGTCACCAACGACGACTACGACCCGTTCGCTGTCTTGCAGCCAGACGGACAGCTCGTCGGTACCGACCAAATGTCGCTCGGGCGCGTTGGTGTCACCAACGCCTCGCCGCCCGGCGCGCTCGAAGCATGGCTGGCGGTGACGCCAGATGGTCGCGTCACCTATTTCGACACCGACGGCGAGCGCACGGCAGGCGGCACGTGGCGTGGCTGCAGCGGGCCCGTTCAACGTACCTGCACGCTGGTCACGCAATTGGTAGCGGTCCTCAACTACCGCGGTCCGCGCAGCGGCGTTGGAATTGGTGTCGGCGTGGGAGTGGGCGTCGGCGTCGGCTTCTGAGCGTGCTAAATCCAGTGTCCAAATGCTGGACGCTCGCTACGTCGCCGACAACTTGGACGAAGTTCGCCGCATGCTCACGCGCCGCTCGCCAAGCGCGGCGTCGCTGCTCGACGGTATTTCCAGCCTGTCCGCCAAGCGTCGCGAGCTGATCATCAAGACCGAGGGTCTGCAAGCCGAGCGCAACGCAGCCAACGACGGCATGGCGCAGCTGGCCAAGAGCGGCGACAAGCAAGCCATGGGCGAGCGGCGCGAGCAGCTGAAGGCGCTCAGCGAACGCATCAAAGATCTCGAGAGCGAGCTTTCGGCCATCGAAGCCGAGATGCAAGATCGCTTGCTCAGCATTCCCAACGTGCCGCACCCGTCCGCGCCCGACGGTGACAGCGACGAGCAGAATCCGACCGTCCGCACGTGGGGACAGGCGCCACGGTTTTCGTTCGAGCCCAAGCCGCACTGGGAGATTGGCGCGAGCCTGGGCATCTTGGATTTGGAGCGCGCCGCCAAGTTGTCGGGCGCGCGCTTTTCGGTGTTGTGGGGCGCGGGCGCGCGTTTGGAGCGCGCGCTGATCAACTTCATGCTCGACTTGCACACGCGCGAGCACGGTTACACCGAGGTTTATCCGCCATTTTTGGTGCGCGCCGAAGCGCTGGTCGGCACCGGCAACCTGCCAAAGTTCGAAGACGACCTGTTCAAAACGCGCCGCAGTGATCCGAACGATCCGAGCGCGCTGTACCTGGTGCCAACCGCCGAAGTGCCGGTCACCAACCTGCACGCCGACGAGGTGCTCGAGGCTGCCGACTTGCCGCGCGCCTACTGCGCCTACACGCCGTGCTTTCGCAGTGAAGCGGGCTCGCATGGTCGCGACGTGCGCGGCCTGATCCGCCAGCACCAATTCGACAAGGTGGAGCTCGTGCGCTTTGCGCCGCCCGAGACCGCGCTCGAGCAGCTAGAGCTATTGACGAGCCACGCCGAAGAAGTGCTGCGCCGCTTGGGTTTGCACTACCGGGTGGTCGAGCACTGCGCGGGTGACCTCACGTTCTCGTCGACCAAGTCCTACGATCTCGAGGTGTGGCTACCGTCGCAGCAAGCGTTCCGAGAGATCTCGAGCTGCTCGACTTTCGGCGACTTTCAGGCGCGCCGCGCCAGGATTCGCTACCGCCCGGAGCCGAAGGCCAAGCCGCGGCTCTTGCACACGCTCAACGGCTCCGGCCTCGCCATTGGCCGCACTTGGTTAGCGATTTTGGAGCAGTACCAGCAGGCGGACGGCAGCGTGAGCATTCCGGAGCCGCTCCGGGCCTTCATGGGCACCGATCGCATTACCGGTGTCGCGCTCCGTTGAGTTACGGACAGTACGAAAAGGCCTGGTAGCAGGCGCTCGATGAAGGCAGAAGGCTGAGGTCGAACATCTTGCCGCCGTTGCCCCGGTTACAAGAGCAATGAGCTACGTGGCGTTTGGGGTCTGTCTCACACGAGATCTTGTACAGGCCCTTCGCGCACGCGAAGCTGACTTGGCAAGATGTCGGTGACTCCGTGCCCATGTTGGGGCAGCTGGCGGGCTCGTAAAGACCCGGATTCGGACCAGGAGTGGGCGTCGGCGGCATCGGGGTGGCGCCGCCCGAGCACATCTTGAATTTGGCGAGCGTGGCGCCGCACTGAGCCAGACCGCGGCTGGTCGCGGGCTCGCAGCTGCCGCTGCCCGCTTGGAAGAACGGCGCGAGGCATTTCACCGCCTCGATGCCCAAAGCCTGACAGGTCGGGGGAGCGGCGTTGAGCTCGTCTTCGCACAGGGCTTGGCAATTGTCGTGCTCCAGCTCCTGGGCGCAGGTGACGGCGTAGCCGCGGCAGTACAGCCTGCAGGGCTCCGTCGCGGGTGTATTTGGCGTCGTGCTCGCCTTGCCGGCGACGCCGACGGGGGCTCCGGCCGCCCCTGTGCCTCCGTGCGAAGCGCTGCCCCCGCGCGAAGCGCTGCCCCCGCGCGAGGTGCCGCCTGCCGTGGAGCTGCTGCCTGCGCGCGAGGTGCTGCCGCCGAAGCCGTCGTCGAAGCCTTCGAGGTCGAGCATGGACGTACGACTGCCGCAGCCCACCACCAGGAGCAGAGCGCCGAGCAGCGCAGCCCCACCCGCGCGCGCTCGAGATTTCACCCAACTACCACACGGAACCACCATGTCGTCGAGTCTAGCTTTAGCCGCCCGCGCGCGGCAAACAGCCCTGAACGGCTGCGCGATTCGTGTCGTTTCGACGCGTCGTTCGGCGCGCCGCAAGAGCTCGCTCCATGCAATCAGAGCAAGCGCCTGATGACGTGTCTCACTCGCGCCGCTGTGCTGGGAGCATGTAAGGCGAGCGCGCACGACGTAGCGCAGGCGAGCGAACGCGACTCTGCACCATCGAAGATCGCAAATCGACTTTGAGTCGTGAGAATCGGTGTTACCTTCGAAGGACTAACCTTTCTTCTCGGGAGACTGCGATGAGCCACATTAGCGTTGGGCGTTGCGCGCTCGTGCTTGGACTACTTACGCTGCATTGCGGGGGAGCCCAGTTCACGACTGCGCCAGACGGGCAAGGTGGCTCGGGTAGCTCGGGCGGGAGCAAGAACAATGCGCCCGTTGCCGCCGCCGGTGACGGCTCGGGCGACGGTCAACTCGATCCCTCACGAGCCGGCAGTCCCAGCACCAGCGGCGGAGCCGATGACGGCGGGGGCGACACGCTCGACCCCAGCGGAAGCGGCGGTGATCCCGGTGTCGTGAGCAACGCTGGCCAAAGCGGTACGGGCACGACCGGCGGCCCAGATCCCGTCGTCGACGAGCCGATCAAGCTCGATTTGACGGATTGCGGCGCCGACGCCTTCGGCACGGGGATCATGCCCACGCTCTACAGCACGTTGGACAGCGCTGCGGCCATCACCGATCCGGCGATTGGCGTGCTCGGCTTCGTCGGCAACGCCGAGGGCGACTACCACGGCGACCACTGCGGCACCGCCATCAACATCGACCAGCCGTACGACTACGTGAAGTACCACTACCAAGACGAAGGTACGCGCCACTTCAACCCCTTGGTCGGCGCCATGGACTTTTGGTACCGCCCTTCGTACGCGCACACCGACGGCGTGAACCATCATCTGTTCGGCACCGCCAACTGGCAGACGGCCGGCGGCTTCCGTCTACGCAAGGCCGCCAGCGATCTCGAGAACGCCTTTCAGGTCATGATCGCCAGCGGCACGTTCCAAGTGCTGGAAATCAAGGTGCCGGCGGACAAGTACGCCTTCTCACCCGGCGTTTGGACGCGCATCAGCTTGGTTTGGTACCTGTCGCCCAATCTCGAAGAGCGCTACGTGCGGCTGTTCCTCAACGGTACCCAAGCCGGTGAAGTGAGCGTGCCGGCGACCTTCCAGATGGCGCCCGACGCGAACGGCTTCATGCTGCTCGGCGTTTGGGACTTCAACGACGCGGGCCACGCCTCGGGCTGGATCGACGACTTCAAGATCTTCGGCCGCGGGCCGTGAGCTCAGCCGTGGCGGCGCCGTCGGCGCTGCACGACCGACAGTAGTCCCAGCAGGGCGAGCCATCTGCTCGGGCCCTGACTCGAGCCGGTTCGGCCGACGCTGCAGCCTTCGCTGGTGCTTGGCGGCTTCTTTTGGTCGTTCGCCAGGCCGTCGTTGGTCGTTGGCACGGGGCCGCTGCCGCCCCCCGTCGTGACGGTTCCACCCGCTGTCGGGAAGCTCTCGTCCAAGCACAGCGACTGAACGGCTTGGTCACCGCGTGCGTCGCTGGCCGCGAAGGCGAAGCAAGGTAGGTAGGCTGTTTCCGCCTCTGGCAAGGGGATCAGCAATTCGACGGCGTCAGGGTCGTCGAGGTCGACGTAGTGCGAGCTGGAGACCTGGTTGCCCCAGTACGGGGCCGGTGTGTCCTTGGTAAGTACGGAGAAGTCGTACGGCTGGTCGTCGGTGAGGACGAGCGTGCCGACGCGCTTCGAAAAGCCGTTCACCGCGCGCGGCAGCAGCACGCGCGCGTTCGTGGCCGGCACCTGGACCTCGGTGCACATCGCAGCGCGATCCTCTTCCGAGCAGCCGCAGGGGCATGCGCTTGGGGGGCACTGCCAGACCATTTGCGTACCCTCCTCGAGCGTCACCTCGAGCTTGCCTTCGAGCGACAGCGCGGTCTGCGTCTCGGTGCCGGTCGTGAAGGTCCAGATGGTGTCCGGCGCGCCCTCGTAGCCGGGGTTGAAGTGCGCTTCGTAGGTTGTCTCGGGCTCGAGCGTCTCGACCGGCACCCATACTTGCTCAGGGCCGTAGCCCCGCGACACCACGGCGACTGTTTCGTCCGTGCCTTTGATGGTCAGCGTGAGGCTCGGCGCCAGAGCTTGTCCGGGCGACGCTGTCGGCTCTTCGCGCATGTGAACGAACAACGGCGCGTTGAGCGGCGTGTCGGAGCTGGTCGGCCCAGCCGTGTCGACAACGTAGACGGGCTGAGGCGACGGGCCACACGCCTGGGCGGTGCCCGCATGGCTCAGCCCAGCCACCAACGCCAGCAGCGCGAGGCCCCAAGTCGCGGATCTCATGCCCTTACGAGAGCAGGTTTTGTGCCAAGTGAGACAGGCTAAAAGCGCCAAGAAGCGCCGAAATGACCGCTGCTGCGAAATCGACGCCTGGCACACTCTTGGCACAGAGCACGATCGACGCAGCCGGGTGCTTGCCTGGGACGACGCTGCGCTATTTGCGACGCCCGCCGCGCTTGTTGCTCGGCTTGCCGCGGCCCGTGGCGTCGCTGCGCGGAGCGCTGCCCATCGAGCGTCCACCGCGCTCGGGTCGGGCGCCACCGGGACGACTCCCCGCGGGGCGAGCCGCCGTTGCGCCGCCCGCGCCGCCCGCGCCGCCAGCGACGGGGCGTCCTCCGCCCTTGCCGCCGCGCTGCTGCGGTCCGCCGCGCTGCGGTCCGCCGCCTTTGCGGCCGCCGCGGTTGTCCGAGCGACGCTCGTCGCTTTGGCCGGGGCGCGCGCCACGACCTGGTGCGCCGCCGCGATCGGGCTGGCCGTGCTTGGCGCCGGGGCCACCGTGCGACAACGCGAGCCGCTGCGTGCGGCGGGGCATCTCGGGCGCGTCCTTGAGTTGCTCCAGCAGGGCGTCGGGCGGTATGCGCCGGCCGTAGGTTTGCCGGCGCAAGATCGCGACGTCTTCAATCGTGACCTCCAAGCGATCGCCCAGCGAGATGGTGTCGCCCGAGCGCGCTCCGACGACGGACAGCTCATCGTCCGACAGGCTGTAGTGGTCGGGGCCCATGGCCTCGTAGCGCACCAAAACATCCACGAAGGGCGAGTCCAAGCTGATGAAAGCGCCGCTGCCGACCAGCGCGCTGACGGTACCTTCGAAGCTTTCGCCGATGTGCTCGCGCATCAGCAAGCAGCGATACAGGTCCACGACCTCGCGCTCGATGTCCATGACAGCGCGCTCCCGAGCGGACGACAACGTGGCCGACAGCTGCAACGCCTCGCGCGCCGCCGGGCTGCTGTCCGGCTTGTTGCCACGCAAGATCGCCTTCACGGCGCGGTGCACCTGCACGTCGGGGTAGCGCCGAATCGGCGACGTGAAGTGCACGTAATTCTTCGACGCCAAGCCGAAGTGGCCGATGTTGGTGGTGTCGTACGCGGCTTGCTTGAGCGAGCGCAGCAGCAGCATCTCCAGCACCTGCTTCTTTTCGTGCTTCTGCGCGCGCGCCAAGAAGCGCGCCACGCCCAGCGGCTCCTTCATCGCTTCCGGGTCGAACTCGATGCCTAGCCTACCCGCGACCTCACCCAAGCGTTCGAGCTTGGCTTCGTCGGGTTGGCCGTGAATGCGGTAGACGGTCGGAGCCTTGCCGAGCCAGAGCGCGACGGCTTCGTTGGCCAAGAGCATCAGCTCTTCGATCATCGAATAGGCGCGTTTTACGCCCGGATCTTGGGCGCGTCGCACCACATCGGTCGGGGCGCCCGTGTTCGGGTCGACGATCACGCGAGCTTCCGGCAGGTCCATGTCGAGCGCCCCGCGGCTCATGCGCGCACGGCGCAGCTTGCGAGTCAGCTCTTCCATCACCTTCAAGTCCTTCTTGAAGGCCTCGGCCGCCGCGCTCTTGGGCGGCGTCTCGCTGAAGCCCAGCGTGCGCGCCACGCCTCCGTACGTCAGCATCGCCGCCGAGCGCATCACGCCCTCGACGATCTCGTAGGTCTTGAGCGTGCCGTCCTTGTCCAAGTCGGCGATCACGCACAGGCACAAGCGCTCGCGCTCCGGCAAGAGCGAGCACAGGTCCGCGGCCAACGCCGCCGGCAACATCGGGATCGCGCGCGTCGGCAGGTAGACGGTGCAGCCGCGCGACAGCGCTTCCTCGTCCAGCTCGGTGCCGGGTTGCACGAACTCGCTGACGTCGGCGATGGCGATCCAGGCGCGGTAGCCTTCGCCGTGGCGCTCGACCCAGACGGCGTCGTCGTGGTCGCGTGCGTCTTCCGGATCGATGGTGGGCAGCGGAATGTGCCGCAAATCCGTGCGTCCTTGCACGTTGGCGGCTTGCAGCTGTTGCGCCAGCGTCTCGGCTTCATGCAGCGCTCCGTCCGAGTGCTGCTCGCGCACGTCTTCGCGCACCAAGATTTTGGCGATCTCCACCGTGGGCTCGCCGGGCGCACCGAGCACGCTGACCAGCTCGCCCTCGGGGTTCTCGTCTTGAAAGTCCGGAAAGCGCGTGATTGTGACGACCGCGGCGTCGCCCTCTTTGCCGAGCTTGCCGGGGTCTGTCAGCACGATCGGGCCACGCAGGCGCGAGTCGTCCGGCTCGAGCCAGGCGCTCTTGCCGCGGCGACGCAACACGCCGGCCACGCGCGGGTTGCGCCGCTTTACCACCTGCTCGATGCGACCCTCGAGCCCGCGGTCACTCTGCGCGACCACGCTGACCAGTACGCGATCGCCATGCAAGGCGCCGCCGATGGCGTCGGGCGGTACGTACACGTCGTCGTTGCCGACGCCGCCCGCCACGAAGCCGAACCCGCGCGGGTTCATGTTGAGCAAGCCCTCGAAGCTGCGATTCGACCCGCGGCCGGGAGGGCGGCTGGGGCGGGAAGGGCTGGATTTTTCGGGCTTTCTGCGCGCCATGAAGGGCGGGTTCATAGCTCGCCCCTCCCCGGCCGTCCTTGCCAAAAGGCGAGAAATGAGGGCCCGCCGGGAATTCGCGGGCTTTTGAGCGGTCTTTTGTGGCGTGCTCCAGTTTGGGTATAGAGCCGGCGTGCCGAAGAGCCAGTCCTGAAACCCGGACCGAGCCCGCCAAAGAGGCGCGAGCAGTACCAGGCGCGACGACGAGGGGTACTGAAGTACCCCGAGAAGGAGTAACGACGGAATGCGAAGCGGATCTGCAGGCGGGCGACGGGAGGGTTTTGGGATTGGCTCGCCGATCCCGTGGCTCGTGGTGGTGCGCGTGGCCGCGCTGGTTGCTCTGGCTGCGTCGGCGGCCTTGCTGAGTGACTACACGTCGGACGCCCCCAGCTTCTGCAGCGCCGCCTCGGGTTGCGGCGCGATTCGGGCCAGCGCGTTGAGCCACATCCAAATCGGGGACGGCAAGTTCGTGCCCTTGCCGCTCTTCGGTTTGGTCGGCTTTGCGGCGCTGTTCGCCGCATCGCTGCTCTCGCGTTGGGCCACGCAAGTAGTCGCAGGCGTGGGCGCCTGTGTGGCCGCTTTTCTGCTCTACACGCAGGCGTTCGTGCTGCAGCAGTTCTGCTGGCTGTGCGTTGCGACCGATGTCTCGGCGCTGATCGCCGCCGGCGCGGCGTTCGGAATGGCGCCCAACGTCTGGGATGACGAAGCCAAGTCGCGGCTGCGCCCCTGGGCATGGTGGGCGTGGGGCGCCTTGGCCCTCGCCGCGCCGCTGGCGTGGCCGAAGGTCAAGCAAGCGCCGGCGGTTCCGGCACAGGTGCTGAAGCTCTACCAACCGGGCAAGCTGAACGTCGTCGAGTTTGCCGACTTCCAGTGCCCAGCGTGTCGGCGCTTCGCGGGCAACCTGAAGACGGCCTTGCACCCGTTCGGCGACCGCGTGCACTTCGTGCGGCTGAACAAGCCGCTCGACATGCATCCATTCGCCAAGGACGCCGCGCGCGCAGCCGTTTGCGGCGAAGCGCAGCACAAGGCCGAACCCATGGCCGACGCGCTGTTTGCGGCCGAAGATTTGTCGCCCGCCGGTATCGATCGCGTCGCTGCGGCCGTTGGGCTCGACGCCAAGGCGTTCGAAAGCTGCATGCTAGATCCGGCAACGAGCGCTCGCGTGGAGCGCGAATCGGCGATGCTCGTTCCGCCAGAGCTCGAAGGCTTGCCCACGACCTACATTGGCGGCAAACGTCTGCTCGGCGTGCAAAGCGCAGAAGTCGTGACCGACGCCTTGGAACGCGCAGCGCGCGGTGAAGGAGCGATCGGCATATCCGGCTATGTGTATTTGCCGATAGTCGCTCTGCTCGGCTTGCTGGTGTTGCGCTTCGGTGTGCGGCGACCCGCGCGATCCGGCACGGTTACATAAACGCGCCGCGCGCCCCGGAGGCGGCCGAGCCGAAGGCGAGTCAACGAGACAACGAGACAGCGACCCGCCGACTCACGAGACAGCGTACGGGCAAGTCTGATTTGCCGTGGTACACTCCTTCATGGCGACCTTTGAAGAAGCGTTGGTCCCCGGTCCCGGTCAGGTGCCCTTCGAAGTCTTTCGAGCACTGCCCAAGACGGACCTTCACGTCCACTTGGACGGCTCGCTGCGGCTCGAGACAATCCTCGAGCTAGGGCGACAATACGGCGTCGAATTGCCGGCAATCGATCTGCCGGGCTTGGATGCCGCCATTGGCTGTGGCCGCAATTTCGGCTCGCTCGTCGAGTACCTGCGCGGCTTCGACATCACGCTGCGCGTGATGCAAACCGAAGAAGCGCTGGAGCGCATCGCGTTCGAGCTAGCCGAAGACGCGCACCGCGAGAACGTGCGCTACATGGAAGTGCGCTACGCCCCGATGCTGCACACGCGGCTCGGCTTGAAGCTGACCAAAGTAGTCGAAGCCGTGCTGGCCGGCTTGCGGCGCGCGCGAGAGACCTACGGCATCAAAGCCAACGTGATCGTCTGCGGTATCCGCAACATCTCGGCCGAGTCGTCGTACCAGATGGCAGAGCTGGCGGTGGCGTACAAGGGCCGCGGCGTCGTCGGCTTCGACTTGGCCGGCGCCGAGGCGGACTTTCCGGCCAAGCACCACCGGGCAGCTTTCCAGTTGGTGCGCGACAACAACGTGAATTGCACCATTCACGCTGGCGAAGCCTATGGTCCCGAGTCGATCGCTCAGGCCATTCACGTGTGCGGGGCGCATCGCATCGGCCACGGTTGTCGGCTGCGCGAAGACGGAGATTTGCTGCACTACATCATCGATCACCGTATTCCGCTCGAATGCTGCCCTTCCAGCAACGTTCAGACCGGCGCGGTGAAGGATCTGGCGACGCACCCGCTCAAGCTCTATTTCGACTTGGGCGTGCGCGTGACCGTCAACACCGACAATCGCCTGATCACCAACACCTCGGTCTCGAAGGAGCTGTTCTTGGTGCACACCAAGCTCGGGGTGCCGTTCGTGGACATCAAGAGCATGGTGCTAGCGGGCGTAAAGTCGAGCTTTCAGCCGTTTCACGAGAAGCAGGCATCGATGCGGCGCGTGGCCACGGAGCTCGAGCGTTACAACGACGAAGACGGCAGCCTCAAGCCCAGCGTCGCGCCCGAAAAGCCGCGCCGCGGGTCGGCCAGCATCATCCCGAGCGCCGACTAGTCTTGGTGCGGTCGGCTATGGCGCGCCGGACGCGCCGTTGCCGCCTGCGCTGTCGTCAGCCGTAACCCCCCTGAGGTTGCCCGGCCTCGGCGGAGCCGCCAGCCCCAGCTGCTCCACCCGCGCCGCCCGCGTCAGGGCCGAGCGCGTCCAAACGCTTCAGCTCGGTCAGAGCGTTCACGTAGCTGCGCATCTTTTCGTTGTCTTGCTGATCGAAGAATGCGCCGATAAAAAGGCTGGCTTCCTGCGCAGCGTGGTCCAGCGGGTCCACGCTGGTGTCGAACGCAACGACGCGAACGACGCCGCTCGAGTGGGTCGTGAACACCGCGCTTTGCACCAGACGCTCCATGGTGGCTTCCAGATTGAACGGTTGCGCTGGAGCCTGTTGTAGCAAGCAGTTCACCCACTCGACCTCTGGTTGGGCACGCTCGAGCACGATCGGTGGCGGCCCGCCACTGGGGTTGCCGTAGTTGATGGTCGGCGTCAGGTCGCGATCGAGCGCGTACTCCAAATAGTGGCGCGTCGCGCAGGTGGCGGCGGCCGCGCTCGCGGCAATGCCTCGACCCAGCGCTGCCGGATCGTCCGCCTCGAAGGTGAGGCCCACCGAGGTGGCGCGCACCGCGCCATGGCTCTCGAAGCCCGTCTCGCGGCCTTGATCGTCGAACGCCTCGAGCGCAAACCCCAGCGGATCGATCATGTCATGGCACGCCCGGCACTCGGCACGACCTCCGATACTCTGGGTGATGCGCTCGCGCGGCGTGGCGCCGTCGGCGAGCTCGGCCACGACCGTCGCCGGGTGATCAGGCACGCTACCGCACAAAATGCCGCGGAAGATGGCCAAGCCGCGCAAGGTGGGGCGGGGATAGGCCGATAAAAACAAACCCTGCGCCAGGAGCCCGCCGGCCAGGCTTGGCTCTGCCTCGACGAAGCTGAAGCCACTGCCTTGGGGGGCGGGCAGCCCATAGTGTTCCGCCAAGCTGGGCGTCAGCGGTTGACGTGTAGTCGTGAGCAGCGCGGACAGCGTGGCGCCTTGCGTTTCGAAGACGTCGGCGATGAGCAGCTTGGACTGCTCGAGCATTTCGGCACGCAGCTCGGGCGCAAGCTCTCTGGGAATCGCCCATTCACCCAGCTCCAGCCAATCCAGCAGCTGCTGGACGCGCGCCGCTCGACCGGTGGGCAGTTGCGACAAGCGGCGCAGCTGGGCGAGGCGCTCGGCGGGTTCCAGCAGTGCGCCGCTCGCGGCGCTTTGAAGCAGCTCGGGGTCGGGCGAGCGCCGCGTCGCGAAACGGCTCAAGCGCGCCGCGACCTCGTACGCATCGAGCTGACCGGCGGCACTGCCCAGCTCGATGCGCAGCACGAAATAAGGCGACAGGATCATCGAAACCAGCGCATTTCGTGCGGCTTCAGCGGGCGTCAGCCCTTGCAGCGCGCTGCGAAACTGGGCCACGTAGGCCTCGAGTTGTTCGGGCGTCAGCGGGCGCCGATACAGCTTTTCGCCCCAATCACTCAGCCAACGCTGAACGCACGAGGCGCCGTCGTCGTTGGTTTCGCAAATCTCGAACGTGTCCGAGTCGGCGACGACGTTTTGCGCGCGCTCCCGCGCCACCGTGCGCAGAGCGTCGACGAAGTCGACCGACAGGTCGCGCCAGTAGCGGCGATCACCGATCGTGACGGTGCTGGCGAGCATGGTGCCCTGACCGAACAAGTCGTCCAAGGTGCCGTCCAGGTCCAAGACCGAGTAGCGCGTGAGCGGTGTGGGCGGGACTTGCGTGCAAGGTGATAGCGCGACACTGCCGCCGGTCGGCAATACCAGCGAGCCGCCGACAGTGGGTGCGCCAGCTGTCCCGGTACCGCCCGCGCCGGGCTTGAACACCAAGGAAGGCGGACGCCCTTCATCACAAGCCGACGCCGCTCCACAAGCCGCCAGAGCCAGCAGCCCGAGCGCGCCCGACTTCGACACCCGCCACATGCTGCAAGCTTAACCTGCAGCACATGGCCTGGGCGCGCCTAAAGCAATTTGGCCATGAACGAGACCAGAGCCAGCTTGTCGCCGAGCCCGGCAGTTTTGCTCATTTCGACGTGCTCGAGCAGGGGCGACACCAGCGCTTGGTGGTCTGCACCGTCCAGCTCCAGGTGCGCGGCGTCGGTCTCGGAGGCTGGAATGACCGTGTCGTGCGAGCCGTGCAGCAGGTAGACGGGCACCTGCAACTGCTTGAGATGACCCGCTGAAGACAGCGCCTTCAACGCCGCGCTCTGAGCCTGCAACAGCGCGTCCAGCTCGGGCGCCAGGGTTTGTAAGTTCCCCTTCTCGAGCAGTTGCCACAGGCGCTCGGCTTCGGGCGTGGTGCGCGCTTTGGCGGCGGCGCGCGCGGCCTTTTGGTCTTCGTGGAGCCAGGCTTGGAAACCCGCGCGCATGGCGGGCAAATCCGGAGCAGGGACGAAGTGCTCCAAGTTGCCGTACACCAGCACCACCAGCCCGTATTCGTGGGCTTTTTGGCGCACCAGCCCGTTCGGAGTCTCGATCTCGTTGTGGATCAAGAAGCGCAGCACCCGACGCAAGTCGTGGTGACCGCCGACGCTCGTGACGGAGGTGACGTGCGCGGCCGTCTCCGGATCTTGAGCGGCGACGAGCGCGAGCCCGCCGGCAAAGCTGAAGCCCAGCACGCCTACGCGCTCGGCGTCGACGTGGTCGCGGCGGCCGAGCAGGTAACGGACGGAGTCGCGAATGACTTCCACGCCGCTGGCGGTGATGCGGTAGTCGGCCAGCTCGCTCAGCTCGGGCGTCAGCACCGTGAGCCCGCTTTCGGCCAACGCGCGCGCGAACGGCACCAGCCGCCGTTCGTCGATACCGCGGTAGTGAACGCCGTGCGCGACCACGATTGCCCGCCCCGGCTTCGCGCCTGCAGGGAAGTACAGCCGCGCGCGAATTGGTCCGCTCTTCCCGGGAATCGTGACGTCCTCGGTCGCCAAGCGCGGCGCGTTGGTGGGCGCCTTTTCTGACAAACGCTGCAGAAGTTCGGCGGCTCGCACGTGGCGCGCAACGGGCGCCCAACCGAGCAGCACCGTGGTGAGCAAGAGCCCGAGCACCACGGCCCATCCAGGTACCGCGCGCTGGCGCGCACCTCGCGGCGAAACCTTGCGCATGATTCAGCCTGACACGCCCGAGCGCGCTCGCCCGGCGTCACGAAGATTCATTACAACCTTTTACGCGCCGCAGCAGTCGCTGACAGGCGCTCGAAATACGCGACAGCGCGCGCTAGAAGTGAATGCCGCCGCGGACGTCTCCGGTCATCGCGTTTTCCAGCGTCGCCACCGCTTGCTCGATGGCCTCCGAGGTTTGGACGGGCAGCTTCACCAGAAAGCGGACGTACAAGTCGCCCTGCTTGCCGGCGCGTTTGACGCCCTTGCCCTTGAGCCGAGCCTCCTGACCGCTCTGCGCGTGCACCGGAACGCTGAGCGTGACCGGGCCGTCGGGCGTCGGTACGCGCACCTTGGCACCGCGGTACGCCTCAGCCACCGTGATGGGCAGGTTGAGGTGTAGGTCGAGCCCGTCGCGCTCGAAGAACGGATGCGGATTGACGCGCACCGTGATGACCAAATCTCCTGCCGGTCCGCCCATGCCGCCTGGCTCGCCGTGGCCCGCGACTCGCACTTTGTCGCCGTCGCCAGCGCCGGGCGGCACGCGCACGGTCACCGCCTCTCCGCCGTCGCCCAGCTGCAAGCGCAGCTCGGCCCCGCGGATGGCCGAAACGAAGTCGATAGCGACCTCGCTCGTCACATCGGCGCCCTTGGCGGGAACGCCGCCGCGGCGAGGGCCGCGACCGCCCCCGCCCCCGAATAGCTCGCCCAGCAGATCGCCAAATCCACCCGGACCGGCGCCGCCCTGCAGGTCTTCGAAATTGATGCCGCCGCCGCGGGCGCGCCGAGCGCCAGCCGCCTGCGCGGCGTTGCGGTAAGCCCGCGCTGCAGCGGCGTTGAAGCCCTCGCGCAGCGACTCTTCGCCGAACTCGTCGTAGAGGCGGCGCTTCTCCGGATCTTTCAGCACCTGGTAGGCGCGATTGACGGCCTTGAAGCGCGCCTCGACCTTCTGGTCACCCGGGTTCCGATCCGGGTGAAGCTGGCCGGCCAGCTTCTTGTAGACCTTCTTGATCTCGTCGGCACTGGCGCTCTTGGAAACGCCCAGGTCCTTGTATAGATCGGTGGCCATTTGCCGAGAGCTGAAGCTAAGCGCCGCCGCGGGGCCTCGCAAGGGCTGGGGCGTGCAATTTTGGCGGAAGCCGCCCCGAAGCGCTTTTAGCTAGCTTTTAGCTGGCGACTAGCGCTTGGCGGTACAGCTCACCACCATGGAATCGACGTGCTGATCGGCAGCTTGATCGGTAAAATCTGCCGTGAAAAAGATGTCGACGAAGCCGTTGTAGTGCAGGAGCGCTTCCATCTCGCGGGGGAAGTATTGCCGGTGGGTGAGCGGCACCGTCCACGGCTTGCTGCCGCCTTCGGGCGAGAACTCCATCTTGATCAGCAAGAGCTGGCGCAGCCGGTCGTACTCGAAGCGCTCGGCGTACTTGGTGAGCTCACCGGTCGTGGGGTGGCGAATGCGTGGCGCGCCGAAAGCCTTCTCGGGATCGCGACTCAGATCTTCGCCGTGGGGCACCGAGAAATCGAAGACGAAGCGGCCGCCCGGCGCCAAGTGCTCGCGCACCCGGGCCAGGAACGCCTCCATGTCGCGCCGCTCGTACAAGTGCAGCACGCAGTTGAACGGCGCAATCACGAGCGGAAACTGCTCCGGTAGCTGCAGCTCTCGCATGTCGCCCTGGTGCCAGGCAACGCGGGCGCGTAGCTGCTTGGGCAGCGTTTTGAGCTGCGCTTCCAGGCTGTCGAGCATGGGCTGCGACAGGTCGATGCCCGTGACGTGGACGCCGGCCTTGGCGATGGCCAGCGCAACACGGCCGTTGCCGATGCCGTACTCGAGAACAGGACCTTTGAGGCGACGCGCGAGCTTGGCGTAGTACTCGACGTCGTGCGTCCGCTCTTTGTACGTCTTCGTGTAGTACGCCGGATCTGCGTAGTGCTCCGTCGCACCCGCATCTCCCGCGCGCCCTAACGATTTGATCCTCATCCCATCTCTCAACTGCTGTGTTTCGGGTAGGGACCCGAAACCTGAGGGTGGGGCCCCGCTGAATTCACTTCAGCGGGGCGGGAGCTGAGCTCCCGCAGGAAAAGTCTACTGATTCCCCACCCGAAGGGAGGGAATCAGTAATTCGCGCGGCCGAGCTCGGTGATGTACTCGAGGACGGCGTCGTTCGTGGGGCGGTTGAAGCGCACCTTGCCAGCGGCAATTTCGCGCAAGCTGATCACGAGCGGCTTGTTCTTGGCGTTTACCAAGGAGGGGTTACCCTTCATCAACGAGCGAGCGCGAGAGGAAGCGAGCACCACGAGGGCGAAACGGTTCTCTTCCTTCTCTAGACAGTCTTCGACGGTGACGCGGGCCATAGGTACTCCAGGCGAAACGAAAGGGAACGGGAAGCTAGTCGCAACAGGGGTGACACGCAACTTGGCGCGAAACTTAGCGAAGTTACTCAGGAATTTCGCAGCGGTTTTCGACGCATTCTTGGAACCACCAGAAACAGGGGCCGCAATCGAGCGGCCGACCGCAGCCGTCGTCCGCCGGTCCGCAGGCCAGTCCGAGCTCGAAGCAGCCGCGCGGCACGCAGACCGGCGTCGGTGCTTCGCCGAACGCGCCGGACGCTCCGGACGCTCCGGGGGCGCCCGCGCCGCCGCTCGTTTCGTCGCCACCGGCGCCGTGGCCCGCCGTCGAGCTCGCGTCGTCCCCGCCGCTCGCAAACGGTGTCGCCGTGAGCGAGATGCCGCTGCCTGCAGTATCGGCACCCCCTGCCGACGTGGTGACGGGCGCGCGCTCGTAGTCGCCAAAGTCGTAGCCCGCGAGCGCGCACGCTCCGGTGACTAGCCCGAGCGCCGCGAACCAGAGGCGAGACGTTACGGCGAGCATCAGTAACGCCCGCCGTAGACGACAGCAGCCCCGCCCGGCAATGCTTGAATCGCTGCGTCGCGCTGCTCGTCGTGCGACAGCACGAGCAGCACGGCGCCGCTGACGACTGCTGCCGCGCCGACGCTCCACGACACCGTGTTCACGGCGAGCCAGCGCTCTCCCGATTCTACGGCGCGAAAACCCGAAGCGTCGCAGCGATGGGCAGGACAATGCGCAACGGCTGTGCGCTGGCGCTCCGCCACCACCAGGCCGCTCGCAAGGCCGAGCCCAATCCCGACCGAGCCGACCGCAACCAGGGACAAACCAAGGCTTTTTTGGACGCTGCCCGGATGCGTCGAGCGTGCTGCGCCGTTGGTCGGGGGTGTATGTGGCCGCGTTCCGCTGCTGCGCAGCGGAGCGCCCGGCTCGAGCGTGATTTCGAGCCTTTCGGCTTCGCGAAGCGCTACGAAGACGCGGCGCGTCTCTCGGCCAGCGCACGTCACCGACAGCTCGATGCTGCCGGGATCTACCGGCAACGCAACGCCAAGGCTCGCGGCGGCGAGCTCGCTGTTGGCGCGCCACACTTGGGCGCCTGCCGGCATCTCTGGTGACAAGCGCAGCGTGAGCCGCGGCACACGCGGTGACAGCTTTTGCAGCTGCGCGCGGACGAACGGAAAGCGATCGTCACCCGGTTCGAGCAGCTGAGCGGCTTCGTTGAAGTGCAGCCACGCTGACGCGAGCTTGTGCAGAGCCTGCTCGCACATGGCCCAGTTGAGCAGCGTGCCAGCGCCGGGATCGAGCTCTTGGCTCGCTGCGAAGTCTTCACAGGCACGTTGCCAGTCACCGCGTCGCGCTGCGCTGCGCCCACGCTGGAACAGCTTTTCAGCGGTCGCTGCAGCGTCAACGTGAGGCTCCGCCAGCACTGGACCCGTAGCAGTGGCCAATCCCAACAGGGACATCGCGACGACGAGCACCCGCATGCGTTACTTGCGACGACTCAACGGATCGCTCGAGGCTTTGGTCGGAACGCGAAGCGGCAGACGCCGTGCAGAGGGCACACTAGGCGCCGCTGCAGGGCTGGTGGTCACACTGCTGGCGAGCGGCGGCGGTGGTGCCTTGGCGGTGACAGGCGCGCTTTCGCCGGGAGTAGCCTGAGCGGCTGGGGCCTTCTCCGAGGGCGGGCGGACGCTGAAGCGCGCACCAATCACGATGCTGATCCCGACCGCGAAGCCCAAGCCGATGTACACGGGCAAGGCGCTGCGTGACTGTTCGCCGCCGGCGGAGGGGAGCGGCGTGACGGTTGCGGCAACGGGCCGCACCGTCGGAATGCTCGGGCGTTTGTTGCGGCCTTCTGGGCGCGGGGTGCGCAGGGAAAGCGCCGTGGGCTCGAGCGAGGGCGGCGGCAGCGTGGTCCGTGAATCGGGCATGCTCAGCTCGTCTTGCACGGCGCGCACGGCCAGCTGCATGGAGCGAGCGTCGGGAAAGCGCGCGTCGCGGTCGAACGCCAGCGCGCGGTCGACCACGGCCACGACCGAGCGCGGCAGGGCCGTTACGTCGCCCAGCGACGGGACGGGGCGCGTCATGGCGCCCAGCAACTGCTCGGTCACGCTGCCGTGCTCGCGCACCGGCGTGCCGGAGAGCAAGAGGTACATGGTGGCGCCGAGCGACCACAGGTCACTGCGGCCGTCGAGCTCTTCCCAGCGACCTAGGGCTTGCTCGGGCGGCATGAAGGCGGGCGTGCCGAGCGTCGTGCCGACCTGGGTGGTGTGGGTTCGACTTTGGTTTTCGACCCGCGCGATGCCGAAGTCGAGCAAGCGCACGCGCTTGTCAGCCGTGAGAAAGACGTTCTCGGGCTTGATGTCGCGGTGCACGATGCCGCGGTGGTGCGCGTGCACCAGCACGTCGAGCAGCTGCGACGAGATTTCGAGCACTTCTCCGACGCTGAACAGCTCTCGCCCGTCTTCGAGCCGTTCGGCGAGGGTTTGGCCGCGTAGAAGATCCATGACCAGGAACACCGCGCCGTCTTCGGTGGTGCCTTCGTCGCGCACGGTGACGACCCCGGGATGCGAGACGCGATTGGCGGCGTAGCCTTCGGCCAAGAAGCGCTCGCGGATCTCGTCGAACCCGGTCAGGTCCGGGTGCAGCATCTTGAGCGCGACGCGGTTGCCGTTGCGGTGCGTCGCTTCGAACACCGCGGCCATGCCGCCCACGCCGATCAAGCGATCGAGCCGCCATTTGCCGAGGACCAGCTGGCCGAGACGCGTGCGCGCCAAGCGCGTGCGCTCCTCGGCCGAAACTGTCAGATGCGGAGTCGCCATCCGAGCCAAATCCCTCTTCACCTCATGGCGCGCTTTGCTTCGAAAAGCAACTCGGCCCCCACTCGGATTTCGCGTCAGACCGCTACTTGCACGGGTCCTCGGTGAGGTTGACGCCTTGATTGCAGAGGTCTTCAGGGGCCTGACCCACGTGATCGTCGTAAAATTGACCGAAAACTTCGGGATCGAAGCAGTCCGCCGTCAGCGAGGCACCCCAAGACGACGCCGCCCAGCGCGCGCCCAGCCCAGGTCTCGGAACGAGAACGACCTGCACTCTGACGTCGGAAGAACAGCGCGGATCTGCCGGCAGCGCGTCGATGAAGTCTTGTACGACTCGAACTTCGTCGGAGCAGCCTTCGGAGCAGTCGTAATAGAAGACGACCGCCCCATGCTCTAGGTCGTGAACTAGAAATCCGAGCGGCACTGGAAAGTCGTACGTCTTGTAGGCTGCCCAGCTCGGGAAATGGTCGCCGAACACCGGCGGGCTCGAGCCGTACTCGATGCTGCTGCACTCTGGCAGGTGGGTCGCGGTCGCCGCGGCGCGGTCGTACGTGTTGAGCACGGCAGCGCACTCGCCGACCGGCTCGCCTTCGACCGGCGTCAGCTTGGGCTGCGTATGCACCTCGTCCCCACAGCCGAGCGCCAAGAGCGCACCAAAACCGAGGGCGCATTTGCCCGCAACAGCTCGCCAAGCCATGGCGGCGTTCTAACACGCCGCCGATTGTGGGGCCCTTTTTGGCTAGAAAGCGACGCGCGCCGAAAGCGCGGGTGTGACCAGGAAGTGCGCGCCCCGGTCGCCCAGGAAAGCTAGGTAATTGCGCGCCTCGACGTCGACGCCGAACCAGCCGTTCTTGTACAGCTCCAGGCCCAGCGTGGCGCCCACGATGGCTTGGTTGTCGGTACCAAAGCGACCGTAGCCAGCGCGCCAACCCAAGTATGGGTTCAGGTAGCGCCGTTCACCACCGCCCAGCAGATCCGAGAAGATTTCGCCGCCCAAGCTGGCCAGCACCACGTCGGGGCCGCGTTGCTCCGACTGGGAGCGCTCGAACAGGTCGAGGTCGAGGCTGAACGCACGGTTCACGCGCAGGGCGAAGCCGCCGCCCGCGTAGCCGTGTGCGCCTTGGTTGCCGAAGTCGATCAGCGCGGGCAGCCGTACGCTGGGGAAGAATTTCGCTTCGGGCTCTTCGGCGTAAGCGATCTGGGGTGCTTGCTCGCGCAGGACGATGTGCAGCGTGGCGCGCGCCGCGCGGTCCGACAGCCAGCGGAGGTTGCCCTTCACTTGCTCGATTTCTCCGCGAATTCGGCCCAGCTCCTGCTCGATGCGCAGGATTTCCTCGACCTTGGTCGCGTGCTGCAAGATTGCTTCGTAGCGTTGCCGCGTCGCCTCCAAGCTGGAGAGCCGCAGGTTTGCGTCGAAGTACTCTTTGCCGATGTCGCGCGCGGTGACGTTTTGGTCGACTACGTTGCCCAGCTTCTCCAGCGCCTCGAACACGCCGTGCGTGGAGCCGCTCGGCACCCGCAGCGTGACTCGCGCAGAGCCATACTGGCTGCTGGAGTCGACGCGCTCTTCGGTGACGACGCCGCCGAGGCGCGTCGTCAGCTCGTGCAGCGACTTGAGCGCATGCTTTACCTTGGGCACGACGAGGTTGACGTTGGCTTCGATGTCGAGCATTTCTCGGCGAGGTGCGAGGGCGCCGACGGCCGACGGGCTGCCTGGTTGGGGCGCCGGCTCCGCAGGACCGCTGGCGTCGGCGGGGGCGCTCGTCGCCACGGCAGGCGATGGCGCGGGCGCCGAGTCGGCGAAATCGGGGGCAGCCTCCCCTTGCGGGCTTTGTGCGCTCATCGCTTCGCGCGGCGGCGCGGGGGGCGCGGAAGCCGCGCTTTCAGCCACCTTGAAGGTGCCGGCGCCGCCACAGCCACTGCCGAGCACGAGCACCGACGCCGAGAGCGCAAACCCAAAACCAGGAAACCTTTGGCGCATGACCCGCAGACAACGCGCGCCGCGCGGGGGCCTTACAGGCTCGGGCGCGACTTGGCGCGGCGACTGCAGGGACAGCGTCACGGCGCTTCGTAAATCGCGCGCCACTGCTCGCGCGTTTCCCGTGTGGGCGAAAATAGCTCCAGCTCCACGCGATAGCCGGAGCCCGTCGCCACGCACAGCACGACGTTGAACCACGGATCGAAGCGCGGCTCGGAGTCGCCCACGACCAGCCGCACCATCGAGCTCTCTTGAAATGGCTTGGAGCTTTCGACCTCGATGCCAGTGGCGCCCACGGCTTTGCACGTCAGGTTCGCGGCGCCCTTGGCGCGGCGGTCGACGACTTTCAGCGCTTTGCGGCGGAGCTCGCCGTCGAGCGCGTGGTCGGGCTTGGCCAGCATGGCGCTGGGTGGGCTGGGCCGGGTCGTGGGCTGTGGAACGGGCGGCGCAAACGCCTCCAGCGCACCGGGCAAGCCAGCGATCAGCTCGTCGAGCAAGCGAATTTCGGTGGGGTGTTGAGCTTGCGGCATGCGACCTGCGTCCAGGTCGCCCGCGATGCGGTCGGCGTGCAAGACCAGCTCGTGCAGCGACGCGCTGCTGGAGCCGGCGCTGCCGGTGATGGCTTCGGCGACGCTGGGCGGCAGTTGCCAGCCTTTGGCCACGGCTTGTGCCAACGCTCCACGCTGCTGCTCCGCGATGTTCAGCCATTCCGCCACCGAGAGCGGGCGCGGCGGCTGGTGAGTCTTCAGCAGTTGCTCGAGCGACGCAATCGCGATGGAACGGCCAAAACCGTAGAGCAGGCCCGCCAGGAATGCGTCTTCGGGCGCGAGCCCGCGCGCGCCGCCGAGCTTTTGACAAGCCAGCGCGCACGTCATGCCGCGGCGCCACACCCGGAACTTCACGTCTTGCAGCACACCCGTGGTGAGCGCGACCGCGCCCACGCCGCTCGCGATCGCGATGGACCCGACCGTGCGAGCTCCCAAGCGATTGACCGCACGGCTCAAGCTGGTGATCTCGGTCGAGCCGCCCAATAGGGCCGAGTTGGCCGCGGCCAGCACGGTGGTGGCTAGCGCGGCGTCGGCTGCCAACACATCCGCGACCTCGGCTACCCCGTAGCCTTCACGTGCCAACAGCCGCTGCAGGCGCAGGGCCACGGCCGGATAGGGTGGAACCACGAAATCTCCGCGCGACACCACGTCCGTGAGCGCGCGTTGCATCGCCTCCGTGTTGCTCATCCTGCCTGGTTGGAACGGCCGCTGGGCTGCTGCCGGTAAGGGTCGCGCCACAAAAAGCCGCGCTATCGCGGCAAAAGCGGGCAATTTCGCGGCCGGCTCGACCCCGTTCTTCACGCTTCTTCTTGGTTTTCCCGCTTGACGGGGCCCCATGGCCCCCCAAGAAGGACGCCATGCTTTGGCTCAGGGCGTGGCCGGTACTGGCGCTCTTGCTGGTGCTTCGGCCCGGCCTGGCGTTCGCGCAAGACCCCGAAGGGGCCCGCGCGCTGCTGAGCGATGTCGCGCGCGTGGTCGCGGCCGAAGAGGTCGACGACTGGTTCACGGATCGCGAAGCGCTGCGCGCCATCGAGGAGCACCTGCTGCCGTCGGTTTGCAACGCCTCGCCCGCTGCTCGCGAGGGCGCGCTGGGAGGCCTGCAAAAGCGACGCGCGGAGCTGGGCGATCCCAAGGTCCTATTCAACAAGCAGGGTGAAGTGTCGGCTCAGGTCAGCGACGCGCTGACGGCCGAGCGGCAACTGGTGGCTCTGCAGCAAACGTTGGCACGCCATAACGAGTGTCCGTTTTGGGTGCGCCCGCAGGCGGGTTTTCAAGGCCTGCAGTCGGATCGCAAGCGCCTCACGTTCAGCTTCGAATCGGGCGGCAACGTGCAATTTCGGCGCACGCGCGGGCATTTGACGTTCGGGGCCGGCGGCTCGGGTCGCTTGCTGGCTGGCTGGGGCTTCGATGGGCGCTACTCGCTGCTGGGCGGCGCCGAGTTTGGCGGTAGCGCGCTGCTTCGGCCGAACAGCAACGCCTCCGAATTCGTAATCAACTACTTTCCGGCGCTGCCGGTGGTGTTCCGTTCGCGGGCCTTGACCTGGCACTACGACTTGGAGGCCGCGCCAGTCGCGCTGTTCGAAGCCGACAACACTCAGCTCAGCTTTGGAGCGCGCATCGGCGGGGCGTTCGCCTTTACGGCGCTGCGGCGCCGCAACGTGCTGCCGTGGGCGGGCCTCGCCGTCTCCTACGAGTACTACTTCGAGGGCGGGGGCCGAGCGCCGGTCCACTTTTTGCGCGGCGGTGTGCGGATCGGCCTGCCCTGGGATCCCTGACTCCCACTCAGAGGAGCAGGAGAGCGGCTGAGAGGAACCGGAGCCGGCTGAGAGGAGCCGGACCCGGCTCAGATCAGCGAGCCGAGCGAATTCAGCTGTGCGTAGGCGCGGCCGAGCCACAGCTTCACGCGCTCGCGCTCGAGCGGCTTTAGCGCGCCATCGCCTTCGGCGACGTGGGCGCCGGCCCAGAAGCTCAAGCCGCCGCTGTCGATCTTGTACATCGCCGCGGAGTCGAGCTCGGGCAGGTCGATGACCGAGCCTTGTAGCGCCCGGAGCTTGTCCATGGCGGGCGAGCTTTCGAGCTGTGAGAAGTCTCTGGAACGCGCGTGGTTGCGCACCACCACGTGCGCGACCTCGTTGGTGTAGCGATCGAGCGCCTTGTCGAGCTGCTGCACCGAAGCAAAGCCGCCGTCGCTGACGTGCCAGAACGTGATGGGCGCGCCCAGCTCTCGCGCGAGAGAGAGCACGTTGGCGCCGGTGACCCAGTTGTCCAAGGCTTGCGCGCTTTGCGCCGGCAGGTCGACGAGCACGCGCCGATCGGCGCCGAGCGCGCGATCCAGGATTTGATCAGCTCCGTCGTTGCTGCGCAGATCGACGAATTGGCTGAAATCACCGTAGTGGCGCAAGAGCGCGCCGTGCGAAGCGTCGCTGTCGATGCCGGCGAACGGCAGTCCGCGATCGATCCAATACTGAGCGAGCAGCCGCGCCACGACGCTCTTGCCGACGCCACCCTTTTCGCCACCAATGAAATGAATTTGGCTCACGGCTTCCGTAGAAACCAATCGCCCGGAGCGGTCAAGCAACAAGCTCTCGCCTTGCAACCCGCGCGTGTGTTTCGCCCTCGGCGGAGCCACCGCGCGGCGTCAGGTGTCGTGCGCGTTTCCGATTCGGCCGCGCATTTCGGCGAGGCGCCGCGTCAGGTAGCGCTGCTCTGGCTCGTTCTTGGCGAGCAAGAGGCTGCGCTCGTAGTCGGGGACGGCCTCTTGAAAGCGTTGCAAACGGCGTAAAAGGTCCGCGCGGGCGGCGAAGAACGGCGCGTAGCTTTGTAGCTCCTCGACCCCCGCCAGGTCAGCGAGCAACGCGAGGCCCGCTTCTTCGCCTTTGGCCATGGCGACGGCCGCCGCGTGATTCAAGGCTACTACGGGGCTTTCGGCGCGCTTCAACAGCTCGCGATACAGGAGCACGATTTGTGGCCAATCGGTATCTCCAGCGCGCCGGGCTTGCGCGTGCAGAGCGGCGATGGCGGCTTGCAGCGCGTACGGCGTGGGGCCGCCACGGCGCAGCGCGCGCTCGACTCGCTCGCAGCCTTCGGCAATCTGCGCGCGGTCCCAGCGGCTGCGATCTTGCTCTTCGAGCAGCACCAAGTCTCCGTTGGCGTCGACGCGCGTGTCACGACGCGCGTCGTGCAGCAGCATGAGGGCGACGAGCGCCACCGGCTCACTGTGCTCGGGCAGCAGCCGCTCCACGAGCTTGCCGAGCCGAATGGCTTCCGTCGAAAGATCACGTCGTACCCATGCGTCGCCGGAGGTGGCGGCGTAGCCTTCGCTGAAGACCAAGTAGATGACCGTGAGCACGGCGTCGAGCCGCTCGGCGAGCTCTGCGCGCTCGGGCACGACATACGGAATCTTGGCGACTTTGATCTTGTTTTTGGCTCGTACCAGGCGCTGCGCCATCGTCACTGGCTCGACCAAGAAGGCACGGGCGATTTCGTCCGTCGACAAGCCGCACAGCGTGCGGAGGGTGAGCGCAATTTGCGCCTCGGGCGCGAGCGCTGGGTGGCAGCAGGTGAAGATGAGCCGCAGGTAGTCGTCCTGTTCGCTCGTCGCTGCGTGCTCGCCCGTAGCTGCTTCAGCTGCCGCGAGCCGCTCTGCGTCTTCGAGCGGTGCTTCGAAGCGGCGGCTGCGGCGGAGCCGGTCGATGGCTTTGTGCTGCGCGGTTTGGATCAGCCAGGCGCGCGGGTGGGCGGGCGTGCCGGCGCTGGGCCATTGCTCGAGCGCCGCCGCGAAAGCCTCCTGCACGACTTCTTCGGCGAGCGCAAAGTCGCCACCCAGCGTGCGAATTAGCCGCGCCGTGACCGCAGCTGACTCGCTCCGATAGATGCGCTCGAATTCGGAAATGAGGGGGGCTCCGCAAACGTCACTGCCACCGTGCCGCGATGGGAGGGATCTCGACGGGGGATGGCCAACCGTTGGTCAATATTGGTCAAAATTTGGAGGCCAATATTGACCAAAGGCTTTGGGAGAGGGGTGAGCGTTACATGCCGTTGAGTTTCATGACCGGGCGGACTTCGACGCTGCCGGTCTTGGCGGCGGGAAGGCGAGCGGCGATGCCGACGGCTTCGTCGAGATCCTTGGCTTCGATCAGGTAGAAGCCTCCTAGCTGCTCGCGAGTTTCGGCGAAAGGGCCGTCGGTCCGGACGGTCTTGCCCTGTTTCACCCGCACGGTGGTTGCAGTGTTGGTGGACTCGAGCGGCTCGCCGCCGCGCATGTGCCCGCTGGCCTTGATGGCGCCGGTAAAGGCCATGTACTCGCCGAAAATCCTTTGGCTTTCCTCTTTGTTACGACCCTTGGCTTCGGCTTCGTTCTCGTAGATGAGCAGGATGTATTGCATGGCTTTCGTTCCTTGTTGGAGCGCCACTTCGGCCGCTCGCCTTGTTTAATCGAACGAGCCTGCTGCAGATCGACAGGGGGCGAGTGAATTTCGCCGGCCGGCCGAAAATCGCCTGAACGCGATGCAATTCGTCAGAAACGTGTGTTGCCGAAAAATGCAGCTACGCTCCGCCCGCTCTTATGACGATGCCCCCTCCCCCTTTCTATCGCTTCCGACCTCATCCTTGGCACGGCTTGGACGCTGGCGACAACGCGCCGAACGTGGTCACCGCGTACATCGAGATCACGCCGTTCGACACGATGAAGTACGAGATCGACAAGTCGACCGGTTACTTGAAGGTCGATCGTCCGCAGCGCGGCTCGGCGACGCCGCCGACCCTGTACGGTTTCATTCCGCGCACTTACTGCGCCCAGCGCGTGGCGGCGCTCTCGACCGAGGGCGTAGAGACGGCCGATGGCGACCCGCTCGACATTTGCGTGATCAGCGAGCGCCCCATCACGCGGTCCGAAATTTTGCTGGAGGCGCGCGTCGTCGGGGGCATCCGCATGGTCGATCGCGGCGAGGCCGACGACAAGATCGTGGCCGTGCTCGACAACGACCCCTACTACACAGACACCCACGACATCGCGCAGGTGCCGCGCGCCATCGTCGATCGCTTGGTGCACTACTTCTCGACTTACAAGCTGATGCCCGGCACCGAGAATCAGATCACCGTCTCGGGTATCTACGGGCACGAGCACGCGCGCCGCGTCGTCAAGGCGTCACTCGACGACTACCAAGAGTCGTACGACTTGGCTCCGCCCAGCATGAAGTTCTGAAGCTTTCGTTCAGCCGCGCGCGCGCTTGAACAACGCGCGCGCGAGCTTCTGCACGTTGACGTCCGCGTCGTCCAGACACTGGCTGACGATGCGGACGTAGACCGAAGAGTTCTCGTGGAAATGCTTGGCGACCGCGGCGAGGGCCGCGGCCCGCACGGCGGTGCTGTCGTCGGCGGCCAGTTGCTCGAGCACCAAATCAGCCACGAACACCGGCGTGCTCCAGGTGAGCGCGCGGGCCAGCGCGAGCCGCTCGTCGCGGTGTTCCGAAACGGCCCAGGTGCAAACCAAGTCGATGCGCTCGGGCGCGCTGGCGCGTTCGATGGCGCGCGCCAAGCCGACGGCCGCCGAGACGCGCACGTTGTCGGATGTGTCGCGCGCCAGGCGACGGAGCTCGTCCGTCGCCTCGGCACCGGCATTGGGCCACAGGCTACCCATGGCCGCTGCTACTTGAGCGCGCACCGTCGCGCGCTCGTCCTCGGTGAGCAGCGACAACACTCGCGCTCGTTCCGGATGCTCTGTTCCTGGCGCTTCCGCGTCGTCTATCAGATCGCACAGCACCTCCGTAGGCAGGTCACGTAATGAGGCGGCTCCCGCTGTGCCGGCCGTCAACACGAGTGATAGCGCCGTCATGCGCGCTACCGTCCGAGGTCTCGCTGTCATTGTGACCTCCTCTGGTCCCGAGTGGGTGTGCGAACAACCTGGCTGACGTTTTTCTCATTCCCGAGTCGAGACGAAATTTTTTCGGCGCCCGCCGCGCGCTCCCCACGCGACGGTCAGATCGAAATGATGCAGCGAGCGACGAGCGCCAATGCCTGAAATGCACCAGGAAGCGCGGTGTTCGAGCCACTTGCAGCGGCTGCTTCAAATCGACTCGATCGGCGCGAGGCGTGGCGGCTCACACACACTGTGCATCGAGTCAGGTGCCTACCGTCCCAACACCAAGGGCGTGCTGTTTCGGCAGCAGGTCTCGGACACGTCTCGCGTGCGTCGCGTAGCTATTCGTCGAGCTTCAGGAATTGTTCGATGCCCACGGCTGTAGGCCGTGTATCATCCAGCGCTGGGAGGAGGGGCGCTCGCGGCGTTTTCGGATGCAGTCACGTCAAGTCACGTCTCAAAGGAGCCGATTCGGCTCCTGAAAGGAAGAGGGACCGTATGGCGACGAAGGCAGAAGAGTACATGGCTGAGCTGTTGCGGCAGAGCCGCCCCCCGCGCCCGAAGAAGCTGCGCAAACCGAGTAGGGACGAAAACATCGACACGACGCTGCTGGATGGGGTCGGCACTTCGCCGCACAACTTTGCCAAGCGCTCCGACAATCGTGGCGGGCCAGTGCTCGAGAGCTCGGCCAGCGGCAAGGCCTCGCGCAAGTCCACGCGCAAGAGCTCGGGCCACATCAAGGCTGCCAGCGAGCTGACCCGAAGGCAGGTGGGTCGCGTCACCGCGCCGTCGGCTCGGTTCGCACGGGCCGCGGTTCGCTGAGTCGCTGGTCCACGAGCGCGTGATCGCGAGGGGGGCGTCGTGACACTACACGGCGCTTCCTCATGCGATCTCTCGACCTTCTTGCGCTTCTAGGGCTCGCTAGCGCTTTTTCCTGCAGCTCGCAGGCGCCAGGTTCGAAGCAGGGCGTGTCCGGCGCGGGCGCTAGCTCCATGGCCGGAACGTCCACGGCCGGGAGCGGCAGCGGCGCCGGCGCCTCTGGCGCAGGTTCCGGCACTGGTAATGGTGGCAGCAGCAGCGGGACCGCTGGGTCTTCGTCTGCGGGCGCTAGCGCCGCGACTGGCGGCAGCGCCGGAACCAGCGCCGGCTCCGGCTTGCCCTTTGGTCACCCTGACCCGACCGTGAAGCACCCGACGTACGCTGGGTTCACGCTCTGGCTGGTCGAGGATTTCACGCAGCCGCTCGACCTGGCCAAAGATCCGGTGTGGACCTGGAGCGACGGCGGCTTTCAGACCCATCGCTTCACGCGCGACGCCATCGGCTTTCAAGACGGCAAGATGGTGCTCACGCTGAGCGAGAGCGCCGTTGCTGCGAGTTGTTCGTTCTCGAACACCGGGCAGGTGCCGCCTCGCTCGCGCAAAGCAGGCGAGCTGCGCAGCAGGCACAACTGGTTCCGCTATGGGCGCTACGAGACGCGCATCAAGGCGCCGATGGTGAAGCCGAACGACGCGGTGACCAACGGCAACTACATCGCGTCGCTCTTCACCTATCGCCAGCCTGCTTGCCAAGAGTGGCGCGAGATTGACCTCGAAGTAACTGGGGACGCCCCCGGTCGCCTGAGCACGAATCTGATCGTGGGAGACCTGGACTGCAACTTCACGGCCGACAAAGAGCAGCCGGCGACGTTCGATCTGCCCGGCAGCTTTCGCACGGACTTTCAGACCATTGGCTTCGAGTGGCTGCCAGGTTCAATCAAGTTCTACTACTTGGACGCCGACGGGATGCAGGTTCAGCTGCGCGAGCTCACGGGGCCGAAGGTGCCGACCTTGTCGGCAAAGTTGATGGCGAACCTTTGGGTCTTTGCGGCGCCGTTCGAGTTCGGTGGGCCGATGGGGGCCAACAACGAGCTGCCCTTCGAGGCCGAGTACGACTTCATCCGCTTCTACAAGTGGGACCAGGACGCCGACTACCCGTGCGCCGACATGTCGGCGGGCTGCCTGAAGGCCGCAGACGTCGATTTGAGCAGCAACAACGCATGTGACGGCGTGGCGTTCACCGGAGACTTAGCGAGCTGCAAGCAGTGCGGCTCGACGGTCCGCATGGCCTGCACCGACACCTGCCAGTAGCGGGCGTCTAGGCATGGGTCACAGGACTTTGCGATGGAGCGACGTTTTCGCCTATTCTCGCCGAACCGATGCAGGCTGCAGCGCAGGAGCCGGGGGAAGAGGACGAGGCGCTCGTCTGGCGGAGTGAGGTCGCGCTCCAAGTTCTGCGCACGCTGCTCGTCATCTTCGTCTTGAGCATTGGCGTGGTGTGGGCGTTCGTGCAGCCGGGGCCAGGGCGATTCTGGCTCGTGGCTTGCGCGCTGATCGCCGCCGTCGCGGTAGCGATTCCGGTCTTCACTGGATGGCCGCGTGGCCGTGCGCGCGCGTGGCTGGCGGTGTGGCCGGCGTTGGCCACTGCGTTGGGCGGCTACCTGGGCGTGGGGGTGCTGTCCGGGCCGGGCGCTTGTTTGGTGGTGACGCTGATGCTGGCAGGGCTGCTCCTCGGGCGCCGCGCGATGGTGACCTTGACGGTGCTCTCGGCGCTAGCGCTGACAGCCGTGGCATGGGCCGTCGTGTCCGGCCATGTGCCGCCGCCCAACGTCAAGGACATCAGCATGACGTCTGGCCGAACCTGGGCGCGCTCGCTGGGCGTCACCTTCATGGCTGTGACGCTGTTCGGCGGGTTGATGGTCGCTATCGTGACGCGCGTGGAGCGCTCTTTGCGGTTGGCGCGACGAGAAACGCTTCGGCGCGAGCAAGCCGAGCGAGCGCGCGCCGAAGCCGAGCTGCAAGCCATGGAGAGCAAGCAGCTGGAGATGGTGGGGCGGCTGGCGGCCGGCGTGGCCCACGACTTCAACAACAACCTGACTGCCATCATGGGCTCGGCAGAGCTGCTCAAGCTGGAGCTACCGGAGCAGCAGTCGGCACACGAGCTGACCAGCAGCATCCTGCTCGCTTCTCAACGCTTGGCCGAGCTCACGCGGCAGCTGCTGGCGTACTCGCGCAAGGCTCGCATGCTGCAAAGCCCTACCGATCTGCACGCCGTGATCGAACAAGCCGTCACGCTGGCGCGGCGCTCGATGGATCCCAACATTACCATCGTGACGGAGCTGAACGCGACCCACACCACGGTCGCGGGTGACGCAGCGCTCTTGCAAAGCGCGGTGTTGAACCTGCTTGTCAACGCGCGCGACGCCATGCCGACCGGCGGCAAGCTGACCGTCGCAACGTCATCCGTCGAGCTCACGCGCACCAGCGCTCGCGGTTTGGCGCCGGGCCCTTGGCTGATCCTGGAGGTCATCGACACCGGTCGCGGCATTCCCAAAGAGCAGGTGCCGAACATCTTTGACCCGTTTTTCACCACGAAACCGCTCGGCAAAGGCACGGGGCTGGGCCTCGCGTCGGTCGCCGGCACCGTCAAGGCGCACGGCGGTAGCATCGAAGTGAACAGCGACGTCGACGCTGGCACGGCCTTCCGCGTCTACCTGCCGTGCACGGAGCCAGAGAACGTCGCGCTCGCGCCCGCCACGACGTCGGTGCTGCACGGCGAGGGTGAGATCTTGCTAGTCGAGGACGACGCGATGGTCGGCATGACGGCGATCGCGACCTTGCAGTCGTTTGGCTATCGGGTGACGCACGCCGTCGACGGCAAGACAGCCCTGGAGCAGGTGAGCGCGCACCCCGGTCGCTTTCAGCTCGTGCTGCTCGACCTGCGCATGCCCGGGCTGAGCGGTGAAGCCACGTTCGACAAGCTGCGCGAGCTCGAACCGGCGTTGCCGGTGCTGATCTGGTCGGGCTACGGCGCCGAGCAGGACGTCAGCGCCATGCTCCGGCGCGGCGCTGTCGGCTTCGTGCAAAAGCCGTATCGCGTCGCCGAGCTGAGCCGCACCGTAGCCGAGAAGATCCGTCGGCCGAAGCGCGGCGGAGCGGTCTGACTTATTAACTGCGCAGAGTGACTGCGAGTTTGTTGGCCCGGAGGTGCCGTGTCGGGAGAATTGGCGCAGCTACAGGCCAAGACCCATGCAGCTCCAAGAAATCCCCAAGAGTGTTTTCAGGCTCGAACCCCCGCCGCTCTGGTACGTGACGAACGGCGAGCTCACCGTCGGTCCGGTCGTGACGGGCTTATTGATGCGCGGCGTCGAGTTCGGGCGCGTCCCGGACTACTGCCACGTCCGCACTTACAAGGGTGACTGGCGCACGCTCAACTCGGTGCGCGAGATTTCGGCGCTCAACAGCAAAGTTGGCGCCAAAGCGCCTTCGCAAGAGCAGCTGG
Organism: Polyangiaceae bacterium; assembly: GCA_036261775.1. Classification (GTDB taxonomy): domain Bacteria; phylum Myxococcota_A; class Polyangia; order Polyangiales; family Polyangiaceae; genus PMG-095. The sequence continues at coordinate 10,682 of DATAKF010000117.1, read as the reverse complement.
CCGAGTGGGGTCGGCCGGTCGAGCGCATCAAGGACGAAATGGAGCTGGCGCACACCGTGACGTGGCTGTCGCTGGTCACGACCGGCGCCGAGAGCGCCATGTTCCACTACCGTGGCCGTTACGGGCGGTCTCTGGTCACGCGCTCGGTGCTCGGCCCCATGTCGACCGAGCGTCTTGGCTTTGCTCTGCCCGAGAGCGATCTGCTGCTCAAATCGGCCCGCATGGGTCGCCCGGTGTTCGGTCCGCCCTATGGCCCGACCGAAGACTCGCTCGCCATGCGCTTCGCCAGCAGCAAGGGCGGCTCTGGCGCGGTCGCGATGATCCCGGTGTTCATTGGCAGCGAGCTCACGGCCATGCTCGAGCTCTCGCGCCCCGGTCACGCCTTCCGGCGCAGCGACCTGCAGCGCGCCGAGCGCATCGTGCAGCGCGCGCTCAAGCAACGCACGAACTGAGCGTTCGTGCTCGAAGACGACGCCGAGCTGCCGCAGCGCGCCTTGGATTGGGTGCTGGCCGCGGTGCCCGGCGCGCGTCGGATCCAGCGCGCCGCGCGCTTGCACGGCGGTCTTTCGGCGCACACGCATTTGCTCGAAGTCGAGCGGTCGCATGCAGGTGAGCCGCCGCTCGAGTTGGTGCTGAAGCGCTTCAAGCCGAAGTGGGCGGATCCGCCGGTGGTAGTCGAAGCTGACGTGCTGCGCGCCGTCGCGGCGGCGGCGTTGCCCTTCTCGGTGCCGGCGCCGCTCGCGCAGGATCCGCTCGCCCAGCACTGCGATCTGCCGGCGATTTTGATGACCCGGGCGCGCGGCCAGATCGCGCTCTCGCTCGATGATTGGCCATCACGCGTGCGCGCCTTGGGCCGCACATTGGCGGCATTTCACGCCGCGAACGTGCCATGTCCAGCTTCCGTCGACGCCTACGAAGTCGAAGAAAGCCGCCGCGAGAAGCACGTGCCCGACGCTATCGTGACGCCGGATTGGTCGCGCGTTTGGGAGCTCGTGTTGTCGCGTCCCTTTCGGGGCACGGCGCTGATTCACGGCGACTATCACATCGGCAATGCTCTGTTCGAAGGTTCCGAGCTTACTGGCATCATCGATTGGACGACGGCGCGTCGAGGCCCTACCGAGTTCGACGTGAGCTACTGCCGCATGGACCTGGCGCTGGTGTTGGGAGAAGCGGCGCCGGACATTTTCTCGTCGGCGTATGAAGACGCGCGTGGTGAAGAACTGCGGGAGCTGGCGCTCTGGGATCTTGCTGCATCGGTGCAAGCCTACCCAGATGCTGCGTTGTGGTTGCCCGGTTGGGTCGACGCGGGCCGCACGGATTTGACCTCTGAGCTCGTGCGGGCGCGACTGAAGGACTTCGTCGATGGGGCGCTTTTGCGCGTAGCGATGCAAATCTGACGCAGGACATTTGTGCCGCACGGGCCGGAGATCTAGTCATTGGGTCGTGAACTCGACCTTGCTAGACAACACCATCAATACGGCGATCTCGACGCTCACCAACGTGGGCCTCAAGGTCATCGGGGCAATTGTCCTCTACTTGGTGGGCCGCGCGCTCATCAACTGGATGATCAGCCTCGTGCAGCGCGCGCTCGAGCGACAGAAGGTCGACCCGACGCTGCTACGTTACGTGGGCACCGTCATCAGCGTGCTCGCCAACATCGCGCTGGTGATCGCGATCTTGGGGTACTTCGGGGTCGAGACCACGAGCTTTGCCGCGCTGCTGGCCGGCGCCGGCATCGCGATCGGCACGGCATGGGGCGGGTTGCTGTCGAATTTTGCGTCGGGCGCGTTCCTGGTGATCTTGCGTCCCTATCGCGTCGGCGACTTCGTGAACTTGGCAGACGTAACCGGTACCGTCAGGGCCATCGGCCTGTTCGTGACCACGATCGATACGCCCGATGGCGTGCAGACGCACGTCGGCAACGGCAAGATCTTGGCAAGCAACATGCAGAACTTCACCGCCAACCCAGTGCGGCGCGTCGACCTGACCGCGCAGCTGCACTACTCGGTGAACGTGGAAGACGCGATCTCGCGCCTCAAGGCCAAGCTGGCCGAGATCCCGAACGTTGCCAAAGACCCCGCGCCCGACGTCGAAATCCTCACCTTTACCGAGTTTGGTCCGGTGCTGGCGGTGCGGCCGTACACGCACACGGACCACTACTGGCAGGTGTATTTCGCTGGAAACAAGGCGATCGTGGCCGTCGCGGGCGAGGCGCAGTTCCCGCCTGTCGAGCGCAACGTACGCATGAAGAGCCCGGCCTAACGAGCCGCGGGGGTGGCCGAAGCGTGCGCCAGTGCGCTGCCCAGGTAGCGCGGACGAGTTAGAAGGTGAGCGTCGCGACTTGCAGCAAGTCTTCGGTCTTGCCGTCGAGCGCGAGCGTGCCGCGCCAGCGCAAGACGCCGCTCGTCGGTCCTGGGGCCCCGGGAGCCCAATCCAGCTCGAAATGCACGTAGCTGGACTCGTAGCGGTCGAGCGCCACGCCGAGCTTCTTCGCCAAGCCCGGCTGCCACTGCAAGTCCGTCAGGGCCGAGAAGCTTGCCACGGAATCCGGCACGGCACCCGCTGTCGCGTCGGGAAGATTTGCTCGGACCGACATCGACACTTCGTTGTCGAGCGCGTCGTCGTCCGTGGTCACATGCGCTTTGGACCGGTAGTAGACGTTGCGCACGTCGCACTGCCACACGTTGGACAGCTGGTAGGGGGCGCCAGTTTCGTATGGCACAGACAGCGTGAACGCCGTATCGCCGCCGGTTTCCCAGCTCAGCGTGCCCTGGTAGTCGCCAAAGTACGGCTCGAGCAGATCTCCCATCCGGGTGCCGCGGATCTCCTCGTCGGGCATGACCTGGTCACCGTCGTCGTAGCAAACCAGGTCTTCGGGCTCAGAGCGGCAGCCCCACGAAAGCAGCGTGAGCGCAGCAACGAGCGCTTTTGCCAGCCGTGCAAGGCTCATGGCACCCTCACCAGCTTGCCCAGCGCCACCGTGAGCTGGTCAGTGCTGGATCGGACCTCCACGGTTGCTGAAAGCTCGTCGACCGACGCTACTTCGAGGATGAGCGTGCCAATCGGGCTGCGCTCGGCAATGCCGGGAGCATCGGGCAATTTGCCGTTGTCGACGAGCTTGAGCGCGTCGATGGCCAGGTAGTTGGTTTGCGGAAGCGTGACGCCTTCGTTGGTCACGCCGACTGATGCAATAGGGGAGGTCGAGATCACCAGGTCTGTCGTAGCAATCTCGTAGGTCAGATTGACCTGGGCCCTATCGCACGAGCGAGTCGCCGAGTCGGCTTGCCGCGAGACGGTCACACGCAGCGTGCTCTGGTCGGCGCTCTGCAGCCAATCGAGCTGCCCCTCGAAGGTGCCTAGCGTCGGGTCTTGCTCGACGCTGACCAGCGCAATCTCGGCATCCGGCTGCTCGCATTCGCGCGGGCAGCCATTGAAGAAAGCCAGCGTTGCCACCACCGCTACCCATCGCCCCAGCACTCGTTGCATGCGTCCCGAATCCACGGCCCTGGGTTTAGCAAGTCGCGGGCCAGCCGGGCACCTCGATAAAAATCGCGGCGCGGGCGCGAGACGCAGGGCGACCCCCCTGGCATTCGGATCGCGGTGAGGGGGCCAATGTGGGTGCGCGGTGTGTCCGGGTCCATGGATGCCAGATCCTGTCTTCGGGATTTGGAATGCGTCACAAATGCGAGTTTTTGCGCGATTTTCACGATCATTGGCTTGGCCCGCGTCTTGCTGAATGGCTCGTCACAATTGGCGTCGGCTGTGGCCGGCGAGTGGAACCGAGCGCAACGATGAAGCTACCGAATCAAACCATCGCGGGTCGTATCAACACTCTGGCCGGCTTTCTGCTGCTGGCGCTGATCGCGGTCAGCGCTCAGGGCTGGCGGGGCCTGTCGGCCAGTGCTCGTGACGCCGACACGGCGGCCGACCGCATCGCGGACGTCGAGCGGTCCGTGAACGAGGCACGCTCGGCGCAGGTTGCGTTCAAGATTCAGGTGCAGGAGTGGAAAAACATCCTGCTGCGTGGCGCAAACGCCGATGCCTTTGCCAAGCACTCCAAGGGCTTCGAGCTGGAGGCCGACAAGACGCACAAGGCGCTGGTCGAGCTGCGCAACATTCAAGCCGAGCTCGGGCAAGACGTCGGACCCGCTGACGAGGTGCTGCGCGCTCACGAAGAGCTGGGCCAGAAGTACCTGGCCGCCCTCGGCCACTACCAAAACGAAGAAGGCGGCGGCGCGCTCGGCGTCGACGCTCGCGTGAAGGGCATGGATCGCGCGTTGAACGAAAAGCTCGACGCGGTGGTGGAAAACAGCCGCAAAACGATGGTGAAGCTCCGCGAAGACTCCGACGTGGCGGCTGAACAGCACCTGCGCAGCCAGGTAACGCTGCTGGCCGCGGTGGTGCTGGTAGCGCTTTTGCTCGGCTTGGTCGCGACCTTCTACATCAAGCGCAGCATCACGACGCCGCTGGCCCAAACCATCGGCTACTTCAAGAGCATTTCTAGCGGCAACTTCGACAATCAGATCGAGATCCACAACCAGGACGAAATCGGCGAGGTTTTGGCCGAGCTGCGCAAGATGCAGAGCAAGCTCGGCTCCGACGTCACCGAGTCCAATCGCTTGGCCGAGCAGGTCGCCAACGTCGTTAGAAACGCGGCGCTCGGCAACTTTGCCAGCCGCATCGACGCTGGCGGCAAGGGCGTGTTCGCGACCCTCGGCAGCGGCGTGAACCAGCTGATGGGTACCATCGACACCGCGCTGGCCGACGTGGCGCGCGTGCTCGCCGCGCTCGCCTCCGGCGATCTTTCGCAGCGCATCACGGCCGAGTACCACGGCACTTTTGGACGCCTGAAGGACGACGCCAACACCACCGGTGAGAAGCTGTCGTCGATCATCGACGAGGTTCGCGTCGCCGCTGACGCCTTGAGCGCGGCCTCGGGTCAGGTCAGCGCGACCGCGCAGAGCCTTGCCCAGTCGGCCTCCGAGCAGGCGACGAGTGTCGACCAAACTAGCGTATCTGTTCAGGAAATGTCCGCTTCGGTGCTGCGCAACCAGGGCAACGCCGAGGCCACCGACGAGATGGCCACGCGCTCCGCCAAGGAAGCAGTCGAAGGCGGCGCCGCCGTGGTGCAAACCGTCACGGCTATGAAAGAGATCGCGACCAAGGTCGGCGTCGTCGACGACATCGCGTACCAGACCAACCTGCTAGCGCTCAACGCGGCTATCGAAGCCGCGCGCGCTGGCGACGCCGGCTCCGCCTTCGCAGTCGTGGCGGCGGAGGTGCGGAACCTGGCCGTGCGCAGCGCCGCGGCCGCGCAAGAAATCGGCGAGCTCATCGGCGGTAGCCTGAGCGTGTCCGAAAAGGCCGGAGCCATGATCACGACCATGGTGCCCTCCATCCGCAAGACCTCGGAGCTGGTGCAGCAAATCTCCGTGGCGTCGTCCGCGCAGACGTCGGAGCTTTCGAAGATCAATGCTTCGATGGGCCAGGTGAACGCGGCCACGCAGCGCAACGCCTCGGCCTCAGAAGAGCTGGCTGCCACGGCCGAGGAATTGTCGGGTCAAGCCAAGCAGCTGCAGGGCTTGATCGGCTTCTTTTCCTCGTCGCCCAAGCGCGGTCCGGCGCTCGCCAACGGCTACGCCAAGCGTTCGTCGGCCCAGTCCAGGCCTTCGCTTCACTCCTGAGCCGCGCTCTGCGTCTTCAGCCGTTGCAGCAGGCGGTCTTCCAGCGCCGTTGCATCGATGCCCAGCGATGCAGCCGCGGCCAGCAAGAGTGCGTGCTCCCGAGGGTCGACGTGGCCGTCGATCGCCGCAGCGTCGACCAGCAGGGCCAGCACCCGCGCTTGGGAATCCGGCGCGAGCTCGCGCAGCACCTCCATGGCGCTGCCCAGGGTGCGCAGGCTGAGCGGAGCTTCTGGCTCGGGTAGGTTCCAGCGCTTGACGGCGCGTCGCACGAAGTCGCGCTCCTCGGGGCGAATGACTTCGTCGGCCGCGACGACTGCTTCGAGCAGCGCCGACACCTTGGCCCGCATCACCTGATCCATCCGTGGCAGGATACCCCAAGCGCCGGGCAGTCCGACGTCAGAGATTGCCGGAAGCGCGGGTCATTCGGCAGATGGTTTTCGCGGTCGGCGCAAAAGTGCGGCGACCTCGGCACGCCCAACTGCTAAGTCCGAACCATGGAACTTCATCGTGGGCGTTTGCTCGATCACCTCCACCTCGTCGTGCCAGATCTCGAACGCAGTCAGCGCTTCTATCAAGCCGTGCTGGGGGCGCTCGGCATTCCCCTCGGCGGCACCGGCCCCGGCTTCTTCTGGTTCGACGAGCTGTTCGTCTCGACGAAAGACAGCAAGGCCGCGCAGGGTGCTCTCACCGGCCGCTCGCATTTCGCCTTTCAAGCCCCAAACAAAGAGGCCGTCGCCGCGTTCTACGAGGCAGGGCTCGCTGCAGGCGGCAAAGACAACGGCCCGCCTGGCGAGCGCCCGTACCACCCTGGCTACTACGCGGCGTTTCTCGGCGATCCCGACGGTAACAACGTCGAAGCGGTCTTCCACGGTCCTGCCGCTCGCTCCGCGCCGTCGGTGGTCGTGAAGTTCTGAGGGCGATCTGCTACGCCCTGTGCAACGTGCAAACCACCATCACCGGCTTTCATCGAGACGACGCAGGTGACTGGGTCGCTGAGCTTGCGTGCGAGCACGGGCAGCACATGCGCCACCGCCCGCCGTGGGAGCTGCGGCCTTGGGTCTTGACCGAGACCGGCCGCGCCGGGAAGCTCGGCGAGGCCATCGAATGTCCGCTGTGCGATCAGATCGCGATGCCGGCAACGGCCAGCGAATACAAGCGCACCGCTACGTTTACCGAAGAGACGTTGCCGGCCGCGTTGCGCGCTGACCACCGCACCAAAGCCGGCACCTGGGGGCTGATCGTGGTCGAGGCCGGCGCGCTCGAGTACCACACACGCGGTCGTGTTCATCGGCTCGAGCCAGGCTGCAACGGCTTGGTCGAGCCAGAGCGCGCGCACCACGTGATTCCGCTAGGCGCGGTGCGGGTACACGTCGAGTTTTGGCGCTAGCCCGCTCGCGTGCTTGCTGGCGGCGCGCCTTGCTTCGTTAGGAGCGGAAGCCAATCCGCGCGTGGGTGCCGTCGCAGAAGGGTTTGTTGGCGCTGCCGCCGCAACGGCAGAGCCGAGCCTGTGTCAGTCGGGCAACGACGCGACCGGTGCCGCTGGTGATCTCGAGGTTGCCGCGCACGTGCAGCGGGCCATCTAGCTGGGGATCGATTTCGAGCGGGCCATCGCGAACCGGCAGCATGTCCGCGCTCGTAGTCGCTGGCTCGCCCGAGGCGGTGAAAGGCGCGTCGTGGTGCGAGCCGTCACAGTACGGCTTGTTTTTGGAGGCGCCGCAGCGGCACAGCGTCGCGCGGTACTGCTGTGCTTGACCGTCGATGCGTAGGTCACCGCGCACGGCGTACGGGCCTGCTTCGCGTACGGCGAGCAGGTTCACCGGCGGCGCTTGTTCTTCGGGCTCTCCGTCGCGTCGTTGGTAGCGAATGGCGCCCGACGGGCAGGCGTGGGCGATCTCGACCAAGCGGGCGGTCTCGATGCCATCTGGGGCGATCCACGGACCTTGCACGTTGGCCAAAAAGACCTTGGGCGCCCCGGTCACACAGAAGCGAGCGTGGATGCAGCGCTTTCCCTCGTAGATCAACGTCAGCCGCTTGCCGTCGATGTAGTCGATGCCGCCGTCCGAACGCGGTATCGGAATGCCGTTGGCGGTCGTGGCCGACGGCGAGGCAGCAGCAAGCGGTGCAGCAGCAAGCGGTGCAGCGACAAGCGAAGCCGCAACGGGCGCGACGACGCGCTGATTTGCCGCCTGGAAGCCACGCTCGGCGCGCTCCGCCAGCTTCTCGAGCAAGCGCAGGGCCTGAGCCGTGCGCTCGTCTCCGTCCAGTTGGAGCTCACGCGCGGCCTCGACCATCTCGGTGAGGCGTTCGCTGAAGGCGTGCCGCGCACCAGCGCTTGGCGGAAATGCAGCCGAGTCTCGCAGCACCGTAAACGAGACCCCCGCGTGACAGCTGGGGTTCGAGGGGCCAGCCGGTAAGCGCGCAGCTCGTTCGGCGAGTGGCGTCATCGCTCGCATCAAACCGGAGGCGAGCTCCACGGCCAGAAGCTTCTCCGGCTCGGGCCGTGGCAGCAAGTAGGCGTATGCCAGTAGCCGCAGCATCAGCGCGTAAGCGGCGTTGGCGAGATCCACGGTCTTGGCTGCGCGCGGGTCTTCAATCCAGACGCGGCCCTCCGGGCGGAGCGGCTTGCGCAGCACCGGGTTGTGCGCAGCCGGAAAGGCGGGGGCGAAAGCAGGATTGCGGGCGGTGAGCTCGAGTAGCTCCTGGCGGATCGCTTGAAAGCGCGCGTAGTGCGAGGTTGCGTGGTGCTCGGGCGCGCCCTCACCCTGCTCACGGATCGCGGTGAACGCCGCCAACGCCGTCTTGGCGCAAATTACCGGCTTGGTGCCGAAGAGCGGGACCTCGGCGCTCGACAGCTGTAGCGCCGGATTGCCGCAGAACGCCTGCGCCTCACCCTGCTGCTCGACGAAGGCCGCCAAGCCGTTGGCCAGCTCGGCATAGAACTGACCGACCGTGTCGTAGTCGATCACCATGGGCGTCAACCGCCGCACGAACGCGCCGCGCTGGAACAAGAGCGCGGGCTCGTAGCCTGCGCCATCAGGTTCGCTCGAGCCATCGGGCCGCTCGAGGTGGACGAAATGCTGCAGCGCCTGCTCTCCGAACGGCGCCAGCCGCACCACGATTCCCGCCGGCAGGTAGCCGGGATCGAGCGGAAAGTTGTCGCGACCGAAGCTGGGCGAGCCGCCCAACGCACTCGTGATGTTCCACACCGCCGTGAGGTGTCCCATCTCCTCGATGCCGACCTGTAAGATGGTCTGCCGCCAGCGCGCCACGGCCGCGGCCTCGACCTCGCTGAACGCGCCTTCTTGCGGCGATTTGAGGCTGAAGGCAGCGTACAAGTACGTGCACATCAGGTTGTGCTCGAGCTCCGCCGCTTCATAGAGTTGAAACAGCAGCTGCTCTCGGCTGGGTGCTGGCGGGCGCGTCGTCATCGGCGCGCAGGATAAAACCGAAGCTCTCGCGACGCACCTACCCCATTGGCTGGGCGCTGACGGCGTTGTTTCGGGGCCGTTACGCTCTCACTCGCTCGAGGGGCCGCTCCGACGCGCCTGTGCATTCTCGATCAGCTCGGCAACTGCCGCGGGGAGTGGCCACACGGTGCTGGGCGCGAGCTCCAAGCCGCCGTCGGCGTTTCGGATGAGCCGAAAGCGCGTCGTTGCGGTCGCGCCTCGCGCGTCACTGCGCGCCACAACGGCGACCATCGCCTCCAAATCTACCTCCCAGGCTTCGTTGACGTTGCAGGTGTACGACACGTGTCGCACGTTCGTCGGTCGTGCAGCGCGCGCTCGCAGCTTGGCGCGTGACCTGCGTTCTTCACCGAAATGAACCGCAAGCGCCACAGCTACGATTGCGCCGACTACAATCAACCAAGTCATCGTCGAACCTCGAGACATCGAGTCAATCGCCTACTGAAGCGCCGAGCAACCGTAGACGTCAGACGGACGCTCGCTACAGCCTTCGAGACGCTCGGACGCTTGTGCTTCGAGCGCCCGTGGCCTTCTCTTTGCGTCATGGCAAAGACGATTCTCATCGCTGGTTTCGGCACCGGTATCTCGCTCGCGCTGGCCGAGAAGTTTGGGGCGGAAGGCTTTGCGTTGGCGTTGGCCGCCCGCACGGCCGACCGCCTGGATGCCGGGGTCAAGGCATTGGAGGCGAAGGGCATCCGCGCCGCAGGCTTCAAGGCCGACCTAGGCGACGTGAAGACGATTCCGGGTCTCATCAAGAGCGTTCGCGACAAGCTCGGCCCCATCGACGTCGTGGAATGGAATGCGTACGCTTCCGGCGCTGGCGATCTGCTCGCGTCCGACGCCGCTGAAGTGCGCACTTCGCTCGACATCGCGGTGACCAGCTTGCTTGCCACCGTACAGGCCGCGTTGCCCGACTTGCGCGCCAACAAGGGCGCCGTGCTCGTCACCAACGGCGGCCTCGGCCTCTTGGACCCGCAGATCGACGCCGTCGCCGTGCAATTCAAGGCGAGCGGCTTGGCCATCGCCAACGCGGCCAAGCACAAGCTGGTGCGCTTGCTCTCCAAGCAGCTCGAGCCCGATGGCGTGTACGTCGGCGAAGTCACCGTGCTCAGCGGGGTGAAGGGCACCGCGTGGGACGACGGCAGCTCCAAGCTCGAAGCCAGCGCGATCGCCGCCAAGTTCTGGCAGATCTATACTGAGCGGCGTGAGCTTTCAGTCTCGATCGGTTGAGCAGCCTAGCCTCTTCAAGCTGCCGCCGCGCCTGGTGGAGGCAGCTGAAGAGCACGGCGAGCATCGGGCGCTGCGCGAACAGTTGGCGGCCAGCCTGCTGCTGGGGACGATGTCGTGGTCATTCCCGGGTTGGCGCGGCCTGGTCTATGGCGACAACGCTGATCCCAAGCTCCTGGCAGACTCCGGTCTCACCGCGTACTCGAAGCACCCGTTGCTGGGCACCGTGGAGGTCGACCGCTCGTTCTATGAGCCCTTGCCGGCGCGCTACTTCGAGGCCCTCAGCGAACAAGTGCCGTCGGACTTT
>DATAKF010000085.1:0-15254 GCA_036261775.1 Polyangiaceae bacterium | reverse complement strand
GCTCGCCGCCGTGCAAGAGCCAGACGGCACCACGATGCTCGACAGCAGCCTGGTGCTTTGGGGCAACGAGCTGGGCGCCGGCAACACCCACACGTACAAGAACATCCCCTGGGTGCTGGCGGGCGGCGCTGGCGGCCACCTCAGAACCGGTCGGCAGCTGAATTACAAGGACCAGCCGCACAACAACCTGCTCGTCTCCGTGTGTAACGCCATGGGCTTCGACGACGTGAAGACGTTCGGCATTCCCGGAGTCTGCACGGGGCCGTTGATGGGCCTCACGGCGTAGAAGACTCGCTCTGTCGTCGCTACCTCGCCCGTTGGCGGGCTCACGGCGTGGCCGGTGCGTCGCTGCGTGCCGCGGTTGGCGACGCGCGCTGGCAATCCGAGCGCGTGGGCGCAGGACAGCCAAGCTGCCTCGCTGGTAGTAGGCGTCCGTGCTCGGAGCGCGCTGCGATTTGGAGCGTGCGCTGACTTTTGTCGCGCTAGGGGCGGCGGCGATTGCTGCAATTTCGGCTCGAGATGGGCGGCACGCGTCTTGCTCCCCTCCAGGAGCACGAACGCTAGGGAGCAATATGCCGCAAGTACTCGAAAAGTGGACGGTGCTGCCTCACGGGAAGCTCACCGCGTTGGACGAGAACCTGCTCACCGTCGTGGGTGAGCTCAAGATGCCGGTCGGCGAGTTTCCACGTCGGATGACCGTGGCGAGGTTGCGAGACGGGCGCCTCGTCATCTACAGCGCCATTGCGCTCGATGAGCCCGAGATGATGGCGCTCGAGCGGTTTGGGGTGCCGACGTTTTTGGTCGTGCCGAGCGATCGCCACCGCATGGACGCCAAGATTTGGAAGGAGCGCTACCCGCGCTTGATGGTGCTCACGCCCGATGGCGCGCGGGACAAGGTGAATGAAGTCGTGCCTGTCGATGCGACCGCGTTCGACTTCCGCGATTCGACGGTGAGGTTCTTCACGGTGCCGGGCACCGATGGTCACGAGGCAGCGCTGATTGTCAGCGGCGCCGGCGGGCCTAGCTTGGTCGTCAACGAGCTGATTTGGAACGTCGACAATCGCCCGGGCTTCGGCGGCTGGCTGATGAAGGTGGCGGGCTTCACCGGCCCCGAGCCGCAGATTCCGCCGATTACGGGCCTACTCGGCATCAAGGACAAGGCGGCGCTGCGCGACCAGCTAGAGCAATGGTCCAAGATTTACGGACTTTGCCGCATCATCGTGTCGCACGGCGCGATCATCGACGAGCAGCCCGAACGAGTGCTGGCAGACTTGGCTGCACAGCTTCAGTAGTGAGCAGGTCGCGCAGCAGGGCGAAGCCGTAGGCTTGACGGGCGCTGAGGTAGTCGAGGCTGACGCCAAAGTTGGCGCCGTTTTCCCAGTCCACGAGGCACGGCAGCTCGAGCTCGATGTAGCGGCCCGGCAGGGTCACGGCGACGTGAGCTTTGCAGCCGAGGGCGAGCCCAGCAGGGCGCAGGGCGGACAGCACGAGATCGGCGGTGCCCAGGGCAAGCAGCTCAGCGCGGACGCTGTGCTTGCGATCGAGGGAGAAGAGACGAACCGTCGTGCCGGGGGTTACGCTCTTGCGGTCGTTGCGGACGAAGACGCCGCTCGCGTGACGTGCCATGCGAACTCGATAGCGCAGATGGCGGGGAGTCGGCGTGAATAACTCGCTTCGATAATCTGAATCTGACGCAACGAATGAGCTTCGCCTTCTCCTCGGCGACGAGTCGTAACGTGCTCGAAATATGGCCTGCACATCCAGCGCCATCCAGTGCGCGTTCGGGGCTTGAACAGCGGCCCGAGCGCCGCAGCGGTCCGCCCTACGCCGAGACGAGACCCATCAGCCGAAGGCGTAGCCGGAGAATTCGAGCCCCATCAGGGTACCGCGGTAGGCGACCCGGCCGAGTTCTTTGCCCGCCGCTCCAGCGACCACCATCAGCGGGATCAGGTGTTCTTCGCGCGGGTGTGCGGCGCGCGCGGCGGGCGCCTTGTGCCAGTCGGCGAGCAGCGCGTCGCGCTCGCTTTGCGGTCGGGTTACCGAATCGCGCAGCCAGGCATCGAAGGTACTGGCGGCGGGCCTGCCCTGTGGACCCATGGCGCGCATGTTGTGATAGGTCATGCCGCTGCCGATGATGAACACGCCTTCGTCGCGCAGCGGCGCGAGCGCTCGGCCGATCGCCAGGTGCTCGCGCGGATCGAGCCCGGCTTTGAGCGACAACTGCACCGTCGGAGTTTCGGCGTCGGGGTAGGCGAGCTTGAGCGGCACGAAGGTGCCGTGGTCGAAGCCGCGCTGCGCATTGCTGGCGCTCGGAATGCCGGCCGCGCCCAGCAGCTCTTGCACCCGCCCGGCCAGCGCGGGGTCACCCGCCGCGGGCCAGGTCAGCTGGTACGACTCGGGTGGGAAGCCGTAGTAGTCGAACAAGAGCGGCGGTGCGGCGCCGTTCATGACCGTGGGCTGGGGCTCCTCCCAATGAGCGGAGATGACCAGCAGGGCGCGTGGCGGCGTTCGGGGCACGTCGCGGACGGAGCGCAGGTAGTCGGCGAGGAGGCGTTTCTCGGTTTCGCTGCCGAACCCGACCTCCACGAATGGCCAGGGGCCGCCGCCGTGGGGCAGGAAAACCACCGGAACGCGCGCTGTCTGTGCGGTCATAGCACCAACATAGGCGGCCCCACGCTGGCCACAAGACTTCGGGTGAGAGCGGAATTGTTGTTGCCCTGGCAACAATTCGGACGTGCCGAGTCGGCAGGTACTGCTACAACGCGCCCGCGCCCAGCGCTTGCGGTCCCGACGACCCGTCGGTCTTCCCGTCATCCTCGCTGCAGTCGCGCCCCGCATACGCAATGTCAGAGCCCGAGCCGTCGTCTACCCCTGCACCCGATCTCAGCCAGCTGCTTGGTCCCGACCTTGCCGCCGCGCTCGCCAAAAAAGGCTACACGACGCTGACGCCGGTTCAGCAATCGGTGCTGGACCCGTCGCTCGAGGGGCGCGATCTGCGCATCAGCTCGCAGACGGGCTCCGGCAAGACGCTGGCCATCGGCTTTGCTCTGCGCAACGCCGTCACGGGGGAGCCCGTCAAGCCAACGCCCGTCGCTCGGCCGCGCGCGCTGGTGATCGTGCCAACGCGCGAGCTTGCCAAGCAGGTCAACGATGAGCTGACCTGGCTGTACGCGCCGCAGCGGCTGCGCATCGCGTCCGTGATCGGCGGCTCGTCGTATCGGGACGAGCACCGCGCTTTGTCGGCGGGTCCGGCCATCGTGGTCGGCACTCCCGGACGCCTGCTCGATCACCTGAACCGCGGCGGCATCGAGGCCGGCGACGTGGGCGTCGTGGTGCTGGACGAAGCCGATCGGATGCTGGATTTGGGCTTTCGAGACGAGCTGGAAGCGATTCTGGCCAAGGCCCCGCCCGGCCACCGCACGCACCTCGTGTCGGCGACGTTCGCGCGCGACGTGGCGGCGTTGGCCGACCGCGTGCAGAAGGATCCGAAGCGCATCGAGGGTACGCCGCTCGGCAGTGCGAACCGTGACATCGATCACATCGTGTACCTGGTGAACCCCCGCGAGCGCGTGGACGCGCTGATCAACGTGCTCTTGCACCACGCCGACGAGCAGACGCTAGTGTTCGCCCGCACCCGCGCCGACGTGTCGGAGATCGCCCGCGAGCTGCAGCAAGCCGGCTTCGCCTCGGGCTCGCTGTCGGGCGAGATGGACCAGAACGCGCGCAACCGCGCTTTGGCCGCCTTCAAGCGCGGCGACATTCGCGCGCTGATCGCGACGGACGTGGCGGCGCGTGGCATCGACGTGCAGGACATTGGCCGCGTGATTCAGGTGGATCCGCCGACGGATCCCGACACGTACACGCACCGCAGTGGTCGCACCGGGCGCGCCGGGCGCAAGGGCGTGAGCGCGGTCTTGGTGGCTCCGGCGGGCCTGCGCCGCGCCGCTTCGCTGTTGCAGCGGGCGCGCGTGCAGTTTCGCGTCGAGCCGATCCCGACGGCCGCCGCGATTCGCGAGGCGCAAGACGCGCGCTGGCTGGCCGAGCTGATGCAGGGCACGCAGCGTGAGGTATCCGAGCGAGTCTCCAAGCAGGTCGAGCGCATCGTCGAAGCTGGCCTGACGGAGCGGGCGTTGGCGCAGCTGATCATCAGCGTTCGGCGTGCGACCGGCGAGCCGCGCGACGTGACGCCGCTCTTGCCGGAGGCTCAACGCAGTGGACGCGCCGCACCCGTGCGCCCTCAGCGCGGGAGCGAGCGCGGCTTCGACCGCAACGACGGCGGCAATGACCGCCGCGAGCGGCCGCAGCGCTTCGAGCAGCGTGAGCTGCGCTTCGACGAGGGTGGAGAGCGCCAAGAGCGCGCGCCGCGTTCGTTCGAGCGACGGCCATTCTCCGACCGGCCGCCAGAGGCGCGCGGTGGCAGCGACCAATGGGTGCCGTTTCGCGTTTCGTGGGGTGAGCAGCACGGCGCCGACGCGCGGCGGCTGGTGGCCATGCTGTGCCGCCGCGGCAACATCCGCGGCTCGGACATCGGCGCCATCCGCGTCAACCGCGTCAACTCCGTCGTCGAGGTCGCGACCGCGGTCGCGCGCGGCTTCGAAGAGGCCGCCCGTGAGCCCGATCCGCGCGATCCGCGCGTCATGATCGCGCCCCTCTCCGAGGCAGGCGGGCGCGACGCCGAATCCGACTCCGAGGGCCAGTCCGAGGCTCCGCCGCGTCCGGCTCCGCAGCGGCCTCGCGCGCACGTGCCGCCATCGCAGCATCGTGCGCCTCGGGCGCCTGCCTTGCATCCGCCTGGCGCGCGCGGCGCGCGCGAATTCAACGCCAAGCCGCCGCGCGACTTCGCGGACAAGCCCGCGCGCGATTTTGCTGGCAAGCCCGCGCGCGATTTTGCTGGCAAGCCGCCGCGTGACTTCGCGGACAAGCCCGCGCGCGATTTTGGCGGCAAGCCGCCCCGCGACTTCGCGCGTAAGCCCGCGCGCGATTTTGCTGGCAAGCCGCCGCGCGACTTCGCCGCCAAGCCGACTCGCGAGGTGCCCGACAAGCCCGCGCGTGACGTGCCGCCCAAGCGCAAGATCGTCGTCACCGCGCCCCCCCCGCGCCGCCCCAAGAAGAAGTGAGCCGGCGCGTTAGCGCGACCGAAAGCTGAGCCCCAGCGCCGCCCCGACCCACAGGGACGGCGTGGTGCCGCTGGCTAGCTCCGGATTCACGCGGAAGCTGTACGGCTTCGGTCGCCACACCCCGAACAGGGTCAAGAACGCACCGAGCTGCGAGCTCATGCCCCAGGTGAACGACAGCGCGCCGCGTGCCCCCGCTTCGAGCCGCAGCGACGTGCGCGGGTTGCTCACGCGCTCGCCGCTGGCAAACAGCAGCGCGAGCTCCGGGCCCAGCTCGGCCGACAGCGACAGCGGCCCGGCGTCGTGAGTCGCGCGCACTGCCACGTCGAAAGGCAGCCAGACCAGCCGGGCGTCGGCTGCTGGTAGCGCCAGGCGCGTGGGGAGCAGAAACGCGGCGCCCGCCGAGACTCCGAGCGGGCGGCCCCACGCCAGGCGTCCGCCAAAACCGCCGGCTACCGGTAGTTGGGCGGCGTCCGAGGCCGGAGCCGCCTGCAGCAGAGGCCCCAGCTCGAGCGTGAGCGGTGCGGCGCGCCGGTCGGGCTGCTGGCGCGGCGGCGCTGGCCGCGGCGGAGGCGGGGTGGGCGCCGGTTTGGCGTCGGGAAAGCTGGGCGGATCGAGTACCAAGCCGATGAACACCGCCGCGGTTCGGGCCCGCTCGCTGCAGGCGCGACCCGCGTCCTTGAAAACGCGCTCTTCGGTCGCAACCCGAATGCGCACCCGCTCGCCTTCGTCGATGATAGTGGCCGTGGCCAGAGGGGGCGTGTCGGCCGCGTCGATCGCCGCCGCGCCGTCAACGGCCGAGACGCGGGTGCGCGGCAAGAGCGGGGCGAGCTCGGCCAGGACGTCGCTGGCGGCAGGGCAGGTCGAGTTGCTGCTCAGCTGCAGCTGCGCGGGCGGTGCCGCTAGCGCCCAGCTTGGCAGCAGGCAGGCAAGCGGAGCAAGCAGCAGAGACTGACGTTTCACTCGCACCTTAGGGGGCGGGTTTGCGCATCGCCGCGTCGTCCATGTACAGCATGCTGTCGATGGGATCGAGCTCGGCAGCGCCGTTGCCGATGCACCAATAGACGTTGTTTTGGACGTCGGTGTGCAGGTCCTTCATATCGAAAAGCAACGTTTCGCCCACCCAAACGGCGAGGCGCGTGGCATTTGGCGGACGGTAGTCCAGGTACGCCCTGAGCTCAAACCACTCGCCCGGCGCGACGCGCCCGGCGCGGCTCGCCAACGTACCTGTCATGGTGTCGTGATCGAAGAACTGCAATGACATCTCCCCGCCCGGCGTGTCGACGACCCGCACGTCCCACAGCGACACGTCGTTGTCGAGCGACAGCGAATCGTCGCGCGCGTGAAACAAGAAGATGGACCACCAGTCAGTGACCGTGTGCGCTTCCTCGAGCCGGAACCAAGCGCTGTAGTAAGCGGGCCCGTCGTGAATGCGTCGGTACAAGCGCACGCCGGCGCTGGTCTCGCCGCGCGACTTGGTGTTGATGTCCGCGACGATGCCGTTGCTGCCTTCGAGCCCGATGCCGATGTCGACGTAAGCGTTCACTTCGCCCCACTCGTACTCGCCGCCCAGCGCCTCGCCGCCGCGCTCCCAATCGCTGAAATCTCCGACTTCGTGATCGGTAGACCAGAGCAGCGAGCCAGGGGCCGGCAGCTGCGGATCCGAGGGGGCCGACCCGCTGCCAGCGACGCCGCCGCCAGCTGTTCCGCTACCGCCCGAGCTGGTTCCTGCAGTCCCGCTGACGCTGGTCGCGCCGCCGCTGCTGCCCGAGGTTGCGCCAGCACCGCCGCTGGGCGTTGGCAAGGCGGACAAGCTGTCGCCGAGCACGATCTCGTTGCCGCAGCCTCCGAGGCTGAGGACGAAGGCCAAGCCGAACGCGCCTGCTGCTCGCATGGCGAGCCTCAGCGCGGAGCCGTTGCCAGCGCGCGCCGAGCCTGGGACGCGAAGCGACCGTTCGGGAAGCGCTGCAGGTACTCGCGCGCGAGCGACGCGGCGTTTGGCGCGCGGCGCCCGACCGCTGACTCGAGCGACAAGATGAGCGCTTCTTCTTGCAGGGCGCCGCGGGGCTGTCGCGCGCGGTATTCGTCGACCAGCTGGCTCACGCGGGCCGCGTCGCCATTGCTGCGAGCGCGCATGGCTTCGACCAGCAGCTCGGCGTCGGCTTCCTGGGCAGCGGCTTTGCGGGCCGTGCCGGGGGCACCTTGCGGGCGCGCCGCAGGCGTGCGGGGCGCCGCGTTGTCGCGCGCTTCGGCGGCGGGCGCTGGCGTGGGCAGCGCCGGCTCGACTTGGGGGCTCTCCGTGTGTCCGGCCGCGGGCAGCGAAGCCCGGCGCTTGCGCGTAGCGGGTGGCTTGGCGAGCTCTGTGACCGACGGCGTCGCCGCGGGCGCTTGCGTGTCCGCTTGGGCGCGTTGCTTTACGTAGTAGCCGCCGACGGCCGCGCTGGAGGCGGCCGCGAAAAACACGCTCGCGAACGCGACGTGCAAGGCCGTCAGCCTGAAGCCGAGCCGGCTCTCATGACCCGCGCTGAGCGCGTTCCAGACCCGGCGCTTGCGCGCCTCCGATCGGGCCAGCGGCTGAGCGTGCGCCAGAAGGCGTGCCCCGAGCCGCAGCTCGGGTTCGGCCAGCGCGTCGTCGTCGCGCAGAGGCAACATCTGCTTCGCGGTCACTCTAGCCTCCGTTCCTTCTGCAGCTGCTTGACGATGGCCGCGAACTCGCGGCGCGCGTGGTAGAGCCGCGTGAACACCGTGGCGACCGGCGTGCCGTGCAGCTCGGCGATCTCTTCGCCGGTATAGCCTTCGATTTCGAACAGCACGAACGCGGTGCGGTGCTTTTCGCGCATGCGGCCCAAGATCTCGCGCAAGGAGCGCTGAGCGTCGCGCAGCTCTTGCTCCTCGGCGGGATCGCGGCCCGGCTCGACCAGCTTGAGCAGCGTGCCCTCGTGATCGGTGACCTTTTTTCGCGCCAGCAGGTTGCGGAACCAAGCGGCACGCCGGTAGTCGCGGACGGTGCGTTGGGTGATGCGGTAGAGCCAGCCGTTCAGGTTCTGACCGTCGAAGCTGCTGAGCTTGCGGCGCACGATGATGAAGACGTCTTGGGCCAAGTCGTCCAAGTCTTCGTCGCGCCCGCCCAACGCGCGGATCCAGCGCAGGACCTCGTGAAAGCGTGACTCGTACACGTCGCGAAAGTCCCGGGGAAGCGGCACACTGGGCGCCGCTGCGTCGACCTCGAGGTCATGCGCCGGGAGTTTCTGGACGGTGGAGCTCATGGCCGGAGCGTGGCTCGAGCGAACACCCGCGAGTGCTCGCTCATGACCACTTCAGATGATCGTACCTTGCGCGGAATTTCAAGCATGCAGGCCAATATTCGACGCGACGAAGCTGGCCGTTGCCGGTGCAGCGCGGGCGGACTCTTCCTGGAGCGGCGCAGCGCTGCTGCGCGTGGGGCGATCATTGGCGCATTTTGAAAATCTTCGTGGCCGTTTCCATTTGTTTGTAGAGAAACCGAGTGAGCGAGCGCGGCAATGCCGCGCACTTTCAGTGCGTGTCCCGAGCGTTGGCCGTTTCCTGGCTAGAACGCCGGTCAAGCTCGTTCGAAATCAGGCTCACCACGTCGTCGCTGTGCAGGCTCAGCGGACCGACCGAGAGCCGCCGGCAACCGTGCCGCTCCAAGAGCGCCAGAGACACGACGTCGAAGCCGAGGTGATCGCCGATGAAGTACCAAGCGTCTTCTCCGAGGCCGGCTTCACTGCGCACGTCGGCGCCTTGCTCGTGCAAGACGAAACACGAGGAGCCGCCCACCTCGGACAAGATCTCGGGTACGTCCCCCGCGCGCAGCTCGAGGCCCGGCCGCACCTCGACGAAGCTGTCCCCCGGCGTGGGTAGGGCTTGCAGTGTCTTTTTCACGAGCGTGGCCAAGCTGCGCTCGTCGGGTCGCAGAAACTTCGCGCTCTGGCCGTTGATGCGCAGCAAGACCGGCGCGGCTACGCCGCCGCGCAGCACCAGGTAGACTTGCACGTCACGGCGCAGGCCGTGTGACACGAGCAGCGCCGCGCGTATGCAACGCAAGAGCACGTCGAGCCGACCGCTGGAGCCCGGCAAATCCTCGACCGAAAAGTCGGCGGACGCCGAGGCGGTCTGTCCGATCAACACGAAGCGGCGCACGGCGGCTCAGTAGGCGTTCTTGCGCACGCCGCGCCCGAACACCGTCGAAAAGACGATGCGCACATCGAACAGCAAGCTCCAGCGACGGATGTATTCGAGATCGTGCGCGACCCGCTCGACCATCTTGTCCACCGTGTCGGTCTCGCCCCGGAAGCCGTTGACCTGCGCCCAGCCGGTGATACCTGGCCGCACCTTGTGGCGCAGCATGTATTCGAGGATTTTGGTGCGGTAGTGCTGGTTGTGCGCGACGGCGTGCGGGCGCGGCCCGACCACCGACATGTCGCCGAGGAGCACGTTGACGAACTGCGGCAGCTCGTCGAGCGAAGTGCGGCGCAGAAAGGCGCCAAAGCGGGTCACGCGCGGATCGTTCTTGCTGGCTTGACGCACGTCGCTGCCGTTCTCGGTCACGCGCATGGTACGGAACTTCAACACGCCGATGTCGTGGCCGTCGCGCCCTGAGCGGTTCTGTTTGAAGAGCGCCGGCCCGGGCGAGGTGAGCTTGACGCCCAGCGCCAAGAGCGCGAGCAGCGGCCAGGCGCTGGCCAGGAACGCCGCCGAGAACGCCAGGTCGAAGCAGCGCTTGGCGGTGCCGTGAATGCCTTCTGGCGCGTGCACCACCAGGTCTGCAATGTCTTCGGGCGACAGCTCGAGCGCGTGCGTGAGGTTGAGCAGGAAGCGCTCTTCCTCCAAGTCGAAGGCGTTGTTCGCGTCACATACCTCGCGCACCAGCTCCAGCACGTGGCGGCGCTGCGCGGGCGAGATTTCGAGCAAAAGCTCGGCCGCCTCCAGCGGATCGAACTCGGTCGGATCGAAAGCGTCGATGCGTGCCGAGAGCGCGGGTGGTAAATCGTAGCCGCCTACCAGCCGCAGCATGATGCGACGCACGGTGCGCTGTTCACGCCCACACATCACGCCGTCGGCGTGGGCGGCCGCCAAGAGCACCTCGAGGATGGCGGCCTCGATCTCGGCGTCAGGGGGCGGCGGCTCCGAGGTGGGCCGCAGTGCCGTGAGCCTCACCGCGGGCGCGAAGCGGCTGGAAGGCGCCGGCACCACGTCGGAGTGGCGCATGGTCGGGGGCGCGAGTTCGGTATCCGGAAGGCTCTCGGGCGCCGTCATGGGCCGCTAGCCTACAGCCGTTCGCGCCCGCTCAGGCAGCCAGAAATCAGTGTGACTTTAGACAGCTGAAAACCAGAGCGTCTTCCGCTCGGTCTGTAGCGCTCAGCACCGCGCGCTCGTAGGGCTGATGGGCGTCGATCCGTTCGAAGCCGGCGCGCTCGAGCAGTCCTCGAAACTCGGCGGGCTCGTAGCTCCTGACCCGAAAATCTTCGTACTCTTGCGCGAGTAGCTGCCCATCCTTCACGAGCTCGTAGCGGTGCACGCTGCTCGCGACGTTGGCGGCGCCACTGTACTGGCTGAGCCAGCTGATGATCAGCCGCGCGCCATCTGGCCGGTCCACCCAGCGCCCGCCCCAAGCTCCGCTGGTTTGCGGCGTGCCGGGCTGGAGCAGCTCGGCTTCCACCAGAAACCTGCCCCCAGGGGCAAGCACCTGGTGAACCCGGCGCAACGCGGCGGTCACCAGCTCGTCTTCGATCAGCAGACCGAACGAGCCCGACGGAATGAACATCAAGCTGGGTGCGCGCTCGCAATGCAGGTCTTGGACTAGTTGTTGCGTGACCGGGGGGGCTTTCAGTCCGCGGCGCGCGGCGCTGCGTCGACAGGCGTCGAGCATGTCGGTCGAGCTGTCGCTGCCCGTGATGTCGAGTCCTTGCGCCAAGAGCGGCAGCAAGAAGCGTCCCGTGCCACACATGGGCTCGTGGATGGGGCCGCCAGCTTCACGCGCGAAGGCTTCGTAGAAATCGAACGCGTCGGGCGGAGCTTCGGGCTTGTCGAGATCGTAGAACTCGGTGCAGAGCCTGCCGTATTGGTTCATGTGCGCGTTCGCAGTGCTACCGGGGCCGGTCCGGCGTTCTAGGTAGCGCGTTCGGTGCGACCGTCAGGGTGCCGCGCAAAGTGCACGCGCTCTTCGCCGTGCACGGGGTCGTCCGATTGCCAGGGCCAGCCGCCGAAGCGGGTGGCGCGGAAATCGGAGTAAGCCTTTTGGATTTCGGCGCGCGTGTTCATGACGAACGGGCCGTTTTGCACGACGGGCTCGCCGATCGGGCGGCCTTGCAGCACCAGCAGCTCGGCTTCGTCTGCGCCGTTCTCGAGCAGGGCTGGTACGTCGCCCCGAACTTGGGCTGCGGTCTGACCGGCCAGATCGTAGCCGCCGACCTTGAGCGAGGTTCCTTTGAAGAAGTAGAGCTTGCGCTGCACGCCCGCGGGCGCGGCTGGCAGCGTGAACTTGGCGCCTGGCTCGAGCCGCAGCGTCCAAATCGCGACGTGCGCTTCGGCGCGGCTGGCCCACGACTGCGGTGGCGGCGCGTTCGGCTTGGCGTCGCCGAACTGACCGGCGATCACCGTCACCTCGGTGGCTTTGCCCGCGGTGTCTTTGACGGTGCGCTGCGGAATGCTCTTCCGCCAGAACATCGAGAAGTGCGGCTCGGCGAACTTGTCGACAGCGGGCAGGTTGAGCCAGATCTGAAACAGCTCGAGCGGGTTGGGGCCGCTGGCGTCGAGCAGCGGGAACATCTCGGCGTGGACGATGCCTTTGCCAGCCGTGAGCCACTGCACGTCGCCGTGACCGTAGCGCGCCGCGGCGCCGAGCGAATCGGAATGGTCGACCAGCCCGCGCCGCACGATGGTGACGGTCTCGAAGCCGCGATGCGGGTGGGACGGAAAGCCCGGCACGACCTGACCGTGATACATGCGCCAGCCGTTGGCCGAATCGAAGTCTTGGCCCAGGTTGCGCCCGGCCAGCGACGCGGCCGGACCGAGCCGGGAGTTACCGGCCGGGTAGGGGTCGTCGTGGTGGGCGCAGAACAGAAACGGGTCCAGCACCTTCCACTGCGTGCCGAGCCCTTCGGTCTGTATCACCAAGGGGGCTTGGGCGGCGCCGCCGAGCTGGTCGGTCCGCTCGGGCTCTGGTGGCGCGTCGCTGCGGCACGCCGACGCGAGGGGGGCGCTGACCATGGCTCCGAGCAAGCTGCGACGATCCATGCCCGGCACAATGTAGCTTGGGGCAGCCATTTTGGCGAGGCGACTCGACGCGCCCCGAAACGTCGTGGCATGACGCGGTTCCAGGATTTCGCAGGGTCTTGCCATGGTATTCCGCGCGTCTCGCTCGCTTCGCTCTCCTTCAACCTTGGCCGTGGCGCTTGGCGCTACATTGGCGTTGTTAGGCGCCGCGTGCGGCCGCGGCAGCGGCTCACCAGTAGAGCCTTCGGCGACGTCGTCGGTGCAGTCGGCGGCGCCCGCCAAGCAGAAGCCGCAAGACGCGGCGGTCGCTGAAGGGGCGGCGGTGTACGAGCGCTACTGTCAGCTGTGTCACGCCAAGGACGCGACTGGCTACGCCGCCGACAACGCGCCGTCGCTCGTGAGCAAGACTTACCTGGAGAGCGCCTCCGACGACATGATAGCCGCCGGCATTCGCATGGGCCGGCCCGGTACGGCGATGGCTGCATACGGCAAAGTGCGCGGCGGCCCGCTCGAGGAGCGCGAGATCAGCGTGCTCGTCAAGTTTCTCCGCGCGAAGGGCCCCGCGAGCCACGCGCTGCAGGGCTCGGTACCGGACGGTGACTTGAAGCGTGGCGCCGAGGTGTTCGAAAAGAACTGCCAGAGCTGCCACGGCACACCAACGACGCGTGGCAACGCGGTGCATTTGCACAATCCGGAGCTGCTCGCGGCAGCCTCGCCCGCCTTTCTGCGCTTCGCGGTCGAGAACGGCAGGCCTCCCACGCCCATGCCACCGTTTGCCGGCAAGCTCAGCGCGCAGGAGATCACAGACGTGGTCAGCTGGCTGTGGAGCTTCAAGCCGGCAGCTCCCGCGCCGGCCGTGCAAAACCTCACGATTCCCGACAACCTGCCGATTGTCATCAACCCCAAGGGTGGCAAGCCCAAGTTCACCTTGCGGGAGAATCGCTTCGTTTCGGCGGAGCAGGTGAAGAAGGCGCTCGACGCCAAGCAGCGCATCGTGATCATCGACGCGCGCGCCCCCTCCGATTGGATCCAATTTCACATCCCGGGCGCCATCTCGGGCCCGTATCACGATCCGAACGTGCTCGACAAAGTGCCGAACGACGGCACCTGGGTGGTCGCGTACTGCGCGTGCCCGCACCATGCGTCGGGCGAGGTCGTCGACGCTTTGCGGGCCAAGAAGTACCCAAACACGGCCGTCTTGGACGAAGGCATCTTGTTCTGGAAGGACAAGGGGTACCCGTTGGTGGGTGAAGCCATCCCCAAGGCTGGTCCTAGCGCCGCCGCGTCGGCCGCGAAGCCTTCCGTCACGGCACCGAAACCAGTAGTCGCGCCCAAACCTGCGCCTTGATCGCGTCTGGCGGATAGGAGCAGGAATCAACAGGGAGGCGGGAAGGCGGGAAGGGCTCGCGAGAAAGGATTTGGGGGTGGGCTACCTAATGAGTGGAGCTCACAGCGCCAACCTGAGGCCACCTGGTTGTCCAGCCCGGGAGCACTCGACTTTTCGTTCGGTCCTCCGAACGAAAAAATGCGCTTCCCGCTCGAGCTTCCCGCCTTCCCGCCTTCCTGCTGACTCGCCCGGCGGCTTTCGGCGATCCGGTAACCAAGGGCGCTCGTAACAGTACAGCGCCTCATGTCTCCCGATCCGCTCCAGCTCGTCGGCACCGTTTTGGCCGACAAGTATCGGGTGGAGGCGTTCGTCAGTGAAGGCGGGTTTGCCGTCGTTTACCGCGCCACCCACGTGATTTGGGGCAAGCCCGTCGCGCTCAAGCTGTTCAGTGGCCTTGCCAGCGTTCCCCTGGAGCAGCGGGACGCCTTGCACCGGGCCTTCATCGCCGAGGGCGCCTTCTTGAGTGAGCTGTGCAGTGAGACTGCCAGCGTCGTCCAGCCTCGTGACGTGGGTAGCGTCACGTTGCCGGATGGGCAGTGGCTGCCGTTCATGGTGCTGGAGTGGCTGGAAGGCGAGAACCTGGACGACGTGCTGGTGCGCGAGCGCGCAGCCGGAGCGCCGCCTTGGACGCTGCCGCAGGCCATCGCGCTCTTGGCGCAGGTCGCGACCGCGCTCGACGTCGCCCACGCCAAGGGCATCGCGCATCGCGACATCAAGCCGTCGAATCTATTCCTGCTCGGTCACCCGTCGCGCGACGAAGTCGGCACCGTCAAGATCTTGGACTTTGGCGTCGCCAAGATGATGTCCGAGGGCAGCGCTTCGGTCACGCAGGCCCGCACGGGTCAGCACGTCACGTCGTTCACGCCCGAGTACGGTGCGCCTGAGCAGTTCGATCGCGCGTTTGGGGCGACGGGGCCATGGACGGACGTGTACGCGCTCGCGCTGGTGGTCACGGAGCTGTTGGCGGGAAGACCTGCGGTCGCGGGCGAAGGCCTGACGGCGCTGGGCCTGGCAGCAACCGACGCAACGCGGCGTCCGACGCCTCGCGCGCTGGGCGTTCCGATCGGCGACGCGGCAGAAGCCGTGTTCGCGCGAGCGCTGTCCGTGAACCCGGTCGAGCGCTACAACCGCGCCGGTCAATTCTGGCTCGAGCTCGAGACCGCGACCGGCATGCCGTTGTCGACTCCGCTGCGCGAGCGCGCCTCGCGCGTCAGCTTGACGCCGATGACGCCGCGCCTTTCGGCGCCGTCGAGCACGCCGCCGGCCATGTCGCTCACGCAGAGCGCGCCCCCTGCCAGGGGCGGTGCGGCAGTCAAGCTGCTGCTCACGGCTGCGGTAGCGGCCGCGCTGGGCGGCGTCGTGGTAGCGAGCGGAGTCTTGAAGAAGTCCGAGCCGCGGGCGGCGGTTCCTGTCACGGTGCCGTCCGTTGCGTTACCCGCACCGCCGGAGCCGTGCGGACCCGATATGGTGCAAATCCCCGCCGGGCAATTCTTCATGGGCTCCGAAGACAAAGACGC
>DATAKF010000026.1:0-85281 GCA_036261775.1 Polyangiaceae bacterium | reverse complement strand
GGCGCCAAGACTGCGTTCATCGACGAGGCCACGCGCTTGCCGCTGGGCTGTCGCGTCCAGGTCTCGAAGTTGCGCACCGCGCCAGTGCTCCGGAGCTCGGCCACTAGGCGCGCGCGATCGTCGGGGTTCTCGTAGTGCGTGGCCAGCTGCTTGTTCAGCAAAGACTCGCGACTTTCGCCGGACATGGCGACGGTGCGGTCGTTGCACTCCAGCATCCGACCATCGAGGCTCGACACGAACACGCCCACGTTCAAGTGGTCGAGCAGCAGCCGGTAGCGTAGGGCGTCGTTCTCCGCGCGCGCGGCGCTGGCGCTCAGCTGCTGTATGCGTGCGTGGAGCTCGCTCACTTCCTGCCGAAGGGCTTCCTCGGTTTCGGGCGATGCCATGGCCTTCACCAAGCTTATACCTGCCTCCGGGCGCGGGTGACAGGATCCGTCAGCCTACGGGCCAGCGCGCCGAGCAGCTCAGCCTGCGTAGCGTTCGTACAACTCGTTCGAAAACAGGCCGCCCGGGTCGTGGCGTCGCTTCTTCGCGAAGACCTCGCGCGCCCAAGGGTAGGCGCGCTCGAACTGCTCGGGCGTTGCGCTGATTCGGTACGGCAGGTAGTAGGTGCCACCCAGCGAAAGCGCGGCGTCGATCAGCTGGCGACCCAGCGCGGCCAAGCGGGCGTCTGCATCCGACGTGCGTGCGATGTCGAACAGGAACACCAAGCCAAAGCGCTCGTCGGGCGCGTAGGGCAACGCGCTGTCGCGATCGGCGAGCACGTTGCGCAGCGTGACGTTCAGCAGCGAGCCCAAATGCGGCTCGACCAGGCGCGCCGCGCGAGCAGCGAACTCGGCCAAGCGCGCAGGCGGCACGAAGTACTCTTGCAAGATGTCGGCGCGATCGCGGTGCCGATTCTGAAACGTCGCCACGGGCTCGCTCAACAGCTGATTGCGCGTCGCGGCGTCTCCGCCCTCGCCGCCGAGCCAGCGCTCGGCCGTCCAGCGCAGCTCATGGCCGTAGAGGCTGCCCCTCTGCCCGCGAAACAGCGCTCGGGTGAGCGCGCTCTCCGGCGTGGGGCCGAGCGGCGGCAGGCTGGTCTGGGGTAGCGGCTCGTAAGTCGTCAGCAAGCTGCGTTGCATCAGCACGCTCGGGGCCAGCGAGAGCCTTCCGAACGCCAAGTCCGCGTTGGTCGACGCGCCGGCAAAGCTTGCCACGTAGTCGGTCGTCGCGACCTCGCGCGTCACCTTACGCAGCAGCCGGTTCTTCGCCACCCGCAGCCGCGCTTCCAAAATCACGCCGAACAAACCGTAGCCGCCCAGGACGAGCGAAAACAGCTCGCGCTCTTGGTCGCGGCTAGCCGTGACCACGCTGCCGTCACTGAGCATGACCCGCAGGCTCTCGACGCTGCTGGCGATGGGCGGCGCGTTCGGCTGCCAGCCGTGGCAATTCACGCTCAAGCTGCCGCCGATCGAAAAGTCGCTGTTCGACTGCATGACCCGCACGGACGCGCCATGTTGGTCCAGAAAGCGCAGCAGCTGCCAAAAGCGCGCTCCGGACTGCACCGAGACCACGTCACCCGTGGGCTCGAGCCGCATGGCGTTCAGGCCCGACAGATCGAGCTGAATGCCGTTGGTGCTGCGGGTGTGCCCGCCCATGCTGTGGCGCGCGCCGGCGATGCTGACGCGCAGGCCTCTTTCACGAGCCAGGCCGAGCGCGGCTCGCAGCTGCGACTCCACGTCGTCGGTCGAACCGGTGGGCCTGACCAGCTGGCTATTGCCGGTCGCCAAGTAGCTTGCGTCCTGCGCGCCGGTAGGCGGTGGCAGCGGCGGCAGCACGCTGTCCTCGCGGTAGGCACGCCACACGTGCCAAGCCGGGCGTGCCGCGAGCGCCACCGGCAGCGCGCCCACGACCCCGGCCAGTACTCCGCGCCGCGTGACCCTGACCCGCATCGCGGGCCAGTCTAGCTCAGAAGAAGACCTGAGCTTGCATGGTAGCGAGCAGGTCCTTTTGGGTCACGGAACCGGTGGCGGGGACGACGGCGGGGCGCTGGGTGCTCCTGTAACCGAGGTCGGCCTTGACGTTGAAGGTGTGCTTTTGCGCCCAGAAATTGGCGCCCACGTGCGGCGACAAGATGGTGAGCGCGTCGTCCTTTGCCTTCAGGTATTCGACGTAGACCAGCGGCTCCAGCCAAGCGTGTCGAAAGCCGGCCTCGGCGTAGAAGGCCAGGCCTCCCGTCGGTAGCGCCGTGGAGCCAGTGACGCCCGACGCGCCCTCGCCGTAGTTGAAGAAGTTCGCCTTGGCGACGAGCTCGTTCTCTTCGCCGAACGGGTAGTCGAGGAATACATCCACGCTGAGCGCCGAGTAGGTGCCTGGGTTGCCGTCGAGCTTGCGCACGGCTTTGGTTTGCAGGTCCGCTCCGAGCCCGACCGACAGCAGCGGCTGGGGCGTGAAGTAGATACCCTTGAGGAAGAAGTCGCTCTCGTCTCCCAAGATGTTGACCCGAACCTGCGCCGCGAAGCGAGGCAAGCCGTTGTCGTTCAGCGGCGGTGGCGGCACGGGTGGTGGCATGGCTGGAGCCGGCACGGCCGCTTGGCGCACACCTTCGAAGATGCCTAGCCGGTAGTGAATCAGGTTGTTCAGTAGCAAGCCGCGGAACTGAATGCCGGTGTCGCGAAAGATCTTGCCCGCAGGAAAGCGAATCAGCTCCGCGTGGTAGTCCAAGGCGTTCAGGCCCACGGCACCTTCAATGGTGTGGTGCGACAGCGGCACCAGCATCATGCCGGCGTCGATCTTGAATTCGGGCGCGAAGGCGTACGTCAAGAAGGCGTCCTGAATGAACATGGACGTCGTGAAGTTGCCGTCTTTGCCCCAGTTGGGTTGGTCGGTCTCGATGAAGTAGCTAAGCTCTTTGGTGACGGAGCCGTACGCCATCAAGCGCACGCGCCGCACGAAGAAGTCGAACGACGGGCTCTTGCCGTCGGCCGCGCCGATGCCAGGTGAGCCGTGGCCCGCCGAGGTTGGCCCGGTCACCTGAAACCACGGCTGCGCCAGCACGCTGACGTTGACGGCGACGCCCTTGGCCTCGTCCGTAAACAGCGTCACGGCCATTGCGTTGCCGCTCCACAACAAACCTGTGCACAAAGCTAGCGCCCGACATCGTGATTTCACGGGTCAACCTCCTTGAAATTTACAGTGCGTGGAAGTCTTGAGACTTGGCGTCGCGAATGAACAACGTGCCAATCACGAGGCTGACGGCGGCGACGATCACCGGGTACCAAAGCCCGTTGTAGATGTTGCCGGTCGACGCTACGACCGCGGCCGTCGTCAGCGGCAGCATGCCGCCGAACCAGCCGTTACCGATGTGGTAAGGCAGCGACATGGACGTGTAGCGAATGCGCGTCGGAAACAGCTCCACCAGGAACGCCGCGATGGGTCCGTACACCATGGTCACGTAAATGACCTGAATGAACACGAGCAGGATCAGCATGCCCACGTTCACGTCTTCGGGCTTGGCGGTCGCTGGGTAGCCTGCGGCCTTCAACGTTGCCGCCAGGCTTGCCTCGTTCCAGCCGACGATTTCGCTGTCGTTGATGCGCGTCACCGGCTTGGAGCCTACGGCGCCGGGCGTCGTGACGTACGAGAGGCTGCGCTTCGACAAGAAGTCTTGGACCTTGTCGCAGTCGCTGTAGCGGGTCTTGGGGTTCGGAAACAGGTGCGTCTGGCAGTCGTCGGCCGTTAGCGTGATGGTCGTGCGCGCCGCAAAGCTCTCCAGGGCCGGGTTGCCGTAGTGCGCCATGGCGCGATAAATCGGAAAGTAGGTGAGGGCGGCCAGCAGGCAGCCGGCCATCATGATCTTCATCCGCCCAATGCGGTCTGACAGCCAACCAAAGAAGATGAAGAAGCCGGTGCCGAGCGCCAGCGCCACGCCCAGCACCAGGTAAGCGGTCTGCCACTGGATCTTCAGCGTGCCCTGCAAGAAGAACAGCGCGTAAAACTGCCCCGTGTACCAAACGACCCCCTGACCCGCCGTGACGCCGAACAGCGCCAAGAGCACGATCTTGAGGTTGGGCCACTTGGTGAAGCTGTCTCGTAGCGGAGACTTGCTGCCTTTACCTTCGGCTTTCATGCGCAAGAACACCGGCGACTCGTTCAGCTTGAGCCGGATGTAGACCGAGATGGCGAGCAGCACGAGCGAGAGCAAGAACGGGATGCGCCAACCCCAGGCTTTGAAGGCGGTCTCTTCGAAGCCCGAGCGGCATGCGCCAATCACGATCAGTGAGAGGAAGAAGCCGAGCGTGGCCGTCGTCTGAATCCAGCTGGTGTACAAGCCGCGCTTACCGTCTGGCGCGTGCTCGGCCACGTACGTCGCGGCCCCTCCGTACTCACCACCGAGCGCCAAGCCTTGCGCCAAGCGGAGCAAGACCAAAATGGTCGGCGACGCCATGCCGATGGTAGCGTACGAGGGAAGCAGGCCGACCGCGGCCGTCGCCAAGCCCATCACCAGGATGGTGACGAGGAAGGTGTACTTGCGGCCGACCAAGTCACCGATGCGCCCAAATACCAGCGCGCCGAACGGCCGGACCAGGAAGCCCGCCGCGTACGTGGCAAAGCTCGCCAAAAGCGCCGCGGTCGTGTTGCCCGGCGGAAAGAACAGCGTCGCGAAGAAGGGAGCGAGCGTCGCGTAGATGTAAAAGTCGTACCACTCGAATACCGTGCCCAAAGACGAGGCGAAAATGACTTTTCGCTCCTCGCCTTGGACGGTGTGGTCCGCGCCCGCCATCGCCGATGCCGTCATACAACTGCCCTTCTGCGTGAACTCGCTATTTGTCGAAGGCCGCAGGCTCCTTCGGATTGTTTCGCATACTAGACGTGAGATACGTCTAGGGCGATAGCGTTACGGAGCCCGCGTCGAGCGCGATCTCGTAGTAGCCGTGAGGGTCCCAATTGAGCGTATTTCCGGCCTGTTTTAGCGTTCCGCCATCTACCGTCACGCGCAGGTAGTGACCGGTTGGAAACTGATCCGGCAATTTCCATGTCCAAGTTTTGTCAGTGCCAGAAGTCATCGTCGTGGCAGCGCCAAATGCTTTTTCACCCAGCCAGTAGGCGCCCACGTTGGTGATGGTGTCGATCCACATGTCACCGGTGGACTTGGCGTGCTTCACGCTTTCGATGAATTGATCGACCGGGACGGGTTGGTACGCCGCGCCGTCACCGGTAAAGCCGTGAATGCACATCGTTCGCCACTTGCCCGCGGAGCGCGCGCTGTCGACCTCGCTGTTGAATGCTGCCGTGCTCGCGCCGGTGGGCGGAATGTAGGTTGGAAGCGTGAAGGGATCCGAGTTGTCGCCGGGGCCAATCAGCCCGTTTCCCACACCGCGGTTGATGAAGAACTTGCCCTTCGTCAGCGTCGAGTAGACCTGAGCGCCATTGGGAGCGGCCAGGCTCCAGGGGCGGGTGCCGAATTGCTGCGTGATGAACGTGGTGGCCGCTTGGATGTCGTCAGCCGTGCCGGCGCTCTGGTGACTCTTGGTGTGATTGGCTATTTCGTGACCGTCTTTGTACGCCGTCTTCCAAATGGCGTTGCTCGCCTCTGCCTTGCCGGTCCACATGAAAAAAGTGAAGCGAACTCCCAGCGCGTTCAGCTGACTGTAGTTTTGGATCTGTGACGTGTTGTTGTCGTCGAAGGAGTACGACACCGCACCTTTGAAGCCCGCCCAGTGCACCACCGTGATCTTCGTGCCTGCGCCCGATGGCTTGGGAACATTCGCCGCACCCGGCGGCACGGGCAGCCCGGACGGGCCCGCCGACGCCGAGCCGCCGCTCGTAGTGCCACCGCTGTTGGTCCCGGCCGTATTGCCCACGCCACCCGCTGCTGCGCCGCCCGCTGCCGCGCCACCAAAGGGGCCGCCGCCGGCCGAAGCTCCGGCGGCGCTGGCGGCCCCGCCGCTGCCGCCAGCAGAGCTACCAGAGGTCGCGGCACCAGCGGTCGAGGCGGCGCCGGCGCTCGTGCTGGAGCTCCCTGCGGTCGAGCTTCCTGCTGCCCCCGGCGTCCCGGCCGCCCCTCCGTCGTCAGACGGGGCATCGATCGAGCAACCCGCCACTACGAGGGCCACTGCGACCGTATACGGACTTCGGAGGCGCATGTTCTCCGCAGTGGTCGCCAAACTGCCTTTCCGTCACGGCTTTTTCGAGCTCAGGGCGCGGGCGTAAGTTTCAGCAGCTTACCGTCTTTGCCGTCGGTAAGGACGTAGAGCGCCTCGTCGGGTCCTTGGACGACGTCTCGCATGCGAGCGCCACGATCGGTCAGCAGTCGTTCCTCTCCGACCACGCGGTCTGCGTCCAACACGAGGCGAACCAGCGCTTTGCTCGAGAGCCCAGCGATGAAGAAATTGCCTTTCCACTCCGGGAAGAGATCGCCGTTGTAAATGGTCAGAGCGCCCGGCGAAATCACGGGATCCCAATAGTAGACGGGCTGCTGCAGACCCGGGGCCTGCGTCGAGGCGTGAATCGCTTCGCCCGAATACTCTTCACCGTAGCCGATGGTAGGCCAACCGTAGTCCTTCCCACGATCGACGAGGTTCAGCTCGTCGCCGCCGCGCGGCCCCATCTCGGCGACCCATAGCCGATTTTTCGCGTCCAGCGCAGCCCCGAGCACGTTGCGGTGGCCCAGCGACCAGATTTCGGGGCGGGCCCCTGGTCTGCCGCGGAACGGATTGTCTTCAGGGGTCGAGCCGTCGGCAGCGATGCGTACGATCTTGCCCAGGTCGCTGCTCAGATCGCGCGCCTGTAGCCGGCCTTTCTTGATGGAGCGCTCGCCGAGAGTAACGAAGAGCGTGCCGTCGGGCGCGAACACGATTCGCCCGCCCGCATGCTTGGTGGAGTCCAAAGTTGGCTGCATGCGAAAGATGACCTGCGCTTCGCTCAGCCTGGGCTGAGGGCCGCTCACGAACCGCGCGCGCGCGACCGCCAGCCCGTTGCCGCCTTCGCGTGGCTCGTAGTAGCTGAGGTAGATGAGCCCATCGTTGGCGTAGCGGGGGCTGAGCTCGACGTCGAGCAGACCGCCTTGGTCGCGGCCATCGACGCGCGGCACGCCCTGTACCGGCGCCGACTTCTTGCCGTCATCCTCGACGAGTAGGAGCCGGCCGGAATGCTTCTCCGTGACCAACAACCGACGGTCCGGCAAGAAGGCGACCGACCATGCTTCGTCGAACGGCCCCGCTACCTCGGCGACACGAAACTGGGTGCGAGTGTGCAGCGCCTTGGCGCGAGTTTGACCAGCAAACGTCGGCTTGAATTCCGGCACGTTGGGCGGAGCCGTTTCGACAGGCCGATCAGCGGGGTTGGGGCCGACCCGCGGCTCGGTCGGTTCACCTTCGCCTTCGGCGGGAACGACTTTCGCCACCTCCTCGGGCTGAATGGGTCGTGGCGTAGGTTGTTTGCGGCAGCCAGGTGCCGGCAAAATCATGGTAACCGCGAGTAGCGTCAGCAGCGTCGCGCGCATGGCACCAAGATGGTGCAAGGTTCATTCCGGCTGATCGCCAGCCAGCTTGCTGCTGGTGGCCAGTGCGTTTCCGTCACGGCGGGACAATACGTGGCGGCTCTCGACCTGGCGTCTCGTTTCGTGGCCGCTGGTTCGTGCCAACCCCGCTTGCCCCCCAGTGGGGTAAATCGTATGGGTTGCCATACATGGGCTCCCAAGTAAAACCAAGCAGCTCGGCGGCGCCTGCTGCCAAGCGCCCGCGCGGCCGAGCGGCGGGGCCGGCCGCTGGCGCGGCTGAAGAAACGCGGCAAATTCTGAATTCGCTGCGGCAAATCGTCCGCTCGTTGCGCATTTCGTCGCGCAACGCGGAGCAGCAGGTGGGCCTTTCTGGGGCGCAGCTGTTCGTGCTGCAGTGTTTGGCGAGTCAGGGACCTTGCTCGGTGAACCAGCTGGCGGCGGCCTCGGCCACGGACCAAAGCTCGGTCTCGGTCGTCGTCAGTCGGCTGGTGGCGCGCGGCTACGTCAAGCGCGTCACCTCCAAGCTAGACAGGCGTAGCGTCGAGCTTTCGCTGACGCCAGCGGGCCGCACGTTGCTGCTCGCCGCTCCCGAGGCGGCGCAAGAGCGGCTGCTGGGCGCTTTGGACAAGCTGAAGAAGTCCGAGCGCCTCGTGCTCTCCGGCCTGCTGAGCAAGCTGGTCGAGCTCGCGGAAGTGTCGGGTGAGAGCCCGAGCTTGTTCTTCGAAGAGGGGCCGGCGCTGGTGCGCTCCAAGGGCCGGAGCGGCGATGCGCGACGCTGAAGCTGGCCCTCAGCCGGAGCCCGACCAGCCTCCTCCCATTTCGCAAACGGGCCTGTTGCCGGTCTCGCCGTCGCTCGAGCCAGCTTTGCAGGCGGCGCGCGTACCGCAGGTCGAGTCCATCTTGGGTCCGCGAGCCGTCTGGATCAGCGCGCTCGCGGTTGGCGTCGCATTCGCGGCTGGCGTAATCGCGCGGCTGTTGGTGTCGTTGATCGCTCTGGTCACGAACCTGGCGTTCCGGCAGCGCATCTCGCTGGAGACGGTGGCCCCTGCCGGGCATCAGCTGGGGTTGTGGGTGGTGTTGGTGCCAGCCATCGGCGGTCTGATCGTCGGGCTGATGGCGCGCTACGGCTCGCGAGCGATTCGCGGGCACGGGATCCCCGAGGCCATGGAGCAGGTGCTGACGAACCAAAGCCGCATTCCTGCGCGGATGACCTTCCTGAAGCCTTTGTCAGCGGCCGTTGCCATCGGCACTGGCGGGCCATTTGGTGCCGAGGGGCCGATCATCGCCACGGGTGGCGCGTTGGGCTCGCTGGTGGGCCAAGTGCTGGAGACCACGTCGTCCGAGCGCAAGACGCTGCTGGCGGCGGGCGCGGCTGCGGGTATGGCGGCAACGTTTGGCAGCCCGGTTTCGGCGGTGCTGCTCGCCGTCGAGCTATTGCTGTTCGAGTTTCGGGCGCGTTCCATCATCCCGGTGGCGCTGGCGAGCGCGACGGCCGCGGGCGTGCGCATGGCCTGGCTTGGACCCGCGCCAGCTTTCGGCATGCCCCAGCTCAGCCAACCGAGCGGCTACGCGCTGAGCTTCTACGTCCTGCTTGGAGCGTTCTTTGGGCTGGTCGCGACGGGCGTGACGCGCGCAGTCTACGCGGTCGAAGATCGCTTCGAGCAGCTGCCGATTCACTGGATGTGGTGGCCGGCGTTGGGCGGGCTAGTGGTGGGCGCGGTTGGCTACTTTGCGCCGCGCACCATGGGCGTGGGTTACGACAACATCGAGAACATCTTGTCGGGCTCACTCGCCGGCAAGGCACTGTTCGTGCTGTGCGCTCTGAAATTCGTGTCGTGGTCCATCTCGCTCGGCAGCGGGACCTCGGGCGGCACCTTGGCTCCGCTGTTCACGATCGGCGGGGGCTTGGGGGCAGTCGTTGGTAGTATCGCGGTGGCGATCGCGCCGTGGGCTGGCGTCGACCCTCGCATCGCCGGCTTGGTCGGCATGGCGGCCATTTTTGCCGGCGCTTCGCGGGCGCTCTTGGCTTCCATCGTGTTTGCGTTCGAGACGACCCTGCAGCCGTTGGGTCTGTTGCCGCTGCTCGGGGGCTGCACGGCCGCCTATTTGGTGTCGTGCGTCTTGATGCGCCACAGCATCATGACCGAAAAGATCGCGCGCCGCGGCGTGCGCGTGCCCAGCGACTACGCTGCCGACTACCTGGATCAGGTTTGGGTTTCGGCGGTGTCGAGCAAGGTCGTCACGGCGCTTTCGGCGGCCGACCCCGTGGCTGAGGTCAAGGCTTGGCTGGCTGCTGGCGGCCCTGAGACTCGGCATCACGCCTTTCCGGTCCTGGCCGAGGGTGGCGCCTTGCTCGGCGTGTTGACTCGGCACGACATCTTGGAAGACGCGCGCGACGGGAGCGCGCGCGTTGGGAGTTTGCTGCGGCGGCCGCTAGCCGTGGCGTTCGATGACAGCTCGCTTCGCGAAGCCGCCGACTTGATGGTCAAAGAGGGCGTCGGTCGTTTGCCGGTCGTGACGCGTGCTGAGCCCGCCCGTCTGATCGGTATTTTGACCCGCAGTGACCTGCTGTCGGCTCACGCACGGCGCATCGACGAAAACGTGCAGCGCCACGCCCCGCTCAAACTGCCGTTCGTGCGCCTAGGACGTCTTGCCAAGGCCACGGTGGGCTCGCCCGCCAAGTGACGCGAAGGGCCACTCGGCGAGCGAGCCCCGAGGCGCGCTGGCTCTACGCCTCGCTGCTCCATTCACGCTTCGCCTGGTGCCCGGGGCGATCGACGTGAACGGCGCTGTCGATGCTCTTGATCCAAGAGACTGGAATGTAGTGGTGCTTACCGGTCTCGTCCTTTGCCAGCTTGACGGTGCGGTTGTCGCTGGACATGTGGTCGACGACGGCGAATTGTCCGCCTTCCGAACAGACGACGGGCATGTGCGGTTTGATTTCTCCGATTTTGATCATGCCCGAGGTGAGGCAGGAATCGTGCCTCGGGCGCGCAGGCGGCGACGTCGCAGAAAACCTGCGACCAGCAGTGGCACGCTGAGCCAACTTGCCAGATTTGCACTGGTCGAGATGCTACAGCCCCTTCGGCATCCGCCGTCTCGACGCTCCGGCATCTCGGCTTCTGTTCGCGGATCCGATGCGATCAAGCTACGTGAAGAAGCGTGCTCGGGTAGCTCTTCTGCCACCGGCGGCGCTGACACGACCTTGGCTTTCGTCTTGCCGATGGCGCTCGGCGGGTAGCACAAGCCCATGGGGCGACATTCAGCGGGGGAGCTGCACGCGCCGTCTTGACCGCAGATGCGCAGTTTGACCCAAGCCTTGGGCGGAGCGCCATCGGGTTGTGGAGCAGGAGGGCCGCCCAGCCAGTTGCTCCGCAGCACGCGTTGTTGTGCTTGCCAACCCCAACCTGTCCAATACAGCTCACGCAGCTCTTGGCAGGTATCGACCTGCACGCAGCGCGTCCCCGCTTCGCACTCTGGGTCCGACGAACAGGCTGCAAGCACGCAGCTCCCACCCACCTCTCCGCGGTAGCCCGGCGCACAATTTTGGGGAGCCTCGCGGGTACACGACGGACCGCCGTGACTCGTCGTGCCGACCTGCCCCGGCGGGCAATCGTCGGGCGGTGGCATGACGACGTCGGCAAGCGCAACGCGAGCCGTCAGGAACGCACCGAGCGTCGCCGCCAATACCAGTCGCCGAGCGCTGACCCTCATGCCCCCGCAGCGTAGGCGCTACGGGTACCGAGGGTCGAGCGGCCTCGAAGCGGCCGCAAAGTTCTTGGGGGCGCCGATCATGTTGCTCGGTGCGTTGCCGTTCGAGCCTTGGGGTGACGGCTCAGCGGGTGGCGTATTGGTGGGCTCGCCGTTGGGAGGCGCGGCATCGCCGGCTGGGGGCGACGCGTCTTGCGGAGCCTCGGCCGGCGGAACGTCTTCCGGAGTGTTGGGGGATCGTTGATCGGAGCTGCACGCAGCGCAGAGTCCTGCGATCCCCAGCACGGCGGCTGTAAGCCCGTGGCGAAATTGTCGGAGGTCGGCCATGCCAACGACACGCTGCAACGCATGTGCCGTCGCTTTACGACGGGGTTTCTTCCGCCTTGCTGGTTCATTTCGACGAGACCCCGACAAAACGGACTGCTGCTTCGGCGCCGCAGGTGGGGCAGAGAGCCGCACCCGTTTGCGGATCATGAGCCGTGTCTAGTGCAGAGCCCGAGGGGCGTCGCGCATCGACGGTTTCCTCGAGGTACGTGATCAAATGGCAAGCAGTGTCAGATCCGCTGGCGTGCAGCTTTTGTTCCAGATTCGTGCGGGCCTGGCCGCAAGAAGCTGGGCGGTTTGGGGCAGGCTACGATTGGGGGAAAGGGCACGATTGGTGCACCAATCGCGCGTTGCCATGACGGAATCTCTCTTTGCTGCACGCCTTCGTTCCCGCTTGGTCGTCATTCACCGGGCGCCCACCCAACGCAGCGTCGGTCTGCGTCACAGCACCTGGTTTCCGGTGCTGGTTCAGTTGGAGCAGAGCAAAGTTCGTTGTCAGGTCGTGGAAGCCTCGGCCACCGGCATCGTATTGGAGCACGCTGGCGGTTTTCAGCTGCCTGAGCACCCAACGCCTTTGCGGCTCGAGCTGCTGCTTCGGCCCACGCTCGTGATTACCGTGTTGGCCCGCCCTATCCGGCAGTTTGGCGGCAGGTTCTGCGCGCTCAAATTCGTCGCTATGTCCGACGTCGACAGGCTTTCGTTGATGGAGCACCTGGACCGTGAAGAGCGTGAGACCAAGCTTTGCTTGGAGTCTTTGGTCGCGGCCGCCAAGCCGCTGTGCTGAGCCCCATGCGGTTTCAGGGTCTGAAGCAGGCCATGTCATTCGTTCCAGCAGCTGGCGTGTCGGCTCGCCGCGGGTAGGAACGGATCGTGCAACTTGGGGCGGTATGGGAACTAGCAACTATCTGGCGCAACAAATTGGCGTGGCTCTTCGGGATCTCGTGGCGGTGCGCGACGAAGCGCGCCTGCGCATGCATTTGCTGTCGATGGAGGGCCGCGAGCGGCTGAGCGCGCTCGAAAACGACGTTTCTCGCTTCGAGCGAGAGCTCAGCGCGCGTGGCGACTGGGTTGCGGAGCACGTCGTGACCATGGCGCGCCAACTGACGCAAGCTTTGGTGGACCTCTCGAGCATTTCGCACAAGCCGGCCGCGCCAACGCTAGTCCGCGACGTCATGCAAAAGGACGTAGCAACTTGCCACCCTTGGGATAGTTTGAATCGGGCCGCACAGCTCATGTGGGAAATCGACTGCGGCGCGATTCCTGTCATCGATCTCCAGGGAAGCCTGGTCGGTATCGTCACCGACCGCGACCTGTGCATGGCTGCTTACACGCGCGGCCTACCCTTGACCGACCTCGAAGTGCGCAGTGCCATGTTCGAGGGACCGCGCAGCTGCAAGCCGGAGCAAAGCCTGGCGGATTGTCTGGCCTTGATGACGACGGAGAAGATTCGTCGGGTGCCGGTGGTCAGCGATGGTGGACAATTGGTGGGCATCGTTTCGCTCGCGGACGTGGCTCGCCTCACGCAGGCCCCCACCGTCGAGAGCAACGAAGCGCGGTCCTGGATGCCCGGAGTCATGGCGGGCATTTCGGAGCCGGGCGACAGCCATCATCATCATCGGGTTCCCGCGCCTTGAGCTGGCTACGGCCGAAGGCGAGTTCGACCTACGCGGTGTACAGCGGCGCTCTGCTCGCAACCCTTGGCTGCGGCGGGCAGTCCAGCGCCGACGCCGTTGCTCGAGTCCAGCCCCCGCCCGCGCTGCTCGATGCATGTGAAGCGCAGGTGGCGCGCGCTGGCGCAGCCTTAATCGATGATTTCGAAGACGGTGACTTGCACTTGAATGAACGCGATCGGTTTCGAGGGGCCTGGTACCTGAACAACGACGGCACTGGTACGCAGCTTCCGCCGGTGATGGTCGACAGCGCCCCCGCCCCGCTTCTCGAAGGGCCTGGCGCCCCCACTTCTCCTCAGCTTGCCCTGCACACCAGCGGGAGCAACTTCTCGCTTTGGGGAGCGTTCGTCGCCGCTCGGTTCAACGCCGAGCAGGGCAAGGTTTGCACCTTCGACCTGTCGCAGTTCGACCGCATCTCGTTCAGCGCGAAGGGAGTAGGCAGTGTGCGTGTCAACTTGGGCACGTTGACGACGACGCCGGTCGAAGACGGCGGAGCGTGCGGGCTGGCCGTCTGCAGCGATTACGGCCAAGACGTGACGCTGAGCGACGATTGGCAAGCCGTCGACATCGACTTTGCCGAGCTCACTCAGCCGAGGTGGGCGTCGCCCGCGGCCTGGGCTCCGGAGCAAGCGCTGCGCCTGGCGTTCTGGAGCGGCAGCGGGGATTTCGATTTTTGGATCGACGACGTGCGATTCGAGCGCTCACCATGACAGGGCTTCCCAAGATTGCGGAACGGGTGCTGCTGCGCGCGCGCCAGCTGGCAAGAATGAGCGAGCTGTGGCGCCTGAGCTTGACGACGCAGCGGGCGGCGGTCGCGCCTGGGGGGCCCGTCGTGTCGCTGACCTCGTTCGGCGTTCGGGCCCGCACCGTTGCCTTCACCATCGAGTCGATCGCGCAGGGCGAAGTGCGGCCGTCGCGCTTGCTCCTCTGGCTGGACGAACCCGGGTTGCTTGCTCTGCCGTCCGCGATGCTGCGCAGGCTGCAGCGGCGCGGGGTGGAGGTCCTGTCGACCGAGAACTGGGGACCGCACAAGAAGTACTACCCGTTCGTGGCCTCGCAATCCACGTTCTCGGCTCCGCTCGTAACCGCGGACGACGACGTGCTGTACTCCCAGGACTGGCTGAGTGGGCTCGCGCGACTCCACGCGGCAGATCCCGACTCGGTGCATTGCTATCGAGCCCGCAGGGTAGCGCTGAGCGATGGCCGTTTCACACCGTACGCCAGTTGGCGCGAGTGCGACTCCGATGCGCCCAGTCATCTTCACTTTTCGATCGGCATGGCTGGCGTACTGTTGCCGCCGCAGCTGCTGCAGGAGCTCCGCCGCTCTGGTCCGGCTTTCGTGGCTAGCTGCCCGCGCACGGATGACATTTGGTTGAACCTGCACGCGCAGCGCATCGGAGCGCGCGTACGCCAAGTCAACGCGACTCCTCGCTATTTCATGCTTCTGCCGGGCACACAAAAGGTCGGCTTGCTGCACGGCAACGTCGACGGCGGCAACGACGCTGCGCTAGCCGCCGTATACGGCCCGGCGGACCTGGCGCGGCTGGCCGCGGCAAGTTGACTTTCGCGCGCTACGGCGGCTTCTGATAGACGCGGACCCAGTCGATTGCCAACGCTTGTGGAAACGCCGCGTCGTCGATGCCGTAGCGCCCTGCCCATTGGCCACCGATCGCCAAGTTGAGTAGCACGTGAGCGGGGCCAGCCAACGCGCCGTCTTTGTAACGCCACTCCACCGTGCGGGTGAAGATCTTCAAGCCGTCGACGTACAGAGTAAAGTCGACGGGCGTCCATTCCACGCCGACCGTGTGGAACGCTTTGTCGAAGTCGAAGGGCGCTCGGTAGTCTTGGTGCTGCTCGACGAAGTAGCGGCTCTTGTAGGTAAACTGCGTGCGCACGCCGTCTGGCGTGCGCGTGGCCGCGCTGTGGATCTTGTTGACCTTGTCGTCTTTGCCGTTGTTCACGAACTCGAAGAAATCGATTTCCGGCGGATGACCCAGGCGTCCAGTCTCGGAGACGTCGGAGTTGATCCAAAAGGCTGCCCAGGCACCGAGGCCGCTCGGCATTTTGACGCGCGCCTCGAAGAAGCCATAGCGCAGCGTAAAATCCGAGCGAATCATGCCCGACTGGTAGTTGATGCCCGACGGCTTGCTGAGCTTCTCGCGCTTGGCGACCAAGCTGAGCACGCCGCCTGCGACGCGGTGGTTGTCGTTGTCGGCGTAGCGCTGGTTCTCGTCATTCAGCCGGTCGAGCGTCTCGGAGCCGTAGATGTAGCGGGTGAACCATTTACGGCGATTGAGCTCGGTGCCGGAAAACTCGTCGTTGAAGACCAGGCCGTAGCCCGCCGGCACGTACGAGTCCGCCCAGCTCGCGACGGGTTCGGTTTGCAGCAGCGGCGAACGCTCTTCGAGCGTTGCCGAGGTCAACCGCAGCGTGCCACCCTTGACCTCGACCGCCAGCTCGGCGAGGGCCGCGTAGGCAGGGGCCGTGAGCTCGATGGCATAGGAGCGAGCCGGACCAGGCTCGATCCGCTGCCGAAAGGTGCGGAACGTTTCGCGGCGTGTTGGCTCGCGAAATCGGACGGCCACGGATGCCGCGCCTGGGCCGACGAGCTGCGCCGCAAAGCCGAGGCGGTAGGCACGCCCGGCGAGTACCGACTCGGGCGTCAGGCGGTAGTCCTTGCTTTCAGCCAACACGAGCTCGGTGCTCGCCACTTCGCGAGGTAGACGCTCCCCGGGCGTAGGGGCATAGGCGGCCACCGGGGCGGCTGCCGGCGGCGCCCCGCGGCGCGACGGCAAGCGTATGTCTGCCGGCTCGGCGCCCTGGGCGGCGTGGCAAGCCGTCAGAGCCCACAGCAAACCGATGCAAGGGCCGTGGCGCTCCGCCGCGCCCCGCGTCATGAGGTGGGACCCGGGAGCAAGCTGGGCGAGGGGCCCGGCGTGCGCCGAGCCTTGCCCAGAGCCGAGAGGCCGAAGTCGAGCAACGCCTTGACGTGCCCTGGCCCCAGCAGGCTCGCCAGCAGCACGAAGCTGGTTGCGCCGAGCGGCACCAAGATCACCAATCGAGCGACCCCACCCAGGCTGGTGGGCAGCGCGTATTTCGCCAGCAGCACGACGCTGGCCATGCCTACGGCAGCCAGCAGCGGCGTCAGCGCGCCGCGAAACTGCTCCCAGATGCCGAAGCCCGACGCGCGACGCAGCTGGAGCACGTTGAGCGGCAGGGCGATGACCTCGCGCGCGATCCAGATTCCGACCGCCCAACTCAAGTTGGGAATACGGGTGACCGCGACGGCCACCAATACGAACGCGAGCTCGGCCGCTTTGCCGATGAGCAAGTCCTTGGGGCGCCCCATGGCCGTGAGCAGTGGCGTGACCAGCACGCGCGGTGCTTGCAGCACGACCAAGCACGCCAGCGCGGCGACGTACGGAGCACTGGGCAACCACTTGGCGCCGAACATGACGGAGACCAGCTCGGGCGCGAGGGCTCCGAGACCCAGAAAGCTGGAGTACAGGATCAGACAAACTAGGCTCATGGCTAGCTGAAAGGCGCGCTTGAGGCGCGGCAGGTCGTGTTGCAGGCTCGAGAGCAGTGGCAGCGCCACCTGTGTCGCGGCTGAGGACGCGATGGCCCAAAACACGTCGATGGTGCGGAAACCCAGATTCAGGTAGCCGGCCAGCTCGACGCCCAAGAACACGCCCGCCGCGAGCGTGAACACCCGCTTGACCCCAAAGCCCAGGAACAGCGTGCCCATCGAGTAGGCGCCAAAACCGGCGAGCTCCTTCAGCTCGCGAAGACCAAAGCGCAAGCGCGGCCGCTCTT
Organism: Polyangiaceae bacterium; assembly: GCA_036261775.1. GTDB lineage: Bacteria > Myxococcota_A > Polyangia > Polyangiales > Polyangiaceae > PMG-095. Next base: position 68,277 of record DATAKF010000026.1, on the reverse strand, counting down.
TGCAGGTGGCCCAGAGGAACATCGATCCAACGGCCTGAATCAGCACTTGCTGGGCGATCAGCCCCCAAATGCCGGCGCCGGCGACGATTAGCCCGATGCCCATGACGGCTCCGCACGCGCGGCCGAGCAGCGAGCGCAATGCGAGCGGCCGAAACGCGAAGCTGCGGCGCTGCCGCGCCACGATCGTTGCGCTGAGCGCCGCCGCGGGGAAGCACAGCGTCATTGCGCAGAGCACCCAGGCGGCGTTGGGCTCGTGCACCGTGTGGGCAAACGCGCCGGACGCCACCACGCAACCCAGCGTCAAAACGACGCTGGAGGCCAAGCTGAAGCTGAAAGCGGTGTCGAAATGCAGCTCAGTGACCTGCTTTCGTTGCACCAGCGCGTCGTGAAAGAACATGGTCACGAGCACCTGCAGCATCTCCACTAGCGCCAGCACGACCGAGAAGATCCCGAACTCGGTGGTGGACAAGAGGTGCGTGTAGACGACCAGCGTGCCCATCGAGATCAGCGCCAAGCCGCCGTTCTCGACCACGCTCCACAGCGCCGATTTGGCGGCTGTGTCGCGGTTCATGTGCTGGCCCGCCTGCTGTTTCGCGAAAACCTGCGTCGAATCAAGCGCTCGGCCGAAGCGGGCGGAGCTACAGCCAACGCGCTGAACCAGGCAGCGTGCGCCAAAGACAGCGGCGCGGGGTAGCGCTCCGCTCGCAGCACGCGCAGGGCTTGCCGCAAGAGTCTCGGCCGCGTCTCGTCTGCCGAGCCCTGATAGCTGAGGCCCAACGCTTTGGCCATCATGCGATAGTTCACGAACGCGATTTCGTGGTCGAGCACGGAGCCGCTCGGTACCCTGACGCCGCGCTGCTGCGCGTGGCGTTGCATCAGCTCGGCTTCGGCGATGCGCTGCTGGATGCGTTCGGGGAGGCGGTCGAAGTCGTTGGCGGTGTTGGACCAGAGGTTGCGACCGTGGATGCGGTAGCTGGCGAGCGGGCGTGCCAGCGTGACCACGTCGCCGTAGACGGGCGCGACCGTGTTGAGCGCGCCGTCCGGTCCGTGCGCTGGTGAAAGTGGAAACAGCGCGTCGGCAAACCAGCGCGAGTAGGCGTTGCCGACCGAGACCGGCCAGCGGTAGGTACCGGTGCGCCGAAACGCTTCACGGACGCGTGCGCTGTCGTAGCTGGCGTCGAAGTTGCAGAATTTGCGGCCCAAATCGCGGCCGTCGGCGTCGATGATTCTCAGATCCCACTGCACTTTGGCGACCTGCTTGGTCCACACGGCAGCCACGCTCGCCAGGGCGTCCGGTTCGAGCACGTCGTCGGCGTCGAGCAGCACGATGACGTCGCCCGACGCCGCCTGGTAGCCGCGGTTGTAGGCGGCAATCGAGCCAGCGTTCGGCTGGTCGATGACGACGACGCGATCGGCATAGCGCGATATGATCTCGAGCGAGCCATCGCTGGAGCCGTCGTTTACGACCACGATCTGCTTGTTGCTGTACGTCTGAGCGAGCGCGCTCTCGAGCGCTTGCCCGACGTAGCGCGCGTAGTTGTAACAAGTGATGATGATGCTGAAGGACGGCGAAGGCGTGTGCATGAAGCCTCTCAGGCGGCTGCGGTAGCTAGTAATGGCGCGGGCGCGGGCCGAGTGGGCGAGGAATGCGCCAGCGGTATCCAGCCGATCAACGCCAGCGCCAGGAAATTGTGCTCGGGCGAAAGCAGGTGCCCGCCCAGCAGCAGCCAGCCCCAAAACAACGTCGCTCGCGCCTGCAGGGCGGCGTCGCCCCGCCGCAGCATCGACAAATACAGCGCGACGAAGCTGGCGAAGCCGATGAAGCCGTATTCGAACACCAGCTTTGCCCAGGTTGGGTCGTGAAATTCATAGTCGCGCACGGTCCGAAAAATGGTGCCCGGGCCATGACCGACGAAGGGCGCCCACCACGACGAATCGATCAACTCACTGACGAGCCTGAACGGAGCGACGTAGCGCATGTAGCCGCTGCTGTACGTCGAGTTGAACTCGTTGACGCGGCCGAGCGTGAACGACAGGTTGAGCGCGTCGCCCAGCAGCCAGAACACCACCGCGCCAACCACCAGCAGGGTACCTAGCCGCAGCAACGTCTTGGGGCCGAGAGGGTGCAGGAGGCCTAGCAGCAGCGCCAAGATGCCCGTTCCGGAATAGGTCAACAGCAGCGCCAGGCCCAGGCAAGCCATGCGTCCTCGACGGCGCTGGCCAAAGCCTTCGGCGATCACACCGAGCGCCATCAAATAGGAAAAGCCCGACGGCTCGCGGAAGAAGAAGCCGTTCGATTTGTTGAACGACCCCATGGGGATCACGGTGTTGAACGTGCCCAACGCGCGCAGCTTGGGCGGAATGTAAGGCGAAAAATCGAATAGCCAGTCGGCGTGGACGACTGCCTGAGCGGCGAACTGCGCAATGCCGGCTAGCGCGCAGAATAGCGCCAGATCCAGGAACCTTTGCAGCACCCAGCTCGCGTCGTCGGCGGCCAGCGAGCCCGGCTTCAGCACCAGCGTGAACGGCAGGTACATCGCACCGATGTAGAGCAGCGAGGTCGGCGAAGACGCCGACTCGTTGAAGAGCAGGCTCGTCAAGGCCACGCTCAGGCACAGCCCGAACAACAAACAGCGCTCGAACGAGAGCGACAGCGCGCCGGCGCCCGCTGCCACCCCAACGAATGCGTAGCCTGCTACCAGCGCCAAGTTGAGCGATGCCGAGCCCGAGCTGAAGCCAAATCGCTCGAAGATGGTTGCTGACAGCAGCACGAACACGAGGCTCGAGCGTAGCCACGCCCGCGCGCGCGGGGTTACCCCAGCGGTGGCTACTGCTGCGTAGCTCATGTGGCGCGTACCTCCGCGGCAGGCTGCTGCGCGTTGGGCATCGCACGTTGCCTCAACGCGAGCCGGTAAAGCTCGCAGGTCTCGTACCCAATTGCGCTCCAATCGCTGCCCGCGTCGCGCGGCCGGGGCAGACGACGCTCCAGCAGCGCGCTGGTCATGGCGTGCGCCAGCGCGGGCGCGTCTCCAATCGGCACCAGCGCCCCTTGTTCGCCCTCCTGCAGGTCCTCGGCAAAGATGCCTACGCGGCTACAAATCAGCCATTTGCCTAGGGATTTTACCAGGAAGTACACGCCGCTGGCGTCGACCTGCCGGTAGGGAAACAAGAAGCTGTCGGCTTGCTCGAACAGGTTGGCCATCTCGAGCTCGTTCAGGCGACCTGGCCGCAGCTCCAACGTGCCATCCAGGCCGAGGACGCCCAGTCGTGCCTGCAGCGGTCGCAGATCCATGCGCGGTCGACCGGCCACGATCACTCGCATGTGGCTGCGTACCGCGGCGGGAATCAGCGCCAGAGCTTCGATCAGTACGTCGAGCCCTTTGTAGTGCTTCAGCTCACCGAAGAGCACGAAGCGGAACAGGCCGTCTTCGCGGACCGACACGGCCTCCGCGCTCGGGAGCTGGCTGAACGGCAACGCGCCGTGCGCGATCACGTGTATCTTGGCCGCCGGTACGCCCTGCGCCAAGAGCCGCTCGCGGCTGGCGCGAGTGTGCACGATCAGCTGGTCGGCGAGCCTGAGCGGCGCTTGGAAGCCCCAGCGCTGCCAGCGCGACATCGGCTCCCCATTGAAGGGCACGGTGTCGTGAACGGTCAGAACGAGCGGACAAAAGCGCGCGAGCAGCCGCATGGCGAGGCTGTCCAATGGCGGCAGTACGACCCACTGAAAATGAATGATGTGCGGGCGCAGCTCGGCGACGCGCCGCAGCAGGCGCGCCAGGCCCAGCCCGTGCGCCAGGCCCTTGGCCAACGTCCGTGGCTTGCCGCGGAGCCAAGCCTGCCGCTCGAGCCAGCGGTAGAACATCACCTCTGAATGCTCGGCTGGGAGCTCGCTGCGGTCACCGCGGCGCGTAGGGCGGACCGCCCACAGCGGCTGTGCGCCCGCCTGCAACAGGCCTTGCGTGAGCGCCGCGTCGTAGGGCGCCGTGAACAACGACGGATCGACCAAGAGCACGCGCAGGTTGGCGGGCGATGTCAACTCACGCCTCCGGTGATGGAGCGGAAGCTGAGCGGGACCGCCATGTGCCTCATCCAAATGCGCTCGCGGTGCACGGCCAAACCAGCGAAGAAGCCTAGGGCCCAAGCCGTGTGCATGGTCACGGCCGCCGCCACGCCGAGCAGCGCGCTGGCGGAGCGGTGCTGCCACGCGAGCTTGCAGGCCACCATGAGCAGGGTGAGCAAGTAGAGCGCGGGCCACGCCAGCAGCCACGGCAGCCAAGCGCCGGCGAGCAGCGCCACGCCGGCGAGCAGCAGGTGCGCCGGCACTGCCAGCTGGCGCAGGCGCAGGGAGTGCGGGTGTCGTCGGACCGTGCGAGAACGGCCCTCACCGTATTTGTAGTACTGGCGGTACAGCGCGCCCAGGTCCTTGCGCGGCGTGTAGACGACACGCAGCGTGCAATCGAGATAGATGCGGGCGCCGAGCGCGCGCTGACGGCAGTCGAGCTCCGCGTCCTCGTTGTGCGTGAAGCTGTGATCGTAGCCGCCCGCGCGACGAAAGCTGCTGAGCCGGAAAGCGGCGTGGTGCCCGTGATCCACGAAGCCGCTGGTGCAGCCTGCCCGGTGTGCCGAGCCGCCGGTGCCAATCGGTGAATTCGACACCCAGGCGATGGCGCGCTGCAGCGGGGTCTGGCCGACAGAATCGAGCGGAACCACCACTGCGTCGGCTTCGTGCGCGGTCAGGGCAGCGACCAACCGGCTGCAGTAGTGCGCCGGGTAGTGAGCGTGCGCATCACAGCGGATCAGCACGTCCGCGTCCTTGCCAAAGCGCCGGACGGCTAGGTTGACGGCCGCGCTCTGAATGCGGGCCGGGTTCAGGAGCAAGCGCAGGCGCGGTTCCCTTCGCGCCATTGCCTCCACGATGTCTGGGGTCCCGTCGCTGCTGCCGCCGTCGGCGACGATGTACGTCAACCGCAGGCTGGCGCTGTCCGGCTCCAGCAGCTGCTCCAGCACACTGGCGATGTGCTCGGCTTCGTTCAGCGTCGGTATGACGACTATGGCGTGAACGGGGGCGGGGCTGGCTAGCTCGGTCATCGCCTTCCCTCAGCCGGCGTGTCGTAGCGAGACGACGGATTCGATCACCTGGGTCGTGCGTGGCGAGAAGCGCGCTGCCACGCCGGCCGTTAGCAGCAGCAGCGCGCCGATCCAAAGCGCTAGGGTTCGGCCTCGGGGCAGGAGACGAGCTGCGACCGGCGTCGCGAAGCGCTGCGTGGCTTTGGCGCCTTTCGTTTTGATGGCAGGCGCGAAGCCGACGTCGTTCAAAACCACCGCGTAGACCGGAGCGGAGCCTCGTAGCGCTTGCAGGTGCTCCACGGCGGCCTTGCGTTGTGTGTGACCGGGCCGGAGCACGCTCACGACCACGTCTACCAGCGCAGAAAGCACCAGCGCGTCGGACACCGCCGGATAAGTCGGCGCGTCCACCAGAACGAAGTCGCAGCGCCTGCGCGCTTCGTCGAGCAGGTTGCTCATCGCCTTGCTCGACAGCAGCTCTGCGGGAGCCGGTCCTGCCGCTGGCATGAAGTAGAATTGCCCCAGCTCGCTGCTCACGAGCTCGAGCGTGTTCGTCCACTCGGCTTCGCCGCGCAGCACGGTGGACAGGCCCGCCCGCTCTTGCAAGGAGCCCTCCGCGGCGCCCGGCTTTCGCAAATTGGCGTCGATCACCACGACGCGCTTGCCGTCGGCGGCCAACAGCGCAGCCAGGCCGAGCGCGCACGTCGTTTTGCCGTCGCGATCGGTGGGCGATGTGACGAGTAGCGCCTCACCGCCGAACTTGCACGAGCGGTACAGCTTGGCGCGCACGCTCCGGAATGCCTCGACGAAACGCGAACCGATGTCGTTGCCGACGACGTCGAGATCGCTCTCTCGCTCTGACGGACGCGTGCCGCGACGGCGGAGCCTGCGCGGAATAGCGCCGAGCACGCTTACGCCGCCGAGCATGCCCTTGGCGTCGGCCTCGCTCTGTAGCGTTCCCGCGAAGCGGCTGCGGCCGAGCACCAGCAGCACACCGACGAGGAGCCCGAGCGGCGCGCTGGCCAGTCTGAGTAGCAGCTTGGGCGAATCTTCGCGGTGCGGCAGTTGAGGGGCGTCCAGCACGCGGTTCTTCGACAGCGTGGAGGCCTTGATGATGGCGGTCTGTTGCTGACGCTCCAGCAAGTACGAGTAGGTACGGCTGTACACCTCGGACTCGCGCGACAGCTGTGCTAGCCCCAGCTCCGCGCCTGGCACGGTCTGCAGGCGCTTCTCGTACTGCGCGATCACGCCGTCGAGGGTGCCGAGGTTCTCTCGGGCGCGCGCTGCGCGGCTCGAGACGTAGTTTCTTATCGACTCGAGCTGCGCCTCGACTTGACTGCGCTGATCGCGAATCTCCGGCGCGGCGTCATTGAAGCGGCTCTCGAGATCGGTCAGCTTCTGACGAGCCGTCGACAGGGCGCCCGCCATACCCTCGAGCACCGTGTCGTTGGCTTCACCGAGCAAGAACGCGCCTACCGGCGGGTTGGGACGCTTCAGTGTACGCTGGACATCGGACAAAGCGGCGCTCTCGAGCCTGGCGGCGACGCGCTGCTCTTCGTACTTGCCGATCTGTTCGATCATCGCCTTGGCTTCGTTGTCGAGCACCACGACGCGGTTGTTGCTGCGGTAGGTGGCGAGCTTTTGCTGTATGTCGTCCAGCGACTTGCGGACGGAGGCCAGCTGACTGGAGACGAACGCCTCGGCCGCCCCGGCGTCTTCGACCTTCCACGACTGACGCTCCGCCAGGTATGCCGCGATCAACCGCTCGAGAAAGCCCGCGGCTTGCGCTGGCGAGCTGGATGAGAATTCGAGCGCGACCACGTTGACCGGTGGTGACTGCGGCGTCGGCTTGGGCGAGGTGACTTGCAGCGACTTCAGGGCTGCGTCCACGACCTCGAGCAGCGGTCGCACCAAGATGGCGTACTCCGAGCCGGCGCTGGGGGCGCGCGCGCTGCCACGCACCAGCCGCAGCTCGGCGCCTGGCACTTTGCAAGCTTCGCCGAGCACGCAGCGCGCGAGCCGCAGCTGGCCTTCGTCCCGGACTTCGTAGTCCTTATCGCTAGAGAAGCGCAGCGTGTAGGCTCGCTCCAGCGCGCGCTCATCGGTCAGTCGGCTACCTTCGGCTCGCAGCTCCAGCGCCGCGCGATCGAGCAGCCCTGGGTCTCGCCGAGCCAGCAGCCACTTCCAGTAGCGCGGCTGGTCTTGGCCTCGCTGGACGATCGAGACGTTCAGCCCCGAATCCAGGGCGGCGCGCGACACGAGCGAGCGGCTCTGAATGATCTCGATTTCACTGCCGACCACGCCTTGATTGGCGGCCGAAAGCTCCAGCTCGTCTTGCGCGCGCCCGGCGCCGTTGCCACTGAGGCTCTCCAGCTCACCCAGGTACAGCCTGGCGACCGAGCGGAACTGCATGCGCGACACCAGCGTGGCGGTCATGACCGCCAGGAACACGGCCACTCCGACGCCTGACACCAGCAAGTAGTGTCGGCGGATGGTCTGCCAGAGCTGCCGCACGTCGAACAGGTCGCGCTGCTCGGCGGCGGGCCCCGCTAAAGGAGGCTGATCGCTAGTAAGCATTCTTGTTCACGAAGCCCTTCCAAAGCGTCAGAGTCAATATCTTCAAGTCGAGCGCATAGGACCAATTCTGGATGTAATAGAGGTCGCACTCGATGCGTCGGCGCAGCGAGGTGTTCCCACGCCAGCCGTTGATCTGCGCCCAGCCGGTGATGCCGGACTTGACCTTGTGCCGCAGCATGTAGTGAGGAATCTCTTCCCGAAACTTGCGCACGAATACGGGCCGCTCGGGTCGCGGCCCCACCAGCGACATCTCGCCGCACAGCACGTTCCAAAGTTGGGGCAGCTCGTCCAAGCTGGTGCGTCGTAAGATCGTGCCGAAGAGCGTCCGCCGGTCGTCCACCTCACGCGCCCACACCGCGCCGGTCGCGGCCTCCGCGTCCAGCTTCATCGAGCGAAACTTGAGCATCTGAAAGGTGCGTCCATCCAGACCCATGCGCTCTTGGGCGTACAGCACCGGACCGGGGGACGTCAGCTTCACCAGCAACGCCACGAGCAGCAATAGCGGCGACAAGACGATGAGCGCCACGCTAGCGACGACGATGTCCGTCACGCGCTTGAGCGCGGCGTACCAACCAATCAGGGGTGAGTCGTTGATGCGCACCACCGGAACCCCGTCGAAGTCCTCGACTTCACAGCCCAGGGTGACGTAGGCGTGCACGTCGGGCACGAGGCGCACGTCGGTCGTTTCGTCCTTCAGTAGGTCCAGCAGGCGCGAGACCTCGTCCTGCTGGGACCACGGCAGCGCGATCATGACTTCGCCCACATTGAAGCGCTGAATGACCGAAGCGATCTGGCCAAAGTGCCCCAAAACCGGCTTGCCCGACACACCCACCGTGGGCGAGTCTTCTTGCGTGACGATGCCGCGCACGCGCAAGCCGAGCTCTGGAAAGCCGTCGATGCGCTCGACCAGCCGCTCCACCGCTGGGCCTTCGCCGGCGATCAGCACGTAGCGCAGGTTGTAGCCGCGCAGGCGCAGCGCCTTGAACACGGAGCGAACCAACAGCCGCATCGCGATTAGCGCGAAGCCCGCGAGGACGCCGAAGTAGAGCGTGACGAGTCGTGAATATTTGTAGGCCTCGAACAGGTAAGTCAAGGTGACGAACAGCAGTAGCGCCAGGGCGTGTGCCTTCATCAGCGCCAGTACCTCGTCTCGTCGTCCAAAGGCCCGGCTGAACTGGTAGACGCGCATCGAGGCGAACACCGTCAGCCACAGCAGCGCTACGAACGGCGTGAGCGCAGCGTAGGCTGCGAACGCTGGGAAGCCTTTGGTGACGGGGATGATGGGCCACGAGAAGCGCAGCCAGTACGCGAGTAGCCAAGCCAACACGATGATCGAAGCGTCAGCCAAGCCCAAGACTCCACCAACCAGGTTTTGATAGCGCTTCAACATGACTCTTGCTCGTTTACGTGGTGAGTTACTGGAGGCGCCGCCTTTGCAAACATTTGGCCAAGCGAGAAATCCCGATCTTTTCGCGGATTCGCGCCGATCGAGCGCGTCAATTCAGCGCGGCAACTCGGCTCGACGTGGCAATTGGTAACGTGCATCTCCGGAAACAATCTATCTGTTTGCGTCATATCGTTTTACGATGCGCAAGCTCGTCAATGCTCGATTCAATATCTGAGGTCGACTGCCAGGCGTGAAGCGCCAATGGATGAGCTTGCGGCTCACTGCGTTGGGCGCTGCGGCCACCGAGGCCGACCACAGCCAGAGAGCGGCGCGCGCGCGCGGGCTCACACCCTGAGGAGTGAAGCACGCTGCCGTCAGGTCGCGCAGCAGCTTCCACGCCGAGTCGTTGGGTACGGGATGCTGCTCTGGCAGCAACTTGAGGGACGCCAGGCGGTACGGCAGAACGGTGAGGCTGCGGTCGAGCACCGCGTCGGTGCTGGGCACTCCGGCGCCGCCAGCGGCTCCTCTCGCAAAGCGCAACCTGAACCGAGCTCTGCCCAGCTCGAAGGCGAAGCGCTTCGGGTCGAGCGACGCCATGGCGCCTTGATTCTTGCCGTGCACGCGATACGAAACATGCGGCTCGGCGATGGTGACCACGTCGCCAAAGTACGGCGCCGCAGCCAAGCAGTAAGAATCGGCAGCTCGATCACCGCCCGAAAGAGGGAAAATTTGCTCCAAGAAGCGCCGCGAGTACGCGTTGCCCGAGCCCGGTGGAGTCGGATAGCTCGCCGAGCCTCGTACCCAACGACGGATGTCGGCTGGGCTGGGCACGACGTGAAACTGAGGCAGTACGGCGCCCGTCGGCCGGCCGTGCTCGTCGATGACACGCATCTGAAACTGCACCTTGCTCAGCCCCGGCCGCCAGACCTCGGCCAGCTTTCGGATCAGCTGCTTGTCCAAGAGGTCGTCCGAATCGAGGAAGATCACGACGTCGCCTTTGCTCCGCGCGAAGCCCGTGTTGCACGCCGCCCACTGGCCGGCGTTGCGTTGGTGGATGGTCGTCACACGCTCGGCGAAGGACGTGATCACGCGCCAAGAGTCGTCGCTGGAGCCATCGTCGACGACGATGACCTCGACGGCCGGCCAATCGAGAGCGAGCGCGCTCTCGATGGCTTGCGCCACGAACTGCGCGTAGTTGTGGTTGCAGATGACGACCGACACCAAGAAAGCGTTGGTCGACGGTTGCTTGGCGGGGTAACCGCCAGGGGTGACATCCCCAATTGTTTCGGGGACGCGCAGGTCATTTATCGCAGATGAAGCAAGAGACACGCACGGGCGCCAGCGCAATTCGCGTGCCGCGGGCGTTGTCTAGAGCCTGACGCGCTAGTCCGCGAACGGCATCTAAAGAGTCGCGTTCTGCCCGAGTTGAATCGAACGGCGAGCGCGTGAGCGCGCCAACCAGGTTGACCGTGGCTATTCGCGGCAGGTGGAGCACTTCGCCGCGTAAGCGCAGCGTCATTCAGTCGGCGTCGCCGTAGCGCGAAGGGTTTTGAAGGAGTCTTGAGTATGAGTGCACGCTGCTGGGAAATGCTTTGAGAGCTTTTTCGGAAATGCACCGGACGCAATTTGTGGGCTCGCGCCGCCGCTCTTGCCGCTGATTGTTGGCGCCTGACGCTGCTCAGCACGGCTCGTGCATACACCAGCGCACTTAGTCAGACCTCGGCGCAAACCGAGCAACGAACATGTCCCTTACCTCGACGAGCTTTCTCGTGTTGGCGCTTGCCGCCATCTTGCTGTCGCGTGCTTTGCCGGCGGCCGCGCGGCCGTGGGTGCTCAGCGCGGCCAGCGTCGTGTTCATCGGAAGCTACTTGGATAGGCCGATCGAAGCGCTGCCGTTGGCCGGACTGCTAGTCGGTGGTTACTGGGTCGTGGAGGCGCTACGGCGCACTCGCTCGGCGTTGCTGCTCACCGTTGCGCTGGCAACCGTCGTCGGCAGCTTCTTGGTGCTCAAGCGCTACGGTTTCGTACCAGCGTTCGCGAGGGTGCCGCTGCCGTACCTGGTCGTGGGCCTGTCGTACGTGCTGTTTCGCCTGCTGCACCTGATGATCGACGCTCGACAGGGCGAGCTTGGTCGTCGCATCCCGGTTCAGCAGTTCTTCAATTATTGCGCGGGATTTCTCACGTTTACGGCTGGCCCCATTCAGCTCTATCCGGATTTCGTCGAGCAGCAAGCCCGCGGGCCCAGTAACGACCCTGCAGAAGTAGCGGACGCGATGCAGCGCGTGGTTCGCGGCTTCGTACTGGTTTGCGTGGTCTCGGCGGTGTTGAACTACGTGTTCGCGGCCCTGTCCGTGCGGCTGCTGCAGGCCACGCCCCAGGTTGCTGGGCCTTTGGTCTTCGCCGTGTGCGCGGCGCTCTATACCGCGTACCTGTACGCCAACTTCGCGGGCTACATGCACATCGTGATCGGTGTCGGCGCGCTGATGGGGCTGCGGCTGCCCGAGAACTTCGCGCAGCCGTTCGCCGCTCGCAGCTTCCTGGAGTTTTGGTCGCGCTGGCACATGACGCTGTCAGGCTGGTTCAAGACCTACTTGTTCAATCCGCTGCTCAAGCGCTTGACGCAGCGGTGGCCATCGGCCGGAAGTGCTCCTTACTTGGCGGTGCTGGCGTTCTTCATCACCTTTTTGGTGATGGGCATCTGGCACGGCTCGACGCTGGTGTTCGTCGTGTACGGCCTATTCTTGGGTGCGGGCGCCAGCCTCAACAAGCTTTGGCAAGACGCGGCGCGTGCGCGCTGGGGCAAGCGTGAATACAAACGCCTGAGCGACCAGCCGCTCGCTATCTACGCCTCTCGGGGCCTCGTGTTCGGCTATTTCGCGCTGGCTCTCACCTGCTTGTGGGTGAGCCTGCCGCAGCTGTTGGCGCTGGCTGGCAGCTTGGGTTTCGTCGGCGTCGTGGGCGCCTTTCTAGCGCTTTCGGCCAGCGCGGCCGTTGGCTTCGCCGTCTGGGACAAGGCGCGTGCAGTCGCCGGGCGATGGCGTTTACCCCATGCCTCGACCCGCAGCGGGTGGGGCGCGGAGCTGGCCATGGCGGCGCAAGTGCTGCTCGTGCTCGGCGTGGGGTCGTTTTTCCACAAGGCGCCTGAGTTCGTCTACAGGGCATTCTGATGAAGGTCGTCTTGCTCAAGCTAGCGCGACTTGGTTTGGCGCTGCTCACACTGTACGCCGGACTACTGGTGCTCAGTCTGCTGCTGGTGCCGCGAGCTACAGCGACTGCGCCAATCGACACGGCGCTGGCCAGCCGCACGCTGTACCTGACCGAACCCAAGTACGTGTTCTTGTCGCGCGACAAGTTGGCCGGCAGCGAGCCAAAGCTGCTGCTGCTAGGGGCCTCCAACACCATGGCAGGCTTCAAGCAGCCTGAGGTTCAGGCGGAACTGCCGCAGCTTCGCGTGCACAACCTGGCAGTGGGTGGCAGCAATATCACGCAGGTTTCGCAGATCGTCGAGCTGGTTCGCGAGCAGCAACCCAAGGCGGCTCGGCAGCAGACCCAGTACGTAGTGGGGCTTTGGTACGGCATGTTCGCGACCGACGCCGCTCGTTGGTCCACGCCCGATCGGACGGCCGGCGACACCGACATCGACATCGAGCGCTACCGCTATGGTTTTTACCGTCGAACCCAGACGGGGGCTGCTGCGCTCCTGCCGGTCGGTACGCACGGCGTCGCCGTCACGATGATTCACCCCTACCTGGCGCTGGACAAGCTCGCCCGGGACGCGACTGTCTCGCTGCGTGCTCATTTGTCGGGCAAGCCCGCCGCGCTCACGGACGAACAGCGCAACGCACGCGTGATAACGACTGCCGAACAGCAGAAGTACCTGGCGTTTTGGCGCGCCTACATGGGGCCGAGTGAGCGGTTGGCCGACGAACAGTTCGAGCGCCTGCGCCAGCTCGTCAGCCGCATTTCGGCTGATGGCGGCAGCGTGCTGCTCGTCGATATGCCGATCCCGGCGTGGCACACGCGCGGCTCGAGCTTGGCTCGCCAGTACCAAGAGCGCTTGCAACGCGCGCTGCCCGAGCTCACCGCGCTGCCAGGCGTTGGTTTCCTACCGTTGGCTGCCGACTCCGCGGCTGCTGACGCCGATTTCAGCGACGAAGTGCATCCCAAGCCGCGCGTTACACGGGGTTGGGCCGCGCGCCTCGGTGAGGCCGTGCGTTCGACGCAGACCCCGATTTCTTCGACCGATGCGAGAGCGAGAAACGACCATGGATAGTCAATCCCAGTACGCCCAACTGACCGAAGTATTCCACGACGTATTCGACGACGACACGATCGTGGTCACGCCCGAGCTCACCGCCAGCGACGTCGACGAGTGGGATAGCCTGCGCCACATTCGCTTGGTCGCGGCCGTCGAGCGGCGATTTGGCCTCAGCTTTTCGGCAGCAGAGATTGGCCGGCTCAAGAACGTCGGGCAGCTGGTGTCGCTCATCAGCGAAAAGACCAGGGGATGACCATGGGTGAAGCGCTGCTGCGTGCACCGGTCGACGTCGAGTTCCACGTGGGCCAAAGTGTAACTGTCGATCTGTGGATCGACGACGAGCAGATGCGGCGCTTCGCCGAGCTCTCGGGCGACTTCAACCCCTTGCACACCGACGAGGCCTTCGCGAGGGCGAAGGGTTTTCGGGGCAGGGTGGTGTACGGGGCGCTCTTGCTGGCCAGAGTCTCGGAGCTGATCGGCATGCGCTTGCCCGGAAGAGACAGCGTGTGGGCTCGAGTCGACTTCGAGTTCTCGAGCCCTCTCTACGTCAATCAATCCGCGCAGCTCGAGGCACGGATCGCCAGCTTCTCGGGGGCCACCGGCTTGCTCGAGCTGCGTTTGAATCTGCAGCGCGACGGCAAGCGCATCGCCAAGGGCCGAGCGGAGGTCGTCGTTGTCCGCTAGTGGCATGCCGGCGCCGCGTTGGTGCTTGGTCTCTGGAGGCAGCGGAGGCATCGGCGCAGCCGTTTGCGAGCGCCTCGCGCAGCGCGAGCTGAAGCCGATCATTGGCTACCATCGCGCCCAAGCTTCGGCGCGCGAACTTGCCGAGCGCTACGACGGCGTGGCGCTAGAGCTGGACCTGGCGCGCGGCGAGTCCATCCAGAGCGCAGCAGCGCAGCTCGACGACCTGCCCTGGCTCGCAGGCGTCGTCTTGGCCGGTTCGCCTGCTCCTGCCCTGCTGCCCTTCGGTAAGCTCACGCCCGGCCAGCTGCAAGAGCAATGGCAGGTCAACGTGCTGGGGCCGCAGCAGCTGTTGGCAGCGCTAGTTCGCGGCCGCTTTCGCAAACAGAAGGCGGGCTTCGTGGTTGGGGTTTTGAGTCGCGCCATGGGCGGCTCAGGCGAGCCCGCAACCCCTAATATGGGCGCCTACGTGATCGCCAAGCACGGGCTGTGTGGCGTGCTCGCTGCGGTGGCGGCCGACTACCCCTGGCTGCGAGTCGGCAGCGTGCGGCCTGGCTACACCGAGACCCCGATGCTGCGCGCGTTCGACGAGCGATTTCTCGAGCTGGAGCGCGCCAAGGCGCCGTTTCAAACGCCGGGCGCGGTAGCCGAGCTGATCTTGAAGGAGGCGTTTGGAGCATGAAACCGGCTGACTATTTGGGACTTTCTTGGCTGCCTGCGCCGCCCGCCGATTTTGCGGCGGCGTGCCGAAGCTTGGGGCGCGAGGCGAGCTTCGGACGGCGCGCGCAGCACTTGGCCAACCACGCATTGGACGAGGATCAGCTGAACCGCCTCTCGAGCGCTCTCCAGCGCGCGGCGGCGGCGGGCGGCGCGGTGGCTCCGCTCGTGCCTTTGCGGCTCGGCGTCGTGGGCAACGCCACGACGCATTTCTTGGTGCCGGTGCTGATCGCCACCGCTGCTCGCCATGGCCTCGCGCTGGAGTGCGTCGAGGCCGACTACGGGCAGGTCATGCAAGCCGCGCTCGATCCCGCGTCGTCCATCAACCGCGCTGGCTGCGACGCGGTCCTGTTGGCGCTGGATCATCGCGCCTATCCCTTGACCGCAATACCGGGGGACGCCGCGTCTGCGGAGCAAGCGCTTCGCGCGTCACTCGAGCAGCTCGACGGCATCCGACGGGGATTTTCTGCGCACGGGAACGCCGTCTGCATCGTTCAGACCCTGCCGCAACCAGTCGAGTCGTTGTTCGGTAGCTTCGACCTCACGCTGCCGGGGGCGCCTCGGCGGCTAGTCGACGAACTGAATCGCTGCTTGGTCGAGCGCCTTGCTGGCACGCCCGACGTGCTGCTCGACGTGGCACAGCTCGCGGCCAGCGTGGGCCTTTCAGAGTGGCATAGCCCCAAGCTGTGGAACCTGGCCAAGCTGCCTTTCAATAGCCGCTTTTTGCCGCTGTACGCCGAGCACGTGTGCCGCCTGCTGGGGGCCTTGCGCGGCCGCTCCAAGAAGTGTCTCGTGCTCGATCTGGATAACACCCTTTGGGGTGGAGTCATTGGCGACGATGGCATCGACGGCATCGTGCTCGGTCAAGGCGATGCGACCGGCGAGGCGCACCTGGAGCTGCAGCGCGCTGCGCTGGAGCTGCGTCGTCGCGGCATCGTGCTGGCCGTTTCGTCGAAGAACACCGACGCGGTCGCGCGCGAGCCCTTCACCAAGCATCCCGACATGCTGCTGAAGGAAGAGCACATCGCGGTGTTTCAAGCGAACTGGAGCGACAAAGCCACGAACCTGCGCGCGATCGCGCAGGAGCTCAACCTGGGGCTCGACGCGCTGGTGTTCGTGGACGACAACCCGGTCGAAAGGCAGCTGGTGCGCGAGCTCGTGCCCGAAGTCTCGGTGCCGGAGCTACCAGATGACCCAGCGCTGTACGCGCGTACGTTGCTGTCAGCAGGCTATTTCGAGGGGTTGGCCTTTTCGGAGGAGGACCGGCAACGCGCCGAGCAGTACCGCGACAACGCGCGCCGCGTGGCGCTGCAAAAGCAGGCGGGTGACGTGGACGCCTACTTGGCCTCGCTCGGCATGCGCCTCACGGTTCAGCCTTTCGACGACAGCGGGCGGCAGCGCATTGCTCAGCTGATCAACAAGTCGAACCAGTTCAATCTCACGACGCGTCGTTACACCGAAGCCGAGGTCGCGCAGATCGAGCAGGATAGCTCCGCGTTTGCCCTTCAGCTGCGCTTGTCGGACAGCTTTGGTGACAACGGCATGATCAGCGTCGTCATCTGTCGGCGCTCGGGAGACGCCTGGGAGATTGACACCTGGCTGATGAGCTGCCGCGTGCTCGGCCGCAAAGTGGAACAAGCAGTGCTGGCAGAGCTGGCGTTTCACGCCCGAGAGCACGGTGTTCGCCGGTTGCTGGGTGAATACCTACCCACTGAGAAGAACGCCTTGGTCGCGACGCATTACGAGCGGCTGGGCTTCAGCCTGCTCGAACGCTTGCCGACTGGCCAGTCGCGCTGGCAGCTGGACCTGGAGCAGCTGCCGAGCACGGCTGCGCTGCCGATGGCGATCGAGCGGCGCGGCTTCTCCACCGAGGCGGCCGCCTGACGGCACTTTGCTCACGAGGCTGCAGCATGACTCGCTTTCCGAACCGTCTACTCAAGGTCTGCGCCCTCGCGCTGGTCGCTTTCGCGGCGTGGGGCTGTGGCTCGCGTCCGGCCGTCGTGGCCAAGACGCTACCGTCACCCATTCGCGTTCACCGTGAGGAGGTGCTGGATCGCCAACTGGTTCAGGACATCGTCGGCGAGCGCGATGGCGAAGCGTATCGAGTGGGCGCGGGGGACACGCTGCTGGTCGCAGTCTACGGTCATCCCGAGCTCTCGATAGCGCCCTACGCAGGGGTCGGTTCCATCACCGCCAGCAACAGCCGGCTCTCCGGTTTGGCCATCGACAACGACGGCACCATCCAGTTTCCGCTGATTGGCACGGTGCAGGTGGCAGGCAAGACCAGCGCTCAGCTGCGTACGTTCCTGGAGGCCGAGCTGGTCACCTACGTCAAGGACCCCAAGGTCACGGTGCAGGTGGTCTTCACTGGTAGCATTCGCTACTACCTGCTCGGGCAGTTCACGCAGCCAGGCCTCAAGTACAGCGATCGGCCGCTGCGTTTGCTGGAAGCCTTGTCCCTTGGCGGTAGCGTTCAGCTGGAGCAAGCAAGCCTGCGCAGCGCTTACGTGGCGCGCGGTGGCAAACGGCTGCCAATCAACTTCCTGCGCCTCGTGCGCAACGGAGATCTGACGCAGAACGTCCGGCTTCGTTCAGGTGACGTAGTCATGGTGCCCGACAACCTCAACGAGCGCGCCTACGTGTTTGGCGGGGCCGTGGGTAGCAATCCCAAGGGCGGCACCGTTTCGTTCGTCAACGGCCAGCTCAGCTTGCTCCAGGCTCTGGCGCAGGTTGGTTTTGGCACCAAAGAGCAAGTGCAGGGCAAGCTGTCGGAGACCATCGTCATTCGCAGCGAAGCCGATCGCGGTGAAATGTTCGTCATCGATGCCGAGCGTATGCTTGCCGGCGAAGCCGCTGACTTTCAGCTGGCGCCCGGCGACGTAATCTTCGTGCCGCCGACGTGGGTCACCAGTTGGAACGAAGTGCTATCGCAGCTATTGCCGACGCTCCAAACCATCTCTGGCGTGCTCGCGCCCTTCGTTCAGATCAAGTACCTGTCTCAGTAGTGACGGTGACGATGCGTTGTCGCATCAACGCCGCCGCACACTGGGGCGTAGCGCCACATACGGGTCGATGGGCCAAGGCCAATTTGCCTTGAAAATAGGCCTTGGCGGCGTTTTGGCCCTCTGCTTGCAAAGGCTGGCAGGCGGTCGTCATGAAGATTTTCTCCTGTTCCAACTGCGATCAATTGGTGTTCTTCGAAAACGTGCGCTGCACGAGCTGCGAAGCGACGCTGGCATACTTGCCCGATCTTGCGGTGGTCAGCGCGCTGACGCCGGACGGCGACGCCTTCGCGGCGCTCGCGCCCGGAGCCAAGGGCAAGCGCTACCGACTGTGTCAGAACTCGCTCGACCACGGTGTCTGCAACTGGGCCGTGCCAGTCGAAGATGACGAGGCGCTGTGCCAAAGTTGCCGGCTGAACGATGTCATCCCCAATCTGTCGCAATCCGGTGCGCTGTTGGCTTGGGGTCGCATCGAGCAGGCCAAGCGCCGCCTCTTGTACACGCTTTTTCAGCTCGGGCTGCCGGTCGACTCGGCGCAAGACAAGCCGGGCGGCCTCGTATTCCTGTTCAAGGCTAGCGATCCGGTTGGCCAAGAACAGGTGCTGACCGGGCATGACAACGGCCGCATCACGCTCAACATCGCCGAGGCCGACAACCCTGGGCGTGAGCGCCTGCGCGAGCAGCTGGGCGAAACCTACCGTACGCTACTTGGCCACTTTCGTCACGAGATTGGCCATTATTACTGGGATGTCCTGGTGCGCGATTCGAAGCCCGAGCTAGCGCGGTTTAGAGAGGTTTTTGGCGACCCGGAGCTCAGCTACGAAGCCGCGCTCAAGCGCCACTACGCCGAAGGACCGCCCACCAATTGGCAAGACTCGTTCGTGAGCACGTACGCGACGATGCACCCCTGGGAAGACTGGGCAGAGACCTGGGCGCACTACCTACACATGGTGGACACGTTAGGTACCGCCCGTAGCTACGGCATGGCTCTGCGACCAGAGCCTCAGGGAGCGTCCAAGCCGCCGCGCAGCTTGCGGTTCCGCTCGACGCAGCTCAGCTTCGATGACTTCGACGATTTGATCGGCGGCTGGGTACCGTTGACGGTCGCGCTCAACTGCACCAACCGTGCAATGGGACTGCAAGATTGTTACCCCTTCGTGCTCTCCCCCATCGCCATCTCGAAGTTGCGCTTCGTTCACGACGCCATCGAGCGCTGCTGCAGGCGCGACGCCGACCTCCCAGCTAGCAAGTCAGCCTGAGTGGGCTTTCCGGCTTCGCCATCGAGCAGGATCGCGGCGTGGCCGCCGAGCGTTCCCATTGGTGGTATCACGCCTCGGGCGGGCTCGCGAAAGTGCGGCGGGGGCGCTGGCGCGACAGTTGCTACGCACGACGCATGTCAACTCAACAAGACCCACTCGGTACCGCCGATACCCTGTGCAGTTGTACCGCGTGCCAGCGTGATGGACAGCACCGCCGCGCTTGCGCCGTGCACCAAGATCCACGGAGCCCGTGCACCTGTGGACGCAACCAAACCTCCCGAGAGGCGACCTGAACCATGGTCGACGCCGACTCCGGCCCTTCGACTGTCCCTTCAGCACACCAGGGAGTGCACCACAACAACCCGTCGAGCAAGTCTCTGAGAGGCCCAGCTCCGCCGAACGAGCGTGACGGAGTGCAGAGGGTGGTGTGGCGTCTTTTCTTCGTTCTGGTCCTAGCCGTCGGAATTGCGGCAGTCGTGCTCAGCATCGTCAGCGGCGGCTCGTAGGCTTTCGGCGTGGTGAAGGCCGAATGCTCAGCGCCGCCGCCTGCGGAATTTTGGTGGGCGCTTGCTCCGACGATGACGACGACCTCGTTGGAAATGCGGGTCGTGCTGGCGCCGTGGGCCACGCCGGTAGTCGCGTCCACGCCGAAGCGCCCTGAGCGACGCGGCACGCCCGTTGCACGACGGGGCGCATGGAAACACCCACGATTGGCAGACGCGAAATCAGCGAGCGCCGTGCCCGACTCCTCGGCTACCTCAGCTTGGGGCTGGGACTTTCGGAGCTAGCGGCCCCCCGCCAGGTGGCGCGGCTGGTCGGGGCCCGGGACAAGCAAGCTACGCGAGCAATCGTTCGCGCGCTGGGCGTGCGCGGGTTGGTCACCGGCTTCTCGATCCTGGGGAAAACTTCCAGCGCTGCGCCTGTTTGGTCGCGCGTGGCGGGGGACGCCATCGACCTCGCGCTGCTGGGCACGGCCATGAGCAAGGGGGCTGCCAATCGTGGGCGGTTGGTGGCCGCGATCGTCGCCGTCGCGGGCGTGGGCGCGTTGGACGCATATAGCGCTGCCCGCCTCAGCCGCAGCAAGGCCATTCAAGACGTGGTCGGTCCGATTCACGTCGTGCGGAGCATCACCATCAACCGTCAGCCGGAGGTCGTTTACGGCTACTGGCGGTTCCTGGAAAATCTACCCAGCTTCATGGCCCATCTCGAGTCGGTCCGAGTCGAGGGCGACACCTCGGTTTGGCGTGCCAACGCCCCGGCTGGAACGACGGTCGAGTGGCGAGCCGAAGTTACGCTCGACGAACCCAACCGGCGGATTGGCTGGCGCTCCCTCGAGGGCTCCACGGTCCCTAACCGGGGCGTCGTGCGGTTCGAGCCGGGGCCCGGCGGTCGGGGCACGGTGGTTTGCGTGGAGCTAAAATACGAGCTACCCGGCGGTGCGATTTCGGCGCTCTTGGCCAAGCTGTTCGGCGAAGAGCCGGGCCAGCAAATCTCAGGGGATTTGCGTCGTCTCAAGCAGGTGCTCGAAACCGGTGGCGTGGTTCATTCGGACGCCAGTATTCACCGCGGAGTGCACCCTGCTCGCCCAGCCGCGCACGAAGAACAGGTCACGCTGCTTGGAGGGAGCGAGCAATGAAGGCCAATTGCTGGATGGGAAAGAAGCGCGTCGAGGTCCAAGACGTTCCCGACCCCAAAATCTTGAGTGCGCGTGACGCCATCGTGCGTGTCACCAGCACGGCCATCTGCGGCTCGGACTTGCACCTCTACAACGGCTTCGTGCCCAGCATGCAGAAGGGCGACGTGCTCGGCCACGAGTTCATGGGCGAGGTGGTCGAGGTAGGCAAGGGCGTCAGCAACCTGCGCGTCGGCGAGCGTGTGGTGGTGCCGTTTCCGATCGCATGCGGTAACTGCGCGAGCTGCCAGAACGGGACGACGTCGCTGTGCGAGAATTCGAACCCCAACGCCTGGGCAGCCGAAAAGCTCTGGGGGCATTCGCCCAGCGGCCTGTTCGGCTACTCGCATCTGCTGGGTGGCTACGCGGGTGGGCAGGCTGAGTACGTGCGCGTGCCCTTTGCCGACATCGGCCCACTGAGGGTGCCCGATCACTTGACCGACGAACAGGTTCTATTCCTGTCGGACATCTTTCCGACCGGCTACATGGGGGCCGAAATGTGCGACATAAAGCCAGGGGCGACGGTCGCCGTTTGGGGCGCAGGCCCTGTCGGCCTCTTTGCGATCGCCAGCGCGCGGCTGCTCGGCGCAGAGCGCATCATCGCCATCGATCGTTTCGACGCGCGGCTCCGTCGTGCGTTCGAGAGCGCTGGCGCCACCGACACCATCAACTACGAAACGCACGACGTGTACGATACGTTGCAAGGCCTGACGGGCGGGCGCGGCCCCGACGCTTGCATCGACGCCGTTGGTTTGGAGGCGCACTCGTGTGGCCCCATGTATGTAGTCGATCGTGTCAAACAAGCGGCCATGATCGAAAGCGACCGACCTCTGGCGCTGCGCGAGGCGATTCGCTGTTGCAAGAATGGCGGCATCGTTTCGGTCATCGGTGTCTACGGCGGATTCATCGACTCGTTTCCGATGGGGGCCGTCGTGAATCGCTCGCTCACCATCAAAAGCGGGCAGTGCCACGTGCACCGCTACATGCGGCCGCTGCTCGAGCGTATCGAACGCGGTGAGATCGAACCGAGCTTCGTCATCACGCATTCGTTGCCGCTCGCTTCCGCTGCGGAGGGTTACGAGTTGTTCTTGAACAATCGCGACGGCTGCGAAAAGGTCGTGCTCAAAGCAGCTTGAGGCTCGGAGCAGTGCCACGCTCGGCAGGCTGCAGCTCGCGGGATGGAAAACGCCACGCCAGGGCGGGTTGCGCTCGCCGGAGATACCGAGCCGCAGCTGCCCGCTCCTCGACGTGTCCAGAGGCAACGGCTATGCCGAGGCGCCCGACTCAGGTCGGGTCGCCGTCGGCGGCGAGCTGGGGGTCGTCGAGCAGCGAAAGCAAGCCGCGCAGCGGTAGCTCGGCCCATGTCGGGCGGTTGTCCAGCTCGTAGAGCAACTCGTACAGCGCTTTCTCGACGAGCTGAATACGCAACAGCGTGCGCAACTCTTGGGGCGTGATGGCCAAAAACGCTGCTCCGCGCGCGCTTTCTAGGTACTGCGTCAGGAAAGCACTGGCGCTGGCTCGATAGAACGCGCGCGCCCATGGCTCGAGCTGCTCGCGATCCTCTGGGCGAATTTGCGCGCCCGACAGAGGCATGTTCAGCACGCCGTGTGCCGCGTAGTGGAACGAGCGAATCATGCCCGCTACGTCGGCTAGAGGCGAGCGCAGGCGGCGCCGCTCGGCCGGCGCGCGACCCGGCTCGCCTTCGAAGTCAATGATGTAGAAGTCGTTGCCGGTGTACAGCACTTGGCCCAAGTGAAAATCGCCGTGCACACGCATGCGCGGCGCCGAAAGCGGCCTGAGTAGGGCTTGATCCAACACGCTGCGGATAGCGGCCCTGCGCTCCACCAGCGTGCGCGCGAGCGCCGCGGCCGGCTCGCTCAGACTCACGGTCTTCAGCAAGTCGAATGCGCGAGCGCTCAAGTTTCGCACGGATTGATAGAACGCGCGGCTGCTCAGGGCATTGAAGCGGCGTGGGGCTGTTTCAGCGCTAGAAGCTTCGTACAGGGCCGCGTGCAGCTCGGCGGTGCGGCGGCCCAAGAGGCGCGCCAAAACGACGAACTCTGGCGCAATCGTCGGATCTGCCGCGTCGAACAAACCGCCTACCCCGGGTTGCTCGCCGCGCCGCTTGGTGAGCACGGTCTCGTAGAACCGCTGCGCGTGGTCGATGGTCAGGTGCCAAGCGTCGCCTTCGTTGGCGATGTAGCCTTCGCTCACCCAAAGCGTGCCGCGCTCGCTGCCGCGCTCGAAATCGATGCGCGCTTCCAAGCTGGGGGCGTTGCAGCGCAACGACGCGCTGCTCAGAGCGTGCAATACCTCTACCTCCAAGCTGGGGCTCGCTTCCACGCGCCGCAGCAGCTTGCCGACGAGTCGTTGGCCGAACACGAACGACGTGTTGCTTTGCTCGGTGCCGACCGGTCGTATGGGTTCGGGCGCTTCGAGAGTTGCCGCGGCGCTGCGTTTGCCGCGGAGCTGCAGCTGGTTGCCGACGACGCTGCGTTCGCCGAAGGCAAGGTCGTGCAGCGCACGCGCCACCTCGGGCGAAAGCGAGGCGTCGCACAGCCAACGTTGCGCCTCTGGCTCGTGCTGGCCGCGTAGCGCCAACAGCGCAGTCGCCGGTCGCTCTGCTCCTCGCACCAGGCTCAACGGCAGCACGTAGTCGTCGGCGTGGCCCTCGCCGAGCTCGAGCCGCACGACCGAAAGCCAGGGGCCCGGCTCCAACGCTCCGGCAACGGCCGGTGGAGGACCCAAGTGTAGGACGTCGAGCAGCGTGACGCGCTTGGCCGCGCGGGTCTTGCTGCGGAACCAGCGCTGCGCTGGCAAGTAGGTTGCCAGTATGTCGGACAGCTCACGCCCGAGCTGCCAAGGATGTTCTTGGCCTCCCACGTACTCGGCAGGCGCGGGCGCTGGCGGCACCAGCGAGGTGGCGCGCTGACGCTGGAGCTCGCTCGACAGCGAGAACCAGAGCGCGTCGTGCCCCCCCAGAGTGAGCCGATAGGGTCTAGACTCGATTGGCGGGAATGCGCCGTTGCTCAACAGCTCGATCGGTGCGCGACCCGCGAACTCGCCGAGCTCGAGCTCGACCCATTGCGGGTGACGCGACAGATTGGCCACCACCAGCAGGGCCTGCCCCTCGTGCTCGCGCAGGAAGGCCAACACTTTGCGGTTCTCGGGTGCCAGCATGCGTAAGCTGCCGCGCCCGAACGCCGGGTGCTGCTTACGAAGCGCGATCATGCGCTTGTTCCACCACAAAAGTGAGCTCGGGTTGTGCTCTTGCAGCTCGACGTTGACGCTTTCGTAGCGGTACTCTGGATCGCTGATGGTGGGCAAAATCAGCCGCTGCGGGTTGGCTCGCGAAAAGCCGCCGTTGCGATCCGGGCTCCATTGCATGGGAGTACGCACGCCATCGCGATCGCCCAAGTAGGCGTTGTCGCCCATGCCGATTTCGTCCCCGTAGTAGAGCACGGGCGTGCCCGGTAACGAAAGCAGCAGTAGATTCATCAGCTCGATGCTGCGTCGATCGTTCTCGAGCAACGGCGCCAAACGCCGGCGGATGCCCAAGTTGATGCGCGTCTGGCGATCCGCTGCATAGCGCTCGACCATGTAGTCGCGCTCTTCGTCCGTCACCATCTCGAGGGTCAGCTCGTCGTGGTTGCGGAGAAAGATTGCCCATTGGCACGTTTCGGGGATGGCCGGTGTTTGCTCCAAGATGTCGCTGATCGGGTAGCTGTCTTCCATGCGCAGCGCCATGAACAGCCGCGGCATCAGCGGAAAGTGAAACGCCATGTGGCACTCGTCGCCGGCGCCGAAGTAGCGCGCTGCGTCCTCCGGCCACTGATTTGCCTCCGCAAGCAGCATGCGATCCGGAAAGCGCTGCTCCACGTGCGCGCGCAAGGTGCGCAAATAGGCGTGCGTTTCCGGCAGGTTCTCGCAGGTGGTTCCGGGGCGCTCGTACAGGTAGGGCACCGCGTCGAGCCGCATGCCGTCGACCCCCAACGCAAACCAAAAGTCGACCACTTCGAGGAGTGACGCGCGAACGTCGGGGCTGTCGAAGTTCAGGTCGGGTTGGTGCGTGAAGAAGCGGTGCCAGTAGTAGGCCTTGGCGACGGGGTCCCAGGTCCAGTTGCTGGTCTCGTAGTCTTGAAAAATGATGCGCGCCTCGGACCATTTGTCCGGGGAGTCGCTCCAAACGTAGTAGTCGCGCTCGCGGCTGCCCGGCGCGGCTAGCCGGGACCGCGCGAACCACGGGTGCTGATCCGAAGTGTGGTTCAAGACCAGCTCGGTGATGACCTTTAGGCCGCGGACGTGAGCTTCGTGCAGCAGCTCGCGAAAATCGTCCAGCGTGCCTACGGATGGGTGAACGGAGAAATAGTCGGCGATGTCGTAGCCGTCGTCTTTGAGCGGTGACGGATACGTGGGCAATAGCCAAAGCGCCGAAACCCCCAAGTCCTTCAGGTAGTCGAGCTTTTGAATGACGCCGCGCAAGTCACCGATGCCGTCGGCGTTCGAGTCGTAGAACGAGCGCACCCGCAGCTCGTAGATGACGGCATCCTTGTACCAGTCGAGGGTGGTCATGCGGCGGCCTTTCCTGGCTTGGGTAGCACACCTCGGCCCGCTATGACGGCGGCCCCGCCGGGGGCAAGCCGAGCCCCGCCAGCGGAGGTCTGGAGCAAACGGCGCCATGCACTTAGCTGCGATCGCGCGGCGAGCTCGTCCAAGTTGCAAGCGGCTGAACCCAAGTTGACGAACAGCGAACGCCGTTCGTCGCCCAGCGCGCGGTGCACCCCGAGCACGCTACCCCAAACGTCCACGCTGAGCTCCGCGCGTCCAGTAGCGCGCAGCACTGGGTCCGTTCGACGTAGGGTGAGCGCGTCGCGATAGAGCCCTAGCGTCGCCGCGTGGCCGGGCAGCTCGCGCTCGTTCCAACGCAGCTTGCTGGCCAAGAAGGTCGCTTCGGCTTGGGGATCCGGAATGCGCTCGCGCGCTTGCGGCTCCGAAAACTCCGGAAAGCCTGCGAACTCACGGCGTCGACCTTCACTGACCTGCCGGCCCAGCTCCGGGTCGTGGTCGGTGAAGTACAGAAACGGCGTCGACGCGCCCCACTCTTGGCCCATGAAGAGCAGCGGCGTCGTTGGCAGAAACAGCAGCAGCAACGAAGCACTCAGGTAAAGCTCGCGACTCACGCTGGCGGTCAAGCGCTCACCCAGGGCGCGGTTGCCGATTTGATCGTGATTTTGGATGCAGTACACGAACGCCTCGGCGGCCAGGTGCTCAGCCGGCGTTCCGCGTGGCTCGCCCTGCACGGGATTGAGCTGGCCGGTGTACCACCAGCCGCGCTGGATGACCTCGGCCAGACCTACGATTGACGGCGTGTAGGCACCGAAATAGCCTCGTTGTTCACCCGTCAGCGTGACGCGCAGTTGGTGGTGAAAATCGTCTGCCCACAGGGCGTCGAGACCCTCTGCGGTGACCAGGCTTGCTAGGTTGCGCTCGTCTTCGGCGATGACGACTGCAGGTGGATTGAGGTCGTGGGCCAGCGCGCTCAGCTCCTGCAGCACGTGCGTCGGCGAGGTGTCGTGAATCGCGTGGGTCGCGTCCAGCCGGAGGCCGTCGAAGCTCATCTCTTCCAACCAATAGCGCGCGTTCTGCAGCACCAAATTGCGCATGACCGCGCCGGAGAAGTCAGGCGATTGTCCCCAAGGGCTCGCCTTGTCCGCGTGAAAGTAGCGGCCAGAGTAGGCGCCCAGGTAGTTTCCGGATGGGCCAAAGTGGTTGTAGACCACGTCGAGCAGCACCGACAGACCGAGCCCGTGCGCGGCGTCGACGAGCTCGCGAAGTTGATCCGGTGTCCCATAGGCAGCGTGGGGCGCGAACAGCGCCACGCCGTCGTAGCCCCAGCCGCGCACCCCGTCGAAGGCTGCGACGGGCATCAGCTCCAGGGTCGTGATTCCCAGCTCGGCCAACGCCGGTAGGCGTCGGCGCGCGGCCTGAAACGTGCCCTCTTCGGTGAAGGTGCCGACGTGCAACTCGTAGAGCACCTGTTCGCGCAGAGGACGCCGCGGCCGTGGGTGACGAAAGCGGTAGCGAGGCTCGATCACTTGCGCAGGGCCGTGCACGCCGTGGGGCAGAAAGCGCGCGTAGGGATCCGGTAGGCGTCGACCGTCGACGACGAACCGGTACAGCAGGTCCGGGCCGGCTTCTGGAACGAGCAGCTCGAAGTAGCCCTCCCCGAGCGCTTTCAGCCGCAGCTTCTCGCCCACGCTGCCGTCGCTCGTAACCAGCTCGACCTCACAGCGCTCGGCGTCGGCGAAAGCCGCGAAGCGCACGCCTCCAGCCTCGACATGCGCGCCGAGCCGCGGCGGATTGATGTTGGCCGGCGCGCTCATGCTGAGTCCCGCCGCAGCAAGCCGAGCGGCAAATGAGCAAACACCTTGGCGAGCGCGAGCTCCGTCCCGCATTCGAAGCGCTCACCGGTGAGCAAGTTGCAGTAGCGCCCGGGCTCGACGCCCTGCACGCTGCGCTGCCCCCAGGCTTGGCCCAGCGGAAAGCCGGCCTGACCCTGCTGCAAGCGCAGCGAGAGGCGGGGGACGACGCACACTAGCCGCTGGTCGCCGTACGAGCGTACGAAGCCGACCGCGTGCTCATCGGTCGCGAGCGGCGTGTAGTCTCCTTGCGCAAACAACTCCGGCTCGCGTCTGCGCAGCTGCAGGGCCACGTGCGTCACGTAGAGCTTCAGGCGGCCGTCCTGGTAGCTCTCCAGCAGCTCGCCGAGCAGCGGCAAGGGCGAGTCCATGCGCGCTCGCAGCTCGTTCAAATAGCGGCGGCGAAGCTCGTAGTCCACCGGCCGGCGGTTGTCGGGATCCACCAAGCTTTGGTTCCAAAGCTCCCCGCCTTGGTAGGTGTCGGGCACCCCCGGCACGCACAGCCGCAGCAGCGTTTGCGCGAGCGCGTTCATGGCGCCAGCGCGATCCAAGCGCCTGCAAAAATCGCTGAAATCTGCCAGGAACTCCGGGCTGGTGAGTAACCGATGCACGAAGTCGGTCAGGCGAGCCTCGTAGTCGGCGTTGCCAGCGAGCCACGACGTGGCGGTCTTGGCTTCGCGGGCGGCCTTGAGCGCGTACTCGGCGACGCGCTGTACGAAGTCGGCGCTGGCGGTGTCGGGCGCGCCGAACGGCCAGGCGCCGACCAAGCTTTGGTACAAGCCATACTCGAGCGACGGCTCGGGAGCGGGAGCATCGTCGACTTGGCTGCGAAACCGCGCGGCCAGATCACGCCAGCGCCTCACGGCGCGCTGCCACTCGTCCGAAAGCTCGCTCAGGGCGGCAATGCGGGCGGCGGCGTCGTCACCGCGTTTGGCGTCGTGGGTCGCGGTGGTGACCATCGACAGCGGCCAGGCTCGCGCGCGTTCGCTGTTGTCGGCGTGGAACTCGCGGGGCGAGCCGGCAAAGCGCCCAGGCGAGTCGCCCACCTCGTTGCGACACAAGAGGCGCGTGTAGCGGTAGAAGGCCGTGTCTTCGAGCGCCTTGGCCATGATGGGCCCGGACAGCTGCTGAAACCGCATGGCGAATGCTCCGTGACGTCGCTCGTCTTCGGGCGTGCCCTCCAGACGGAGCAGCAGCAGCTCCTCCAAGAACTGGAACATGCTGGGGTTCAGGGACAGGTTGCGGACGCGCGCGAGCCGCACGGCTGCCCGCACCACGCGCTCCGAGCGTGCGCTGACTGGCACGCCGGGCCTGACGTAGGTTCGATAAACCGGGAACGCACAGGCTATCTCGGTCAAGGCGTGCGAGAGGCCCAGCAGCGTGAAGTCGCGGAAGTGCCGGTTTGCCATGGCAATGCGGTGCGCGGCCTGCGAAAGCACGTTCAGCTCGCTGATCAGCACGAAGCGCACGACGTGGCGCTTGCACTCGTAGACGTGGTCCGAGAACGAACGCGAGTCGCCGGTAAATTCAGCGTAGCTGCGCGTGAGGGCGCCCTCTGCCGTGGGATCGACCCAGAGGCCGCGAACACTGACGCCGAACTCGTAGCCCGTGGTGCCGTCGATGGGCCAATCGTCGGGCAGCGCCTCGTCGCGCTGCAGGATTTTCTCGGCCAAGATCGGCAGTGGTCGCGCGAGATCATCGGGGCTCATCGGGCCGGGGCTAGACGTGCGAAAGCGAGCCTGCAGTCGTTGGAAGTAGTCGTACGGATCGTAGAGCCCATCGGTATGATCCAACCGAAGCGCGTTGACTTGCCCTGCGTCGATCAGCTTGAAAAGTGTGGCGTGCGCTTGCTCGAAGACCGCTTCGTCTTCCATGCGCACGGCGGCCAGCTCGTTCACGTCGAAGAAGCGGCGGTAGTTGATCTCTTCGGTGGCCACCTGCCACGACGCCAGCCGATAGCTCTGTTGATCCAGCATGCGATCGAGCGCGTCGAAGCTGCTGGCGGCGCCCGGGTTGCCGTTGATTTGTTCGAGCGCTTGCTCGAGCGTTGTCCGTACTGGGGGCGAGCCGTTCCACAGCCCGTAGAGTCGCCGCTTGATCACGGCCAGCTCCCGAGCGCGCTCCTTGCGCAGCTCGGAGCTGGTCTCCTGGCGGGCTGGCAGGTGGCGCAACGCCGAGATTACGCTCTCCAGCTCGTGGCGATTCGGATCCATTTCGGAAAGCGTCAGCCGGGTGAGCGCGAGCTCGAGCAAGGGCAAGAGCGACTTGGGGCCCAGGGGCAGGCGCTTGTCGAAGTAGGCGAGCTTGAAGCTCGCCTCGTCCCACACGACCTTCAGCTCTCCGCGCTCCAAGACCCGCCCGTACTGGTCGCCCAGCAGCGGTAACAGTACGCGGTTACGCAAGTCTTCACGCAGCGGTGCCCAGTCGATGTCGAAGAACTCGGCGTTGAGCGCGCTGGGGCCGTTTTGCAGCACGTCGTCCCAGCGTTGGTTCTGGCCAGCCAGCACGCCCATGTGATTCGGGACCCAATCGAGCAGCAGGCCCAGTTGACGGTGGCGGAGCGCCGCCGAAAATGTTTGAAAAGCGCCCTCGGCGCCGAGCTCCGGATTGAGCCGCCCGTGATCGACGACGTCGTAGCCGTGGCTGCTACCCGTGCCGGCAGCGGTCAAGGGTGAGCTGTACACGTCGGTGACCCCGAGGTCGCGCAGGTAATCGAGCACGTTGGTCGCGGCCTCGAGCCCGAACTCGGGCCGGAGCTGAAGGCGATACGTCGCACCGAGCCGGTGCAGCGCCCCGCTTTGCCGGATCACCCGCGAGGCGGCGCTGAGCAGTAGCAGGGACTTGCCTGGGAGCGATGTCGTATCATCGCTCGGGAGCCAGCCCTGTCGCGCTTGGTCGCTGGTGTCGACCAGCACGCGCCAGGGCTGTCGCACCGCGTCCAGCTTCGGCAAGACGGCCTGCAAGTCGCGATCACTCGCGTTGAGCAGCAGCAGCAGATTGTCGTCCACCAGCGGGCGGCCGTCGTCGTCCACGTCGTCGATGCCACGGCCTGCAAGGAACATTTGGACGGCATGCGCGTCGGGCGAGTCCCAATCCGTTTGCGCCATGGGCTCGCCGTCGGGGCGGAACCAGAGCAGATCGTGCAGCTTGGTCCCGGCTACGTCCAAGCCCTGAAAGAACTTGGAGCGCCGGAGTGCCGGATGCTCGCGGCGCAGCCGGATCAGCGTGCGAGTCAGCTCCAACAGCGAGCGCTGCTCCGGGCTCAGCTCCCAGTTGATCCAGCTAAGCTCGTTGTCCTGGCAGTAGGCGTTGTTGTTACCGTGCTGGGTTCGACCCAGCTCATCCCCCGCCACCAGCATCGGCGTGCCTTGGGCGAGCAGCAGCGTTGCCATGAGGTTACGCCGCTGGCGAGCGCGCACGGACAGCAGGCCCGGGTCCTGGGTCGGACCGTCGGCGCCGTACCCACTCGAATGCTCGTTGTCGCTGCCGTCGCGGTTCTCTTCCCCGTTGGCATGGTTGCGCTTGTGATCGTAGGAAACCAAGTCGTTCAGCGTGAAGCCGTCGTGCGCGCAGACGAAGTTGACGCTGGCGGCTGGTACACGCCCGCCCGACTCGTACAAATCGCTGCTGCCTGTCAGCCGATAGCCCAGCTCACCCAGGCGCCCAGCGTCGCCTCGCCAAAAGCTGCGCACGGTGTCGCGGTAGCGCCCGTTCCACTCGGCCCAACGCACCGGAAACTTACCGACTTGGTAGCCTCCGTCGCCCACGTCCCACGGCTCCGCTATCAACTTCAGCTCGCGCAGCGTGGGAGACTGGTGAATCAGGGTGAAGAACGACGATAGCTGGTCGACCTCGTGCAGCTGGCGAGCGAGCGTAGAAGCCAAGTCGAAACGAAAGCCATCGACGTGCATTTCTGCCGCCCAATAGCGCAGCGAATCCATGATCAGCGCGAGCACCTGAGGGCTGCGCACGTTGAGCGTGTTGCCGGTGCCGGTGTAGTCGAAGTAGTAGCGCTGATCCTCTCCGACCAGTCGGTAGTACGTCGCGTTGTCGATGCCCTTGAAGCTGAAGCTGGGGCCGAGGTGGTTGCCCTCCGCGGTATGGTTGTAGACCACGTCCAGAATGACTTCGATGCCGGCCCGGTGCAGATCTTTGACCATCTGCTTGAACTCGCTCACCTCGCTACCCACCCCAGCGCTGGAGCGATAGCGCACGTCGGGCGCGAAAAAGCCGATCGAATTGTAACCCCAGTAATTGCGCAAGCCGCGCTCGAGCAGGTGTTGATCGTCGACGAAAGCGTGAACGGGCATGAGCTCCAGCGTGGTGACGCCCAGCTCCTTCAAGTGCGCGACGATCGCGGGATGCGCTACGCCGGAGTAGGTGCCGCGCAGCGCTTGCGGAACGTCAGGGTGCAACTTGGTCAGCCCTTTGACGTGTGCCTCGTAGATCACCGAGCGACGCATCGGCACACGCAGGGGCTGGTCGCCTTCCCAGTCGAAGCTAGGGTCGATCACGACCCCGCGCGGAGCGCCGAGCGCGGGCAGCTCGCTTCGTTTCAGATCCTGCTCGGGCGCTCCCACCTCGTAGCCGAAGCAACCGCGCTGCCAGTTTTCGACACCGTCCAGCGCTCGCGCGTAAGGGTCTAGCAGTACGACGTTGGGGTTGAAGCGGTGGCCACGACTCGGGTCGTACGGCCCATGCACCCGATAGCCGTAGCGTTGTCCCACCGCAACGCCGGGCAAGTATCCATGCCACACGAATTGGCTGCGCTGCGTGAGTGGCACGCGCTCCTCCACGCCCGCGTCGTCGAACAAACAAAGCTCCACGCGCTCCGCATGGGCCGAAAACAACGCGAAATTGGCCCCCTGTCCATCCCATGTTGCGCCAAGCGGATGAGGAGACCCCGGCAGTGCCTTCATGTGCGGCGCGCAAAACAGCAAACCTCGTGCCGCGCAGACCGACGGGCTGCACGCAGGTTTTTCGCGATCTTGCGAGCGCTGGCGAGGCATAACGACGCAGCGAGGCGATTCGCCCCCCGCAGCTCTCGCGGGCGCGCCGATTGCAAGGCCAAAGGCCATGTCCGACCGCATGATTGCCCGTCGAGCACGCACCCGCTCCCGCAAGTCATCCCGCGCCCAGCAACGGCAGCTCGCGCTCGAGCTGGAAAAGGCCCGACGATTGCTCGACTACGCCAGGAATCAACGCATCAACCCCGAAGACGACGACGAAGATCCGACGCGTCGCGCGGGCGCGCGGCATTAGTGCAACGACGTAGCGCTAAGACACGCTTCGCTGCGCCAGGGCTTCGTGATCCGTCAGGTCCAAGCGCAGCGGGGTAACGGAGATCAAGCTACGCTCGACGGCCCAGCGATCCGTTCCCTCTTCGGTCTCCTCGATTGGGATTACCGTGAACCAATAGAGCTGGCGGCCCATGGGATCCTTGATCGGCACGATCTTGCCGTCGTAGTGCCTGACGGATTGGCGCGTCCACGATAGGCCCCGGGGCTGAAGTGGAAAGTTGACGTTGACGAGCGGCAGCGACGACTCGGGTAGCAGTAGGCGCAGCACCTCGGCCACGTGCGGCTTCAGGCGCTCGAAATCCGCCTCGCCATTCACGGAAGGCGCGCTGAGCGCCACGCCGCGGCTGCCCATCAAAGCGGCCTGTTTGGCGCCCGCCAGCGTCCCGCTATGCCACATCGAGTTGCCTAGGTTGTGACCCAAATTGATGCCGGACAGCACCACGTCGGCCTTGGGAATGAGCGAGAAGCCGACCGCGACGCAGTCGGCTGGTGTGCCGTCGACGCGGAATGCCTCGAAGCCGGCGATGGGCGTTTTGCGATAGGACAAAGGGCGACTGTGAGTCACTGCGTGACCTGTCGAAGACCGCTCGACGTCGGGTGCAAATAGGGTAACGCGACCAAACTCGGCAGCGATTTGCGCGAGCGCAAGGATGCCAGGGCTGTAGATGCCGTCGTCGTTGACGAGCAAGATATTCATGGGGTGCGGTTCCTGCAAGGGCTCGGCCATGCGCATTGCTTTGCTGCACAACCCTTCGGCCGGCGCCGAGGACCACTCGCTCGACGAGCTATCCGGCATGATCCGTTCCGCCGGCCACGATGTCCGCTTTACCGCCGACCGCATCGCTGAGCTCACCGCGGCGTTGCACCGTGACCCGTGTGAGTTGGTCGTCGTGGCGGGCGGCGACGGCACGGTGGGCAGAGTGGCCTGCGCGCTGGCCGGCTGGCGTGTGCCGCTGTCGATTGTCCCGCTCGGTACGGCGAACAACACGGCTCGCTGCTTGGGCTTGCCTGAGAGCGGGAAGAAGCTGGCTAAGTCCTGGAGTACCGCCAAGCCAGTCGCCTTCGATCTCGGCCTGCTGGGCGACGGCGTGTTGCGACATCGCTTTGCGGAAGCGGCTGGTTGGGGCGTGTTTCCCGAGACCATTGCACTGGCCAAGCGCAAGAAGAGGTCGGGCGTCGCCCAAACGCTGCGCCGCGATCGCAAGCTATTTCGCGACACCGTGCGGGCCATGGCGCCTCGGCCTTACGGCATCGAGATTGATGGTCGCGATGTGTCTGGCGACTACATCTTGGTCGAGGTCATGAACATTTCGCTGCTTGGTCCGCGGCTGGCCCTTTCGAGCGCGAGCGACCCTGGTGATGGCCAGTTAGAGCTGGTGCTTGCCGGAGCCGAGCAGCGCGCGGCGCTCGAGCAGCTGGCCAAGACCGGCGAGATAGAGGTGGGAGCCCTGCGGTTGGAGCGAGGTAACCAGATCCGCATCCAGGCGACCCAAGGTTTGCATCATCGCGACGGCCGCGTGGAACGGCACGCGCTGGGTGCCCGCTCGTTCGAGCTGGGTGTCGAGGCGGCGGCGGTCAGCTACCTGGTGTGAGTTGGCTCAGGCCATGCATGAGAGGGGGCATGACAAGCAACGAGAGGATCCGCTACGCCGTTGTCGGAGCCGGGAACATCGCACAGGTCGCCGTGCTGCCGGCGTTTGCTCACGCCAAAGAGAACTCGGAGCTGGTGGCCGTCATCTCGGGTGACGCCGAGAAACGCGCAGAGCTCAGGCGAAAGTACGACCTGCAGGCGGCCGGCGGCTATGAAGAGCTCGAGCAAATTTTGGCGGAGGGCCGGATTGACGCCCTTTACGTGGCCACTCCGAACGCACTCCATAAAGACCTCGTGCTCCGCGCCGCCTCGCGCGGAGTGCACGTGCTGTGCGAGAAGCCCATGGCGACCAGCGTGGCCGATTGTGAAATCATGGCGCGTGCTTGTCGCGAAAATGCCGTCAAGCTCATGGTGGCCTACCGACTGCACTTCGAACGGGCCAATTTGGAAGCGCTGGAGCTGGTGCGCACGGGTCAAATTGGTGAACCGCGCGTCTTCGAGTCCGTGTTTACGCACGTGGTTCGGCCAGGCGACATCCGCACGCGGCCCGAGCTGGGCGGCGGAGCGTGCTTCGATTTGGGCGTCTACTGCATCAATGCGGCCCGCAATCTGTTTGGTGCAGAGCCACTCTTGGCGTTTGCGCTGAGTCAAGAGAAACAGGGCGCCGACGACACCACCAGCGCGCTGTTGCAGTTCCCCCAGGGTCGCGTGGCGCACTTCACGGTCAGCAATAGTACCGCCGGGGTGTCGAGCTACCGCATCGCGGGGACCGAGGGCGACCTGCGCGTCGAGCCTGCGTATGAGTACACTGACAAGCTCGAGCATCACCTGACGGTGGGCGGCAAGATCAGCCAGCAGACCTTCTCGCGGCGCGATCAGTTTGCGCCAGAGCTTACGTACTTTTCGGATTGCATCCTGGAAGATCGCGCGCCCGAGCCCAACGCGGAAGAAGCCATCTGCGACCTGCGCGTGGTCGAGGCCATCCTCGAGTCGGCACGCACAGGCAAGCCGGTGCCGCTCGCGCCCCGTGAACGCGCGCGGCGTCCGACCCTGGAGCAGGAGCAGAAGAAGCCTGCAGTCGGCAAACAGAAGCCCGTCAACGCACCTTCACCGAGCATCAAATGACCGACAGCCATCTACACCCGGTTTGGCGGCGCACACCGCTCGCTACGTATCGTCCTCGTCTCGCGTCCGATCTCTACGTCGACGTAGTCGTCGTTGGTGGTGGCATCACCGGCGTGACCACCGCGCTGCTCTTGGCCGAGGCGGGCAAGAGCGTGTGCTTGCTCGAGGCTAGGAGCTTCGGTGCCGGCGTCACGGGCGCCAGTACCGCACACGTCACCGAAGCCATCGATACCCGCTACCACGAGCTGCAGTCGCGCTTTGGCCGAGATGGCGCGCGGCTCGTGCGCTCGTCGAGCCGGGACGCCATCGAGAAGATCGCTCAGCTGGCGCAGGGCGTGGATTGCGGCTTCGAGCGGGTGAACGGCTACTTGTACACCGAGCTCCAACCCCAGCTAGAGGAGCTCGACGCCGAGCTGCTCGCAGCCACGCAAGCGGGCGCAAGCGTAGAGCGCTGCGAGGTCCCGCTGGACGTCCCTGCGTTCGGTGGCATCTGCTTCGCGGATCAGGCTCAAATAGACCCGGTTGCCTACGTGACCGCCCTTGCCGCGCGCCTGGAACGCACCGGCGCGCACATCCACGAAGGCGTGAGTATGCTGGACGTCGAGACCGACGCCGGCCTTCGCGTGACCACCGACGCAGGGCCTTCCGTGCGAGCCAAGGCCGTCGTGCTGGCCACGCACGCGCCGTTCGCCAAGCTCACGCTGCAGCTCAAGCTCACGCAGTACCGCTCGTACGCCTTGGCGGGCCGCAGCACGCAGCCACCCGTCGGCCTGTTTTGGGACATGGCAGATCCCTATCATTACGTGCGCAGCGCCAAGGTCGGCCTGGATCGCTATTGCATCGTTGGCGGAGCTGATCACCGCACCGGCGAGCTCCCCGAAGGTGGCCCTGCAGCGCCCTTTCAGGAACTCGAAGCATACGCCGCGCGTTTTGGATTTCGGCCCGAGGCCAGATGGTCGGCGCAAGTGGTCGAGTCCGCTGACGGCTTGCCCTTCATCGGCCGGCCCGACCCTGATCAGCCGATTTACGTTGCCACCGGCTTTGGGGGCAACGGCATCAGTTTTGGCACGCTGTCGGCCATGCTCATCAGCGACGCGATTCAAGGTCGCAGTAACCCCTACGCCGAGCTCTACCGAGCCAACCGCTTCAAGGCCGCAGCTCTCGGTACGATGTTGTCGGAGAATATGGACACCGCCGTGCATGCTCTCGCAGATCACGTGCGGTCGACCTCAAGCTTGTGCGCACAGGAAATTGAGCCGGGCACAGGCGCGGTCGTCAGGCATGGTAGTGAGCGCCTGGCGGTTTACCGTGACGATGACGGCGTGGCTCACGCGCTCTCGTGCGTCTGCACGCACCTCGGTTGCCAAGTGGCGTTCAACCCCATCGAGCGTAGCTGGGACTGCCCGTGCCATGGTTCACGCTTCGACGTCGACGGGGCTGTGTTGGACGGGCCGGCTACGAAGCCGTTGGAGAAGCGGAGTCTCTAGTCGGGCGTCGCGGTGGCGTGAAGATCCCGGCCAAATTGCCGCGCGTGCGACACGCGCGTCACCTCCGCGTTCTTCTTCCACCGCGTGGCTCGGCACTGCTCGAAGGAAGTGCTCGCGACCGATCTGGAACGGATGCTGCACCAGCGCCGCCGTCCCCAGAGGAGGTGCTGAATGAAACGACTTGGAAAAATGACGTCGGTGGTTTTGCTGTGCGCGCTGAGCTGCAGCCATGAAAAACAAGATCCGGCCGGCGATAGCATGGCCGCGCTGCCCCGCGGTCCAGTCGATACCGGACCGTCCGACGCTCCGCCCAACGCACCGCTGCCGCCCGCCATGTGTGGCGACATGAACGGTGGAGGCGACGAGCACGTGGACTTCGTTACGCTGCACGCTACGAAGCTTGCCGAAAAGGCCGAGGCACTCGCGCGGCAAGCGGCGCTCCTGGAAGCGCGCTACGACTTGAGCGACGCTCCAGGCCCCGCGGCGATGAGTCGCGGTAAAGCCGTGCAGAGCGGCGTGCGCACGAAGCTGCCCGCTGGCGTGACCTGGCAGGGACTTGCCGCATTGACCCCCGAGGAGATCAGGGCAGGTGGACTCTTTCCCAGCGGTTTCCGGGCTTTACCTCATCCCAAGCAACCTGAAGGGGGCATGCTGTTTCCACGGTCCACGATTGACGAGGTGCTGCGCCAAACAGGTCGCGACCTGACTCGATTCGATCTGGACTTCGACCTACCCGAACACTTCCTGGCCGAGTTTCCGCCCGCGATATTTCTGACCACGCGGCCAGAGCTAGGCGACGTTTCGCAGGGGCAGTTGGTGACGAGCGACAACTTCTTCGAGCTGTTCAAGTGCCTGCTCAATCCCAAGCAGCTCGACGGGCTACGCTTGCTGCTCACGCCGTTCGCCCAGCAGCAGTTCAACGTCACCGACGATCGCCGCTCTGACCGCCCCAGCTTGGGAGTTGCCTGCTTCGATTGCCACGTCAACGGTCACACTAACGGCGCTACCCATTTGGTCGGTGACATTCGACCGCAGGAGAATCGAAATCGGATCGAGACCACGTCGCTGCGTGGGGTCAACGTGCAGCAGGTGTTCGGCTCGCAGCGCGCGCTGATGAGCGTCGAAGACTTCACCGAGTTCGAGCAGCGCGCGGCGTACTTCGATGGCGATCCGGTGCTGGCCACCAAGAAGGGGCTCAATCCGCTAGATCGAGGCTCCCAAGTCCAGAACATGGCGGAGTTTCAAAAGATTCTGGACTTTCCTCCAGCGCCCAAGCTGGGGCTGGACGGCAAGCTGGATCCGCAAAAAGCCAGCGCGCGTGAGCTGCGTGGACAGGCGCTCTTTTTCGGCAAGGCGCGTTGCGCCGAGTGCCACACTGGTCCTCATTTCACGGACAACTCCCTGCACGATCTGCATCTGGAGCGCTTTTTCGAGCCAGCGACCATCAATGGCATCGTGTCGGACGCCGAAGGTCCGATCAAGACCTTTACCCTCCGGGGGCTGAAGGAGTCTCCACCCTACTTTCATGACGGTCGCCTGCTGACCATCGACGACACGATCGAGTTCTTCAACCTGATCCTGGAGACGCGGCTCTCCGAGGCCGAGAAGCGCGACCTGCGAGCATTTCTGTACGCGCTTTGAGCGCAGTGTGCCAAAGGGACGCGGCCAGGGCGCCGCGTCCCTCTGGCGACTGCCGCAGGCTCAAGCGCCGCTGTCGTCGTCGCTGAGCTCGACGTCATCCGTCTCGATGCGTCCAGCCAGCAACTGCTTGGCGCGAGCTGCGCGTTGTTGCTGCTCTTGGATGCAATCGAGGAAGAACCTGACGAGCTCTGGGTCATCGCCGCGTTCCGCGTCGTTCACGTACTGTTCACAAGCCTGAGCCCCTTGGAGCGCGTGATACAGCACGCTCACGAGGGCGTATTCGTGATCCTCGGTACCCGCGGCGTCCAAGTCGGGCAGCGGTTGCGGGACGGGCATTTTGGCGACGTTCGACTGACGATTCTTCTGTGAAGCAGCTTTTGACATGCGACATCTCCCTTGCGAGGTGGACCAGCGAGGAGTGCAACAAGCGAGCCTCTAGCGCTCGCGCATCTCGCCCAACGGCCTGCGGGCTAGAACGAGCCCGCGACCTTCAAGCAAGCCCCAGTGCAGGGAGAGCCAGGCGCCAGAGTGAGCGAGACGCCGGAGTCTGCGCCGAAATGGTGCAGCAGCAGCGTCTTGCGGAGACCGAGTCCAGCGCTCAGGCCAGCGATCGCGTCGTCGGCATAGCGAGCATTCACGTCGGGCCAGCTGCTGAGCGTAAGGTCGAGGTTCGGCTTACCGAGGTCGGGCAACATCCAGCTGGCGAGCCGCGGCGAGAGCAGCAGTGGGCGCGTCGTCGCCCAGTGCACGGGCGTCGCGGCAGCGTCGACGCGCGAAAGCGTCGACCAATCTCGCCGCCCGAGCGACGGCGCCGGGCCGTCGCTGGGCGACGCAGAAACATCTGCCAGGCTCACGGCGCTGGACA
Organism: Polyangiaceae bacterium; assembly: GCA_036261775.1. GTDB lineage: Bacteria > Myxococcota_A > Polyangia > Polyangiales > Polyangiaceae > PMG-095. Next base: position 29,232 of record DATAKF010000026.1, on the reverse strand, counting down.
GCGACGACAGCAGCAAGGGGGCGAGGCAACTGAGTCTGCGCATGGGATTCATTGGGGAAGTTGGGCCTTGAAGGCAGGCTCTACTGGGCGTCTAGCAACAACCGGGCCCGAGTCAGATAGCTGGACCTGCCTGAATTCACTGCGATCGGTCGCGCTATGGCGCCTCAGGCGCGCTCGCCAGCGGTGCAGATTTGCCCCATGCGCAGCACTGGCTAAACATTGCAGCGCTAGAGGCCCTCACTCCTGGCGGTTACACGGCGGCCGTGTGCGACTAGGGTGGGGGCCGTCATGCCCAACGCCGTCCCAGCTCGGCCAGGCACCAGTCGGCCGTTCGTGGTCGGGGCGGTGTTGCTGCTCTTCGTGTTGGGTTTGGGCGGGTTCGCGGCCGCACGCTATGCTGCCGCCGAGCGTTGGGTTGAGCACTCGCTGAACGTTCAGCGTCAGCTCGATGGTTGGACGACTGCGCTCGTCGAGCTGCAAAGCGGGACTCGTGGCTTCGTTGCCAGCGGCAGAGCGGAGCTGCTGGCTGATCGCGCGGCGCTGCTGGCAACCGAGCGGGCTCGCTTTGCCCGGTTGCGCGAGCTAGTGTCGGACAACCGCTCGCAGCGGGAGGGGCTGGAGCGGGCCAACCGCGACGCGGAAGGTGTGCTCGCCTATTTTTCCGAGCAGATTGCGCGCGTCGAGGCTGGGCAGCAGGTGCAAGCTCTAGAGCAGGTGGGGCGCGGCGAGAGCCGCGAGCTGATGGAGCGCTTCCGCAATTCGGTGCGCGACATGGAGCACGAAGAACAGCGCCTGCTCGACGAGCGTCGGCAAGCCGAAGCGAGTGGCGCTCGTGACACGCTGATCGGCGCTCTGGTCATTGCCGGGCTCGCGGCGGCGCTGCTTGGCTTCGCTTGGCGGCGCGAGCTGCGGCACGACGCGGTCGTGACAGACATGGCGCGCAGTGCGCGCGCACGCTTGCGCTTGTTGTCGGAGCTCGCCAGCGCCTTGGCTGCCACGCGCACGGTGGCTCAAGTCGCCGACGTGATCGTGGAGTATGGGCTGCGCGCGGCCGGCGGCGACACCTGCACGCTGTACGGGCTGGACCAAGCCTCGGAGCAACTGGAGCTTTTGGCTCACCACGGCGTGGACCCGCGGATCATCGAGAAGATTCGCATCATTGGCCCCGATCGCGGCAACCCCGACAACTTCAGCGCCATGCGCGAGCGCCGCTCGGTCTGGGCCGAGAGCCACTCGGACTACGTTGCCATCTATCCCAAACTGGCCGCCGAGAAGGCCGAGGGACCGCGAGCGCAAGCCTTTTGGAGCATGCCGCTCGTTGCCGAGGGGCAGGCGCTCGGCATGTTGGGCGTTGGCTTCTTCGAGCCGCGAAAGTTTTCAGCGGACGACCGCGCGTTCGTGGACACGCTGTGCATGCAATGCGCGCAGGCTTTGTTGCGAGCCGTCCGGACCGAAGCCGAAGAAGAAGGGCGGCGTTGGTTCGCGACTACGCTCCGCAGCATCGGTGACGCGGTGATCGCCACGGACGAGCACGGCAAGATTCAGTTTTTGAATCCCGTCGCGGAGCGCTTGACCGGTTACACCGAAGCCGATGCGTTGGGGCAGGACTTGGACGCGGTGTTTCACATCATCTCCGAGCACTCGCGCGCGGTCGTCGAGAGCCCGGTCGCGAAGGTGCTGCGCGAGGGCAAAGTAGTGGGCCTGGCGAATCACACCGTGCTCTTGCCGCGTAAGGGGCCAGAAATTCCGATCGACGACAGCGGCGCGCCGATCCGCAACGAGGCGGGAGACATCGTCGGCGTGGTGCTGGTGTTCCGTGACGTGTCGTACGAGAAGCGCCAAGAAGCGCGCAACGCCTTCTTGGTCAAGGCCGGTGAGGCGTTGATCGGTTCGCTCGACTATGAGGCAACTCTGACCGCCGTGGCGCGACTGGCGGTGCCACACTTGGCTGATTGGTGCGCCGTGAACCTGGTCGACGGACCGAGCGGCCGCATCAAGCAAGTGGCCGTCACGCACGTGGACCCCGGCAAGGTGGCCTACGCCGAAGAGCTGGGACGCCGTTACCCGCCCACCGCCGACAGCGGCGAGGCGCGCGTCATCAGCACGGGTAAGTCCGAGCTCTATCCCGAGATTCCGGACGACATGCTGCAAGCGCTGGCGCGAGACGCCGAGCACCTGCGCATCGCCCGCGAGCTCGAGCTGAAGAGCGCGATGGTGGTCCCGCTGCGGGCACGTCAAGGAATCTTGGGATCCATGACGTTCATCTACGCTGGCGCCGAGCGCCGCTACAGCGAGCAAGACTTGGAGTTCGTCGAAGAGCTGGCGCGCCGCGCCGCCATGGCCATCGAGAACGCCGTGGCGCTCAAGGCAGCGCAGGAGGCGCGCGACCGCGAACGCTGGCTGCGCGAAGAGGCCGAACGCACCAATCGCTTGAAGGACGACTTTCTCGCGACCGCTTCGCACGAGCTTCGCACGCCGTTGAACGCCATTCTGGGCTGGACCCTCACGCTGCGTCGCAGCGTGCAGGAGCCCGACGCGGCTCGCGCCCTGGCCATCGTCGAACGCAACGCGCGCGCGCAAGCCAAGCTGATCGAGGACGTGCTCGACGTTTCGCGCATCGTGAGCGGCAAGCTGGTCTTGAACCCACGCACGACCACCGTGTCAGCCTCCGCGCGCGCCGCCATCGAGACCGTGACGCCAGCGGCGGAAGCGAAAGGCATCGTGCTGGTCTCCGAGCTCGAGACGGACCCGGCGTGGATCACCGCGGATCCGGATCGGCTGCAGCAGGTGATTTGGAACCTGCTCTCCAACTCGGTCAAGTTCACGCCCAAAGGTGGGCGCGTGACCCTGCGCACCTACCGCGAAGGCTCCGAAATGTGCGTGCAGGTCCAAGACACCGGGGAGGGCATTCGCGCCGAGCTGCTCACGGCTATTTTTGAGCCCTTCCAGCAGGCGGATTCTTCCACGACGCGACGGCACGGTGGCTTGGGCTTGGGGCTCGCCATCGTCAAACAGTTGGTCGAGGCGCACGGTGGCTCCGTGCAGGCGGCCAGCGAAGGTCAGGGTAAGGGCGCGACCTTCGTCGTGCGCTTGCCCGTGCGGGCGGTGGCACCAGCGACGGCTGAACAGCGCGTCACGCCCACGAACACAGAGCTCACGGGTGTTGGCTCGACGCCGATACGCTTGGACAAACTGCGCGTCCTGGTGGTCGACGACGAGCACGACGCACGCCAGCTAATCCACGAGATCTTGCGTGAGCGCGGCGCCGACGTGACGATGGTCAGCTCCGCCGCCGAAGCCCGGCAAGCCATCGCCAAAGTGGTGCCCGACGCGATCGTCAGTGACGTCGGCATGGCCGACGAAGACGGCTATTCGTTCATCAGTCGACTCCGTGCCGACGGTTCACGCACCCCCGCCGTGGCGCTGACGGCCTACGCCAGCCCGCAAGACGCGCAGCGCGCCCTGGACGCTGGCTTTCAGCGTCACATCACCAAGCCGGTCGAGCCGCTGCTCCTGGTGCGCGTGATCGCGGGGCTGGCGGGAACTCCGGAAAACTGAGCTCGAATCGGCCGGGCCCCGCAGAGCCCTCGCGTCACTTGGGCGGCTTGGGCGGCTCGTCGTCGTTTTGGATACAGGCGCTGAGGTCGAAGAGCATGAAGGCGACGGCTTTTTCTTGAGCCGTGAGCTCCGTGGCGTCGCACTCGAGGGGGAAGCCCGGCGGCTGCACGACGCGGTCTTCGACGCTGTTGGAAACGTGCAGCCCGGTGAACACGGCGCGCCCGCAGGCTTGTGCCTCCGGCACGCCGATCGGCGTGTTGAACGATAGGTACTCGACGACCTTCGGGGCTTGCGGAAAATTCGGGTTGTCGAGCGTGATCCATTCGCGCGACACGGCCGGGTTGATGGTCTGAATGTCGTCGCGCGGGCCAATCACGTTCAGGGTGCCTTGCGTGGTGGACGCGCCGACACTGACGAGCCATTTGGCGAGCGCTTCACCCTTGGGAAAGGTTTGGTTGATGGTGGCGGGCACGGAGGCGTCGGCGGCGGCCGGGTTGGTACGCGACATCCACGTACCGGTCGTGGGCACGGGGTCGGGCCCTTGCGCGAACCACACGTGGCCCCAATGCGACGCGAATACGCGACCGCCTTGCGAGGCGTAGTCGTAGAGCGCTTGGCGCGCCGCCATCGGCTTTTCGGGCAAGAACTGCGTGCCTTCGCAGGACAACATCACGATGTCGTACTTCTTGAGCGTGGCCAGATCGCGCCACAGCTCGGTGGAGTGCGGCAGCATGGCGCCTGCGTTCAGAGTCGGAGCGAACGCCTTGACCGACAAATCACCCGCGCCGTTGGCCCCAGCGTTATCGGTTGCGGTATACAGGTGAATGCGGCCGTCGCCGGCGCTGCTGGTGTGTTCGGCGTCGTCGATGCCGAGTCGGCGCGGCAGGCACTCCATGGCGTCGGCGCCGCCCGCCGAGATCGCAATCTTCGGGATGTCGCCCTCGGCCTTGTTCTTGGGCAGCCGAGTCTGGTCCGGATTGGTCAGCGCGGTGTCGACGCAGGGCGCAACGCTCGGAACCACGATTTGTCGTCGCCATTTGCCGACCTGAATGACCAGCGGCACGTTGGCGTCCGCGGGCGCGCCGTGCAGCACGAACGAGCCAGTTTCGTCGGTCACAGCGGCAGTGACCGGGTTGGCAATGCTGGCGCCGCAGCGATCGCACGACGCGCCGTCTGCGAAAGGCTCGACGGGCGCGTTGGGGACGTAGACGACGACGTTGTAGAGCGGCAATTTACCGTTGGGCGCGTAGATCTTGCCGCTGATGGTCGTGTCTGCGCCGGCCGCGCAGGTCGTCGGCACTTTGCACTCGAGCCCCTTGCAGGGGCCGAGCGGCGTGTCGGCGCTGATGTTGCCGCCCAGGTTGAGCGACGACGAGCCAGCGAGGCTCGTACCAGAGCCCGCGTGAGCCTGGGCCGAGCCCCCTGTAGCGCTATGGCTCGCTCCTGTATTACCGACCGTGCTGTCCTTACCGGCGGGCGAGCAACACCAAGCGCCGGTCAGCAGCACCCCCACGGCCACGGAACCACGAATACTCACGGGAGTGCGGAGTCGCTGCATAGTTGCACCTCGCGACTCGACGGACACACGTCGAGCCTCTGCATCTGAAGTAGCCAGACAGCGCAGCACCCATTGTTATTTTGCCGGGTTCGGCAATTCCGCACTACGCGGCGGTCGCAAAATTCGAGGCTGGTTGGCGCGCGCTGTCAGGGCGCGAGGCCCAGCGTGGTCGCAGCGGCCGAAAGCGCCGGCGGATCCGTCGTGCCGCTGACGTTCGTGGCTGCGAGCCGAGCGTCAGCGCAGTCGCGTCGGGCGCGCCGTAGGCGGCGCCCACCTCGCCAACGCTGCGGCCTTTGGGGTTGAAGCCCGGCTCGCCCGCTTGCGAGTCCCGGGGCGTCGCCACCACTACGTTGTCGCTGTTGAAGCTGGTGGTGCCGGCTCAATGCCCCCGGATGCGCCAAAATTAGGCAGCGTGGTCGCGAGGCCCCGTCCCCGACGGTGCCGCTGGCGTCGAAACCAATCCTCGCCGCACTACCAGCATCGCGATTAGCAACACGCAAGGCACGGAAGCCGAACCAGCCAACAGCAACGCCGCGAAAGGACGCCCCCATTTCTCTTTGGCGCCCAGCCAAACCAACGGGTAGCCGGCGCCGCACGTGGCCATCCCCCAGATGAGCAAGATGCGAGAGAACGGCACATCCGCCGCGTCCAAGAGCCATCCCAGCGTGAACATCAGATAGCCCGCGCAGGCAAACAGCAGAGCGTGACGGAAGCGTTCGAGCTGGTAGCTGAGCGAAGGCGCCGCCGGTGCAGGCTGAGCGGCTCGGAAGGTGTAGCCGGTCACGATGTCGAAGAGCGGCACCATTGCCGCGAACGGCCACAGGTAGCCTGCCAGCATCGCCAACAGGGTGACGAATTCGACGCCGGAGCGCTGCCGGGCCTTCGCGGTCTCCTGCACGATCGCGACTGGTCCGGAGAGCTGCGGCTTGTTGGCAGTCGATTGGCGCACGAGGTCGTGCCCCGCCCTGTAGAGCACCTGGAACGGCATCGCGAGTGCCCGCGAGCCGGCTGCCAAAAAGGAGATTGGCTCTATCTGCGTCTGCGGCATCACTCCAATCTTGCCCGCCCGCGGTGTTACCTGCAGCAGCACGCGCTGTCCGGTTCGCTCGACCTCGATCTCGACCTTGCCGTCGTGGCGCTTCACGGCGTTGCGCAGATGCTCGAAATCGCGAACCGGCTCCTCGCCAATTCTGAGCACTCGATCGCCGTCTTGCATGCCGGCCGCACGCGCAGCGCCGTCCAACACTTCGACGCGGTTGCTGGTGGCTTGCGGCACCCCACCCACGTACAAGCTGACCCAAAATACCACCACGCTCAGGCCTAGCGGCGCGAGCGCGCTCGCCAAACGCACCGCCAGTCTGCGCCACCACGCGGCCTTCTCCGGTTGCGCCTCGAACCAACGGAATCTCTCGATTCCCACGAGGCGCGCGGCAACTCTCGCCGCCAGCGTCATCGACGACGCCAACGCCGCCAAGAGGCACACCAGCCCCACTACCCCATACGACACGTAGGTCAGCGACATTCGAGCGTGGGCCTAGCGGCTAGCGGTCGTTCATGCCCTTGCCGGCTAGGATTTGGGGGGTAGCTTTCTCGATACGGGCAGTGCGGGTCTGCGACTGTTTGGCTGCCGCAAAGTGCATGACATAAGCGCGTTGTCGTCCCGGGGTCAGCGCATGAAAGGCCTTGGCTAGCCTGCGATCTTTCTGCAGGATCTTGGTCAGCTCTTCGGGCAGCTCGAGCTCGCGCTTGGCCTTGAAGTCGACCTTCAGCCCGGACTTTTCGACCGCGATGGCCTGCTTCACGTACGCCGCCACCACGGCCTTCTTGATCTGAGCCTCGCTGGTGAACTCCAAGCGTAGCGCGGACTGCGTGTTCTCTCCCTGGCTGCGCAAAAGGCCGTGGGTGTCTTTCAGCAGGGCACCTTTGAAGAACATGAGTGAGCAATGCGCTTTGAAGGGCTGAATGATGGCTACGTTCTTGCCATCGAAAGCAAAGCACGGCTTGCCCCACTTCAGATCTTCCTCGAGCCCACATTCCAGCATGATGGACCGAAGCTTTTGGATCTCGCCTTGCCACGTCTTGGCGCGGCCCACGAACGCATCTACCTTGGGGGATTGTGTCGGCATGAAGCGGCGAAAGGATCGCCGCGAGCGGGGCTCCTTGCAAGCGCTGTGGCGCGCGAATCTGCCCAAGCTTGCGCGGATGGCTCAGAAACCAAGCAGACGACTCGAGTTCGGAAGTCGGCTCCGCAACCGAAGAAGTGGTGGCGCGCACCCTTGCGAGCGACCTCGAGCCAAGCCAGCCTGAGCTACTCGCAGAAGACGATGCGGGAGTTGGGGAAGTCGAACGCGGTGTGGCGGAGGAAGAGGAAGCTGCTGCCCACCGCGTCGAAGACCGGGCATTTGACGGGAACGTCGTCTTGGCACGCGTCGAAGATGCAGTAGCTCATCACCGCCGAGGTGCGGGCGACGCCGCTCAGGCATCCGTCGATGGTGCACAGATCCGCTAGCTCGCTCCGGTCGCTCACGTAGGGGTCGAGCCGAGCTGCGGATGCCTCACTCAGCACCGTGTAGGTCGAGCCGCTGTCGATGGTGACGCCAGGAAATTCTTGGCCGTCGATGCTGACATCGACGAACGGCGTGCCTTGTGGACCGAACGTGAGCGGGCTCTCGTTGCCAGCACAAGCTTTGCTGCCCTGTGCGAAGCGCACGCTGTCTCCGCGCTCGAACTCGACGATGAAGTGGCGCAGCGTGCGCATGCCGATGAAGCCGTTGACGCTCTCCGCATCCGGCTGACTAAACTGAGTGTCTTGCGCGAACACCTGCTCGCCGCGCAGGCACAGCTCGCCGAAGCAAAGCTCGCTCGTGCGCAACCACTTGCCGTCCTCTGCACCCAGCCAACTCGAGGAAATGATCGGCGCTTCGGCGCCAGTGTCGATCAGCACGCGCGCCTCTCGGCCGTCGATGCGCGCCATTACTACCGGACTCTTGCTGTTCGGCTCCAGCGGGAGCTGCACGCTCGTGGGCCCGCACAGCGGGATACCGTGGTCGAGGTCGCGGCACTCGCCTGCGCCTCGGCCACCACCGCCGGAACAGCCGAGCATGCACAGCAGCCCTGCCGACCAGAGGCCTTTGCCCATTCGCACCCGCGCGAGGCTACTCTGGCGTTTCACCTCGCGCCAGCGTCGACTGGTGCCAAGGCACCGCTCGAGGTCTGGGCGTTCTTGTCGCAATTCTGGCCGCGCCTTCTCGCTGCGCGCTCGCCGTGGCTGCACGCTTCAGGGCATGCCGCACGACTCACGTGCTCGCGCTAGGTACGCTGAACTCGGGTTGAGCCTTTGCATACGCTTCAGCTCGGTCTGAGCCTCCTGCATGCGGCCCAGCGCACACAACGTTCGGGCGCGAGTCGCCACGCGCTCTTCCGTCAATACACCGCGCGGAAAACGCTGCGCGTGCTCGGAGAGCGCCGTGAGGGCCTCTTGCGGGCGGCCTCTGGACAGCGCCGCTTGCGCCTTCGACAGAAGCGCTACTTCTTGGCGGATCTCGTTGTCGCGCTTGGCTTCTGCAAGAGGTGCGGGGCTGCGTTCGGGCGCAGCTTCTGCTCGAGGTTCGCTTGGAAGGTCCGGCGCGGGCAGCTCGAACGCAGGTGCTGTGGACTTGGGGGCTACAGCGGACGCGATTGCGGCGGCCGGTCGAATGGCGCTGAGCCGCGCGGGCTCCTGTGCGGGTGATGTCTGCAAAGCATGCAAGCCGAAGGCTCCAGCTGCCGCCACCGGCACGGCCACCGCTGCCCAGCGAGCCGCGCCCGTCAGGTTGACGATACCGTTCCAGAGTCGTTGTGCGCCCGTCGCCGCGCCCACGCCGACCGAGAGCGTCGCCGCACCCGTCAACGCTGCCAGGAGCCGCACTCGATCAGCCTCGGAAGGCGCGAAAGCCTGTCGTCCGGCGTCCACGAGCATGCTTGCGTCGCGGCTCAGCTCTTTCATAGCGCTTTCCTCCGTTCCAGTGACTTGCGGTAGCGTTGAACGGACAGCTCGAATTCTTCTCGGGCTGCTCGCAAGCGCGAGTAAACCGTGTTCATCGGCACCCCGAGGGTCTCGGAAATCTCGCGACCGCTCATTTCTAGAATTTCAGCCAACACGAATACCTCTCGCTTGCGCTCGTCGAGCCTGTCGAGCAGCGCCGACAGGATGCGAACTTGAACTTGCTGCTCGGCCGCTGCGAGCGGGGATTGCCCGGGTGACCCGAGCGCGTCGACGTCCACAGGAGCCTCGGAGTCGCGCCGCCGACGCCGACGCCGGTGCGTGCTCACGACCCTTCGGGTGATGCTGTAAATCCAATTCCGGGCGAGCGCGCCGTCTCTCAGCTCGGCGTGGCGGCGCTGGACGACCAGGAACACGTCTTGGACGACGTCATCGATCTCGTCCGCAGTGGAACCGAACGCGCGCGCGCAACGCCAAACGAACGCGATGTACTGCTCACAGAGCTCCTGAAATGACGGAACCGGGGCCGCTGGTTCGCTACCAGCAGCAGTGGTCGCAGCGCGATCCTCCGCTTCCGCGGACCACGTCGTCATGGAAGCAGAAGTGCGGGCAGACGGCCCTTTTTGTCAGAAAATCCACTCGCAGCCCAAACTCACTCGCGGAGCGGCAAGGGTGGGCTCGTGCACTGGGCCGAGCTGATCGATCACGAAGCGCGGCCGGCGCGGCGAAACCAACACGCTGGCCTCTCCAAAGAAGTGCAAGGTCGGGAACCCTGGCGTGGGCAATGATACGAAGACCCCCGCCAAGGCAGAAAACCAAAGCGTCGTGCTGGAGCTCGGCGAAAAGACCTTGGACCCGATCCCATCGGCCTTGAGCCGTTGTACGGCGGAGCCTAGGCATGGCCCCAGCTCCACTCCGCTGAGCGGCCGAACCACGCACGCTTCGACGCCCGCGGACTGCATCGCGAAATGCGTGCTGAAGCTGGAAACTTGGCTGTTTTGAGGCGCCCAGAGCTCGCCCCGCGCGACGAGCCGCAGCGCCTTCCAGCGGATGCCGAGCCCCGCGCCCACGCCAAAGGCCGTAGAGGGCAGCGAACCCCAGCCGGCCAGGCCGACGGGGACGTCGAGCACGGCATGTAGGCCACCTTCCGAAACGGCAGGAGCCGGTCGCGGCTGGACTTTGGCGGGCGGCGCGGGCGCGCTGGGCTCGGGCGCCGGATTCTGGGTGTTCTCCGGGGCCAGGGCGGATGACGAAGAAGCTGGCAGGCCTTCGCCCGATGTCGCAGGAGCGCCGCTCAGCGAGGAGCGAGCCAGAAGGGCGATGGCAATGGCGGCGGCCCCCGCCAGCTCGTCGCAAGTGCGCGCCTCGATGACGCGCGAGCTGGGTGCCCCCGTAATGCCCATGCTCAATAAGAGCCGAAAACCCCCCTCCACGCGCTCGACCTGACCTGTGGCACGAACGTCAGCGACCCGGCTGGCGCTCGCGTCCCCGCCGAGTAGGCCACTTACCCTGGCCTGCACGTTTTCGGCGGTGGGACAGCCCGCCGGTGCGCTCCACGCCAGCGCCAAGCGCTCGCTCGGTTGGGCCCTGACGGAAGATGTCCATCCGAGCACCAAGAGACCGGTCGCGAGCCAGCTGGCGTTCCTGATTGGTCGCTGCGTGCAGGCCATTCCGACTTCCAGCGCTGGCACGATGAACGAAATCAGAGAGCTGTGAAAGCAAAAGCCGACGCGCGCGGATTCTACATGACATCGTCCAAGTTGACTCACGGTCGGGGACGGAGCAGATGTAAACCTTGCGTATTTGGGCGGCAATCGGGACTTTACTCTTCGCCCTCGCGGGCTGCGCGTCGGGGGACGAATCGCTTGGTTGTGCCGAGCTGGTCGTGGACTGCCCAATGGGTGCTGCCAAGCAGCGCTGGTGGCTCGCCAAGACTCGCACGTCGCATCAAGGGCTGCAGCTCCAGGGCCGCGAGTGTGGCTCCTGGCTCGCGTACATTGAGGACGGCGCAACGGCCAACTACGACGCGGTCGATTTGGGGACGCTCGAGGGAGAGATGAGACTGCGGGTAGTCGTCGCCGCGAACGACGGCAGCACGACCGGGGGTACGCTCTCGCTATTCGCAGACGACGACCTGAGCGCACCAGTGACGAGTTGCGCCATCACCCCTACGGGTGGATGGTTCAACTGGCTCGTCGTCGATTGTGGCCCGATCGCGCTTGGGGGCGTGCATTCGCTGACCTTCAAGTTCAACGGCACGGCTCCCTACGTCTTCAACTTTGCGGCGTTTGGCGTGGTGCGCTCAGGCTCACCCGACTGCGTAGTTACCGGGCCCAAGGGGGCAGAGTGACGCTGCGCTTGGCTCGCGCCTGGCTTCACTGCCAGAGGCAGTAGCCGATCGGCGATTTGTCCGGAACGTAGCAGCCCATGCCGTTTGGGCAGGCAAACGCTTGGTTTTCGTTTTGGCACACCAGCACGCAGTGCCCCGCCGACGCGAACGAGACGCAGCTGGCCTTGGCGTCGGCGCCGGAGGGCGCGTCCGAGCAATCAGCGCTCGACTTGCAACGATTGGCGCAAGCCCAGCCCGCAGCCACGTTGGGTGTCGGGCTGCCGACACCGAAGCAGGGCACGGTAGCAAGGCTACAGTCTTTGGAATCGCCGTGGCACTCGAGCGCGTAGATGGAGTGACCGTTGACCGCCGGCGGTGGATCACTAGCGCCCGTGCCGCCTTTTGCGGCGCTGCCAGCGGCTGAGGGAGCACCTGCACTACCCGTCATGCCTGCTGACGCAGGCTCGCCTCCGCGGCCTCCGGTGCCGGCAGTGGCGTTCTTGCCTGCGTGGGCAGCGGAGGGGCTCGTTGTCGCGCCGCCGCTACCTGCGCCAGCGGCCGAGCTTTCGTCTGAATCGGGGTCCGAGCTGCAACTCACGCCGAGCAATAACAAACCGCACAGCCCCGCCAGAGGCTTCAGCCCATTTGCCATGACGCCTGAGATACGCGCTGATTCGAAGCCGCGCAATAGGGCCGACGTCGAAACATCGAGTCGACGAAAGTTGCGCAGTCGACTCAGAAAAATCGACGATTGTCGCCATGCGCGTCGTCTGTGAGGTTTTTGTTCGGGCAGTTTCAGAAAACGCTCGAGCTGCTTCCATCACGCGGTGTGCAGCCAACACCGCGAACCCTCTCGGCGCTACGCACCATCGCTTACGGCCTGGGTGCGCTGCTGTTGGTTGGCGCCTGCTCGGGCGAGAAAGATTCGGCGCAAGCTGCTGACGCGAGCGCGGGCAAGAAAGGTCTCGAGCTCGAGCTGGCCGGAAACGGCAAGGGCGGTTCGAGCTCGAGCATCTCCGCCAACGGTTGTGACGTAACGACCGACGACGCGGTTTGCGCCGCTCAAGCCTACGAAGGCGAGGCGATCCCGCTCGATATCTACATCATGTTCGATCAATCGGGGTCGATGTTGAACGACGTGGGCGGCCTCACGCGGCTCGACGCCGTCGAGCGCGCCACCGGCACCTTCTTGCGAGACGAAGCCAGCGCGGCGATCCGCGTCGGCGTGGGGTACTTTGGCTTCCAGCCCATCGGGCAGACCTCGTGTCAGCCCGAAGATTTTGCGACACCTAGCGTGCCCGTAACGCTCGATCACGAGGCTGTGCTGCGCTCTTTGGCCGAGCGTGAGCCAACGGGCGAAACACCCACCGGCGCGGCGATTCGCGGCGCCTGCGGCTACGCCCAAGCGTGGAAGAAGGCCAACGTTGGCCACTCGGTGGTCATGCTGCTGCTCACCGACGGCGAGCCCAAGGCGCCCATGAGCTGCTCGACTGGCGCGTGCTGCCCCACGCTCGACGACGCCGTGCAAGCCGCCGCCGACTGCCGCCAAGGCGAGCCGGCGATCCCGACGTACGTGCTCGGGGTCGGGCCGTTTCTCGACAACCTGCAGCAGATCGCGCAGGCCGGCGGCACCGAGCACGCGTACCTGATCGGCGACCAGGACGTCGAACAGCAGGTGCTGCGGGCGCTCAACTCCATTCGTAGCGCGGCCAGCATTCCCTGTGAGCTGCGGCTGCCCGAGCCGACGGGCGGCACCGCGCTCGACTACGGGCTGGTGAACGTCGCGTATCAAGATTCGAGCTGCGCGCTGTCGACGATCTACAACGTGCCGAACGACACGAGCTGCGATGCGACGGCCGGGGGCTGGTACTACGACGACCCAACAGCGCCCACGTCGGTAAAGCTGTGTGGCGCGAGCTGCGATCAGGTCTCGGCGCCGGGCGGGCGGCTGGCGTTCACGGTCGGCTGCGAAACTGAACACTTGGTGAAGTGAGCTCGGCCCGCACGGGCCCAAGCCAGAAAGGTCACGTTATGCTGCATTCTCGTCATTCCACGCTGGCTGCGATCACGCTCTTGGCGGGCCTCTTCGGAGCTTCGGCCTGCGGAAGCACCGAAGGCGGAGACTCGAACGGCTCGGGCAGCGACTCACCCGGTGGCAGCGGCATCAGCAACGGCAGCGGCTGCAAAGACGCCGCCGATTGCGAGAGCGGCTTGTGCAAGAGCGGCACGTGCACCGGCGGTCCGAGCAGCATCGCGACCAGCCCGGGGCCGCACTTCATCGGCGGCGGCTCGGGCGCCCGCCCGCTCACCACCGGCTGCGGTCCGGACACCGCCGCTCAATGCGGGGGCACTTGTGAGATGTCGGGCGGCGTGCCGGTGACGGTGATCGCACCGCCTGCGACCATCTGTTACGCGGGCGAAGGCGACCTCACGCCCGATGACCCGAGCGGCGTCATCGAGCAGGTGATCGAGACCATCGACGGCAAGACCTACCTGCACCTGCGCGTCACGTTCGACCCGCGCTTCGTCGACAACACCTACGGCGTCAACGCCTCGGCTGGCTGGGCCAACAGGATGATGGCGGGACCGATGGGCATGGCCGGCGGCCCGATGGGAGGCAAAGCGCCCAAAGGCGGGATGGGCGGCATGGCTGGCAAGGCGCCGCACACCTTCGATGACCTAGTCGGCAGTGATCACGTCGAGCTCGTGCTGGCCGACGGCAAGGGCGAAACGGTGCTCGACTTCAAGGTCGACTACGTCTCCGAGAGCCCGGATGCGCCCTGTGGTTACGGGACGCTCGGTGTCAAAGGCGGCGAAGGCAAGATGATCGTGGGCGACGCTTCGGCGATCGTGGCCGTGGGTACCTCCATCGATCGCAACCTCAACGGCTGCGGCTACTGCTTGACCACCGATTCGCCCACGACCGACGAGAACTTCAAGATCGACCCGAGCGCGCCGAACTGGGACTATCGCGTGATCTACGAGGTGTGGATCGACTTCTCGGTCTTCAAGGGTCGTGGCTTCGGCGGCGCCTACATCCCTTCAGTGCATGCTTCGCCGTCGATGGCCGGTAGCAACACCATCGACGTCGAGCCCGATCCTTGCCCGCCCGATTGGGACACACCGTACTGTCCCCCGAGCGTGATCGAGGAAGGTGGCAACTGTTTCGATACGCCGCCAGGTGACGGTACCTGCCCCGCGGGCACGGTTCCAGACATCAAGAACGAGGGGCAGAGTTGCGTCCCCGCCAACTACTAGTCCTCCTGGGCCTGCTAGGCGCCTGCACGGGCGCCGGCTCGACCGTCGACGCCGGTCCGGTGGTTCCCGGCGGGACCACCAGCATCGACCTCGATTTGGGCGTCGGCGGCGAGGGCGGTGCTGGTGGGCGAGGAGGCCGGAGCGAGGCGCCGAGTGCGTCTGACTGCGAGAGCTTTGCTGAGCTCGACCAGTGCGGCGTCACCTCGGTCGAGGCGACCTTCAGCGCATCGAACGTGCTGCTGGTCATCGACAAATCCAGCAGCATGGATGACCAGCCCCAGGGCTTCGAGGTCAAGAAGTGGGAAGCGCTGAAGGCCGCGCTCGGTCCCGCGCTGAGCGCCGCGCAGGAAGAGATGAGCTTCGGCCTCCTGCTGTATCCGTTCGGTGAGCAGGCCGAGATCCCGCTCGATTGCTTCGAGGGCTGCTGCGAGGTGCCGCGGGACGCAGCGGCCGTCCAGGTAGCTATCGAGCCGGGCACCGGGAGCGCGAGCCGGGTGATGGACGCGCTCGACGCTACCGCGCCGGGCGGTGGCACCCCGACGGCGGCTGCGCTGGCGGCCGCGCTGGCCTATTTCACCACCGGTGCGGGCAAGGACCTGAAGGGCGACCGCTTCGTGCTGCTCGCCACCGACGGCGGTCCGAACTGCGGTCGCAGCGACACCAAATGCACGGCCGACCAATGCACGCCGAACCTCGACGGCGCCTGCCCGGCCGACCAAGGCAACTGCTGTGACGGCGAGGGCGAGTATTGCTTGGACGACGCGGCCGTCATCGAGGCGCTGCAGGCGCTCGCGACTGCCGGCGTGCCGACGTTCGTCATCGGCATTCCAGGCACCGAGAGCTACGCCGAGTACCTGAACGCCTTCGCGACCGCCGGCGGCTTCCCAAGTCCTGGTGGAGCTTCCGCCTACTATGCGGTCGCGGCGGAGGGCGGAGTCGAGGGTTTGACGCAAACGTTCTTCGACATCACCACGCACCTCGTCCGGTCGTGCGAGGTCGAGCTAGGCGCTGGCGCGCCCGACAAAAAGCTCGTGAATGTCGCGGTCGACTGCGACCTCGTGCCGTTCGAAGACGGCGGCGGGTGGAACATCGACGCCGACGCGCCGAGCACGTTGGTGCTGGCGGGCGACGCCTGCGAGCGCGTGCAGCGCGAGGGCGCGAGGCGCATCGACGTGGTCTACGGCTGTCCGACGGTCAAGTGAGGAATGCATGCGCAAACGCTCGAGCTCGATAGCCTTGTTCGCCACGTTGTTGCTTGGCGCCGCGATTGGCTGCAGCGACGACGAAGGCAGCACCGTCGACCTCGATCCGCCCGCGACCGCCGGCACTCGTTCGAGCAGCGGCGGGGCTGCGGCCTCGAGTGGGGGCGGGGCTGCGGGTCGCGTGGCGACGGCGGGCACCACCAGTAGCAGCAGCGCTGGCTCGGGCAGCAACGGCGCGCCGACCGAGGCGTGCAAAGGCCTACCGCTCGAACTGAGCGGCGACGCCCAGCCCGAGACGGGTGGCGCCGCCGGAGCTGGGGCCTCGGACATGGCGACTGGCGGCGAGCCGGTCGACGCTCAGGGTGCGGGCACGGTGTGCAACGGTGTTTCGGTCGAAGCCGAAGCCGTCCCAGTCGACTTGTTCGTGATCATGGATCGCTCGCAGTCGATGGCGGAGCCCGTCGAGGGCGGAACGATGACGCGCTGGGAGGCGCTACATGACGCGGTCAAGGGCTTCACCGAGGACCAAGGCGCGGCCGAGATTCGCGCCGGCATCGGCTTCTTCAGCTTGAGCGGCGCTGGCGACGATGGGCACGACTGCGAGCCGGACGCTTACGCCGAGCCGAGCGTACCCATCGGGCTCGTCTCCGAGGTCGGGCCCGACTTGGTGGCAGCGATGGATGACGTCGCGCCGGGAGGGTTGACGCCCACGGTGCCAGCCGTGCAGGGGGCCATCAGCTACGCTCGCTCCTGGGCAAGGGAAAACCCGGGCCGCGCCACACTGGTCGTGCTCGTGACCGACGGCTTTCCCACACAGTGCGAGAAGGATCCGGGCCGCATCTCGGAAGCCACGCGCATGGGCTACGAGAGCTCCGAGCACATCCGCACGTTCGTGATTGGCGTCGGCGACGTGGCCAAGTTCAACCTGGACAACTACGCGCGCGCAGGCGGGACCATTGGTGCGTACTTGACCGACGCCGGGGACGTGACGAGCTCGTTCGTGGAGGCGCTGAACAACATCACCAACCGGGCCCTGGCTTGCGAGTATCAGCTGCCTCCGCCGCCGAACGGCATGAAGCTCGACACCGGCAAGGTGCAGGTCGTCTACACGCCCTCGTCCGGCGAGGCCGAAGAAGTGCCGAGCATTTCGTCGCTGGCCGCGTGCGCCAAGAACCCGAACGGCGGCTGGTACTACGACGACGCCGAGCATCCATCGAAGATCACCGTCTGCCCCTGCACTTGTGCGCGCTTTCAAGCAGGGCGTGTCGACGTGCGCCTAGGTTGCAAGCCGCGCCTCGGCTTGCGCTGAGGCGGTGCGCCGCCGGCCCATTGGCGGGTGCAAAGTCCCAGGTTGGGAATCGTGCGCCCTCGCGTGCTCACGCCATTAAGGCGTTCGACTGAGCGAGCGTTGGGGACGCCGAGGGAAATCATGCTCAGCACTTCGCAGCTTCACGCGCACGCACGCTTCGCCGCCGCCTTCACCTTGGTCGTAGCCTTTGCAGCCTGCGGCGACGGTGACGCAGGGTCCCCTGACGAGGGCTCGGCCGGAGACGGCGGCAGCTCGCCAACGGGTGGCACCCAAAGTAGCGCGGGCAGCACCAGCGGTGGCAAAGCCGGCGAGAACACGGGAACGAGCGGTAGCAGCAGCGGCGGCAAGGTCGCTGCCGCGGGTAGTACGGGCACGGCCGGCAACGCGGGCACCAGCAGCGCTGCTGGTAGCGGCGGCGCGGGCGGTACCGGCAATCAAGCCGGCGCGAGCAGCGAGGGCGGCGCTTCGGGTCAAGCTGGCGACGGCAGCGACGGTGGCGCGAGCGACGGCGGCGCCAATGGCCAAGCTGGCGATGGCGGCGCGGGCGGGCAGGGCCCCGAAGTCGTCGTCAATACCGGCACAGGCAACGACGGCAGTCTCAGCGTCGATGCGGCAGTCGATATTTCCGTGGCCAACAGCGGCGCTCGCAGCTGCGCGGATGGCGGCGACGCTGTCAGCTACTCGATCACGCAGCTGAGCGGCAGCACGGCCACGCTGGCAGCGGCCCCCGCGGCGGGCTGTTTGGCGGTCGGCGACGAGGTGCTGTTGATCAACCTGCAGGGCACCGCAGCTCACTTCGCCAATGTCGGCAACTACGAGACGCTCAAGGTGAGCGCCGTGAGCGGCGACGCTGTCACGTTTTCGAAAGCCAAGACCCGGTACTACGGCGATGCGGTCGACGACGACACCAACCTCGGCACTGCGCGCACCAATCAGCGCGTGATGTTGCAGCGTGTACCCAACTATCAGAACGTGAGCGTTGCCGCGGCGGGTAGCCTCGGCGCCAGCGCTTGGGACGGCGTGAAGGGCGGCGTGCTGTTCTTTCGCGCCGCGGGCACGGTCAGCGTCGCAGGTGCGCTCGGCATGTCGGGCAAGGGCTACGCGGGCGGCGCGCAGAACAATGTCGTCAACACCACGGGCCAGCAAGGTGAATCCATTCATGGCCTCGGTGCCACCGCTTACGAGGCCAGCCAAGGCGCCGGCGGCGGCGGCATCGGCGACGAGAACGGCTGCGAGTCGTACGGTGCTTCCGCTGGCGGTGGCGGCTACGCGACTCCCGGTGGCGCAGGCTCGTCGCAATGCTCCGGCCTGGGCGGCAGCGCCTACGGCGACGCCAACCTGCTCGCCAGACTCTTGCTCGGCTCCGGAGGCGGCTCTGGCGGCACCGACAACGTGCTCAGCGACAATCCGCCCGGTGGCTATGGTGGACGTGGCGGCGGCATCGTGGTGATCGCCACCACGAACCTGCAAGTGACTGGCACGCTCGCGTCAGTCGGTGGCAACGGCGAAGGTGACTCCGAGACGAGCTGCAACGACGGCGCTTCGACCACCGTGTGCTGGGACTACTCGGGCCCCGGCGGCGCTGGCTCCGGCGGTTCCATCCTGCTCGACACCGCCACGGCTTCGCTGGGCACCGAGCTCGTAGACGCCAGCGGAGGCCTGGGCGGTCTCGGCTATCCCGCCGGCGATGGTGGCGACGGTGGCGACGGCCGAGTCGCCGTTCACGCCGTCACCCTGACTGGCACGACGCTGCCGGTCGCGAACTAGCTGGAGCACGCTAGCTTGGCTAGCCGTGCTCGGAGCTGGCGAACGAGGTCGGGCGACGGGTTGACCTGGCTCTGATCGATGAGCAGGTCGAGCGCGTCGTCCAGGCCGAAAAGTGAGCCGAGCTGGTGCAGCCAGTGTTCGGTGGCGTCGCTCGTGGCGCAGGTCAGCTGCCGCAGCAGCGAGGCGTCGTGGACTTTGAGCTCTTGCCTGCGGTTGATGTCACGCAGGAGATCGGCGCACGTCCACACGTCGTCGAGCAGCTCCAGCCCGCTCGTGACGGCGCGCCCGCTGCGGGCCCAGAGCAGCAGGCGTTCCTGCAGGCGCCGCAGCAAGCGTCGATCCGAGACGCGGGCCCGTTCGTAGGCTGGCGACGACATCAAGGTCGCCAAGCCGTCGAAATGCGGCGTACAGCCGGCGCACGGCCAGCGTCGACTCGAGATCGAAGCCGTCACGACCGCGCAGCTGCTCGGCGCCGGTCAGCCCTGCCTCGCCGCTCAGCAGCGCCGTTTCGATCACCGCACGCAGCGCACGGCGCAGCTTGCGCGCGGCGGTCTCCAGTGCCACGAGCACGTCATCGTCCGAGCGTGCTTGCCGCAGCTCTTGGGCCGATCGGTTCAGCTCGAGCACGCCAGCAAAGCACACGTCGGCGAGCTTTGGCGAAGTCGCCAGCTCGATGGGCACGCCTGCCAGGGTCGTGGGCTCACCCTCGAAACCGAGCAGCTCGTCGTCGCCTTGCTCGACGTAGAGCTCCTCCAAGAGCTGGAGGCATTGCACGGCTCGCTGCAGTAGCTCGGTGAGCTCGGTCACGCGCGCCCTCGGCGCTGCGAGGCCAAGCTCTGCTGCGTCGAGCTCGTCGACGCGCCCGGCCAAGCCGCACAGCTCTCGCAGCAGCGCAGCGCCGTCCTCACCGCTCGCCGAAGCGTCTGGCGTGGAAGCTGGCAGGCCGTGCAGTCTCGACCCTTCCACCACCCTGACCCCCATCACGCCTGCACCAAATGCCGCGCCGTCGCGGCGGCCAAGCTCGAGCGATTGGGGCACGCCAGGCTGAACAACAGCGGGCCCCGCCACCACTGCAGCTGGGCGCCGCCGTTGGCGCGGAGCGCGAGCGTGAACGCCGGCACGGTGCCAAGCTCGCGATTAGCGCGGGGAATGGCCTCGATTGAGCGGCCGAGCGTCGCCATGGTGTGCACCGTCGTGCCGTCGGTCGCAGCTATGGGCAGCAGCATGCCAATGTCCGAGTCGAGGATGAACGCGGTGCCCTGCTGCTCTGGTGCCGCGAACGCCGTCAGCTCTTTCTGCGCCTCGGCTTGCAGGGTTGGATAGTGCAGCGCTGCGCTGTCGAACAGTAGATCCACGGCTCTGAAGGTGGACGCGGGCGCGTAGCCACGCCCGGCGTGCGAGGCCCAGCTGGTGGAGCGTGGGGTTTGACACAAATGGACCAGACACTCGGCGGAATGCCGGCGCAGGGCGCGTTGCAGCTCCTGCGGCTCGAGTAGGCCCTCGTTGACCAGGGTTTGACCGAGCAAGCCGCCGTTGCTGCGACACCGCTCGTAGATATGATCCAGCTGGGCGTCGTTCACGTTCGAGTGAGTGCGAAGCAAGTCGCGTAGGCGCCGCTGGAAGCCTTGGGCTGCCACCCAACACACCCGCCCGCGTTCGATGAAGACGCCGCCTTGCGGTGAGTCAGTGAACGACAGCAGCCCCGAGCTCTCCGTCCCGCAGCGCTCGACTTGCACGAGCGCGTCGACGAGCGATGCCCAGTCGACTTCCAGCATGTCAAAGCTCCCAGGCTGCTAGGTCCACCGTGGCCTCGAGCGCGCGAAGGGCGCCGCGCGTCGAAGTGAGGACGAAAGCCAAATTTGGCTCGAGCGAGCAGACCAACACCAGCGCTAGGCGGGGATAGCGGCGGCCTTGCAAGATCAACACGACCTCCTCTCGACCCACGAAGACGTGCTCGACGAACGAAAGCTCGTCGTCGTCGTCCGCGCCGGTCAGCGCGTTGCCAGCCAGACAACGGGCGGCCGAGCGCACCAAGGGCTCGTGGTCGAATGCTCCACCAGGGCCAACGCCGCCTACGAGCAGGCCTTCCGGCAGCAGAGCCAGCGCTCCCTGCTTGAGGCCAGGGACCGTTTGGCAGGCTTGCTCTAGGCACTCCTGAAGGCTCATTGGGTCGTCCCCCGCGGTTCGTCGTCGCCGTCGTCGAACAACCCCAAAGCAGCGGCGATCGAGCGGGCGTCGACGCCGTGCTCGGTGCTGAGAACGAGCTCCAAGTCGAACTCCACCCCGTCGCGGAACAGCCGCACGCGGATGCTCTTGCCAGAGTGTCGTCGAGCGGCCACGTAGGCGTCCCACGATGGCGTGGCCTGGCCGTCGACGCTGAGCAGAATGTCGCCGTAGCGAACACCCGCGCGCGCGGCAGGGCTATCGGGCAAACAGCCGTAGACTGGCAGACCCGAGAGCGCACAAGCCAGCTGGCTCAGATTCGTTCGGCTGATCACGCGGTGTAACTCCCGTCGTTCATGGAGAAATCAGCTGCTGTTCGGCGTCGGGTAAGACCGTAGGCGCGGCGCCGTAAGGAAAATCACCGACAAAGATGGCTTCGCCCAGCTCCGACACGCCGATCGTGTCGAGCGTGCAGGGCAGTGCCAGCGCGTGCTTCGCGCAGGTGTTCCGAGCCTCGGCCAGCAGGCGAGCGGCGTGGTGCGGGATCGCGCCCTCGTCGCCGCCGATGAACAGCTCCCGCAGTGATGGCTCGCGGCGGACTACCTGCCACAGGCGACAGCCGTCATCGCTGCTACGTGCCAGTACGATGCAGCGACCCTTGGACAGAATGCTCTGCGCGCTCGCGTGGCGGCGCGCCCACGCGATCAGCGCCGCGCGGCCGTCCTCCAGCTCGCCGAACCAGGCTAGCGCCGAAGAATGAGCACGGTATCCAGATGGCAGCTCCGCTTCGTGGTCGCCGTTGGCGTTCACGTGGCTACAAACGGAGGCTTGCATCGCTTCGCGCAGCAGAATGCGGCCCGCCACGGGCGGCCAAACCAAGCCGCTCGGTACCTCGTGGCTGGGCAGGCGCTGCGGGCGCCCTAGCTCGAGAGGCTCTCGACGGTGGTCCGACGGCAGCAGGTCGGTGCTCGGACCGTGACGCACCTCGGCGGCCGGCGTGGGCTGGGGCAAGCTCGCGTCGAGCGTCAGCAGTTGCGCCAGGAGCCGCTCGCTGGCGCCGTCGACGCTGCTTCGCTGCAGCGCGCCCGTGCGCTGCTCTTCCCGCACGCGGTCGAGCGCCAGCCGAACCGCAAAAACGAATGCCTCGCGCACTCCGGTGCCGTCCAGCGCGACGGATTCCACCAGCGCGACGCGCTCCGAGCCGACTTGCGCTCGCACGACGTCCAGGTTCACGGCGTCGACCGCGTCGCGCCGATTGGCCTGAAAGACGATGCCGACCGGCGGCCCGTCGCGAGCTTCGAGCCTGATCCGCAAGTCGTGCAGGCGCGCCGCCGTGGCTGGCCAGGCCGACGCGCTGGTGTCGCCGACGAAGATGACGACATCGGCGCGTTCGAGCAGGTGCTGGCGTCGGTGCTGCCAGCGCTCCTGACCGGGTACGCTGACGATTTGGCAGCGTATTGGCGCACCGTCGAAGCGCCCCCCGGTGTGCTCTAGCCAATCGAAGTAGACCGTACGCCCGTCGTGCTCTTCGGGCGTATACACGTCGCGGCCGAAGCCACGCGCCAGCGCGCGGACGCTGGTCGTCTTCCCGGCCTCGGGCGGGCCGTCGTAGACGATCCCGAGCACGAGCGCCTGGTCTGCTTGATCAACGACCGCCAAGAGCCGCCCCCCTTTCAGGTAAAGGCGCTCGAGTGCTTGTTCACGGCGTTGCGCACGATGGCAATGTTGGACTGCGCGCGATCTGCCGCCAGGTAGATGAACGACGTCGGCGAGACGAGCCGGATCACGTGGATCTGATCGCCCAGCGTGAGCAGGATGTCCTCGAGCGTGGTCTCGAGCTTCAGCGCCTTCATGATCTTGAGCTTCTGCTTGACCATCTCGCTGTTGTAGGCGCTGGCCGCGGTCAGGTCGAAGTCGGCGCGCAAGGAGCGGGCGCCGAGCGTCATGCCCGACTCGAGGTCGACTAGCGAAGCTGCGATGAAGCCTGGAATGTCTTGAGCGACGCGGTCGAACGTTTCTTGAATTTGCTTTTCTGACGGCATTTGAGGCGACTTTCTGTGGTTCTGTGCTGCGGCTCGTGTCGTTGGTAGTTCTCAGACCACGAGGTCTTTTTCAATGGTGCGCAGGGTGTGCCGCGACATCGCGAGGTTCGCCCGGTTCTTGTCGAGCACCAGGTAGATGAACAGCGCGTCGTTCGAGGTAAGCGGGCGGATCAGGTGGTAGGCTTTGCCTAGCGTGATCAGCATGTCTTCGATGTTGTCGTTGAGGTTGAGCGCCTTCATCGTCTTGCGTTTGGCGCGCACGACTTCGGTGTTGCCTGCGGCCGCGGCCTCCAGATCCATGCCGTTGCCGCCGATCGAGCCCAGCGTCATGCCGCTGTTGCTGTCCACGATACAGGCGCCGATGCAGCCATCGATTTCGAGCAATTTGGGGAGCGTTTCCTTCGCGTTTGCCATGACGAGCGTTTCCTTCTTTGAGTTGTGGGGCGCCGACGCACCTACACGTCGGTCGCTCGAACTTCGCGACCTACATGGTGAGCTGGCGTAGTCGGCTGCTGTTCAGTCGACGACGGTGTCAGTCGCCATGAAGACCAGCGTCGAACAGTAAGGGGCGCGGTGGCTGCCACACAACTGATCTGCGGTGCAGGCTCGGGCCGTGACTCGCGACAGCTGCTCGCTTGGCTAGAAGACGAGGCGCATCAAGTCTGCGCGCGAGTCTGCGCCGAGCTTCTGCAGCAGGTTTGCTTGGTGAAACTTGACGGTGCGCGGGCTGATCTGGAGATCACTGGCGATGTCTTCCACCGCGCGGCCGTCCATCAAATGGCCAAACACCGCGCGCTCTCGCTTCGAGAGGTGCGCGCGCTCTGCCAATTCGCCCAGCTTGGCTTGTAGGACTGCCGTGAGCGAGGCCATGGTCAAGCTGCGGACCGACACGTGCGCGTCGTCTTCGCTCGGCCGCGAAAAGGTCGTCACGACATAGTCGGAAGGTGGCCGTGCACGAACGATGACCTCCTGTGGTTGCGCGCGTTTGCCGCGCAGTAGCGGGCAGTCTTCACAAGGCGCGTCTCGGCCGTGCAAGGCTTCGAAGCAGGCGCCTTCGCGGGCGCCCAGGTCCATGCCTGCGCGCCGGAAGCGCCGCAGGCGCAAGGAGCCCGACGCCACGCCCGTTACTTCGTAGTCGTAGTCCGTCGTGGCGGCCTCGCGCGGCACGGGCACCAGCCGCTCGAGCAACAGCAGCAGCACGCCATCGCTGTCACGGCCCACCGGTTGCGCGTCGAAGTGCGCGATGCCAGCAGCGTCGTTCGTGCGCAGCGGTAGCTCCAGCTTGCGTAGGGCCCCTGCGAACGCCTTGTTCAGGTACCAACGCGCGCTGTCGACGGCCTTCGGCTCGACGTAGCGCTCGAGCCAATTGCGGCCGACGCTGCCTGCGCCGATGCCGAGAGCCTGCTCAGCGGCTGGGCTCAGCAGCAGCACGTCGCTCGCTTCGCTCATCACGACGACCGGTAGCCCCGCTCGCTCGGCAATCAACAGCGCAACTGCAGACCAATCCATCCCACGACAGACCTAACAGTCGCCTCGGTGCCGCGCAGCCGACCACCGATCAGGTATCTCGGGCAGGAGCAGGCTGTCCGAGAGTGCAGGTTCCGCGTGCACCACCAACGTGCGCCCGGACACGCATGCGGCGTGTGGGTTCGTGTGTCAGCGCAATTGGCGCGCGAGTGTGAGGGAAATTCAGCGCGAATCGATGACTGGCCAGGTTGACAGGTTCGAGCTGGTCAATTTGTACAAGTCTTCGACAGTAAAGAGGCCGCCGAAACGCGCCAAGTTGCCCCAGAAAGCTGGCACGCTTGGGGCAATGTGGCTCAAGGGCGGGAATTGCAATCAAAAGAATGAGCGAACGCTTCCCAACTCGAAAATTGGACGGCGCTGAACCGGGGCTGATCGCCCTGCCTGCGCTAACAAAAGTCACAACGTTGGCCGAGCGGCTGCTCGGGGAGCGCCAGCGGGCCTTCGTTGGAAGAGCCCACGAAATCTCCGTGTTCCGCGGCCTACTCCAGGATCCGTCTCGGTCCCTGATGTTCATCCGCGGACAGGTCGGAGTCGGCAAGTCGGCGCTGCTGCACGAGTACCAGCGCATCGCGTTGCAACATGGGCACCGCGCGGTGTTGCTGGACGCGCAACGCCTGGCCGGGACCTCGGCGGTGATGCGCGGCGGGGCGCGGCGCGAGCTGTTGTCGTCACTGGCTCCACTCGACGCGCAGTCGGGACGTCCGCGCGGCGTGTTGCTCCTCGATGGATTCGAGCATCACGACTGGCTGCTCGATGAGCTGGTCTCCGAGCTGGCGTCGGACGCGCTGCTCGTGTGTGCCTCACGCTGTGCGGTGCCGTCGTCCGTCGCGCTCGACTCGGCCTGGTCGCGCCTGCTCGTTCACACCGAGCTCGAGCCCTTGACGGAGCTGGAGGTCGCTCAATTCTTGGAGCTTCGCGGCGTGCCGGGGCCGGCTCGCCCCGCCATTCAAGGCCTGGCGGCGGGCTTCCCGTTGGCGTTGGCGGTGGCGGTCGACGTCCTCAACAAATCCGCGGATAGCGGTTTTACGCTCGATTCACTGCGTGCCATGCATCATTCGCTGGCCACGCAGCTCTGCCCCCAGGCGGTGTCCTCGGGGCAGCAGCTGGTGCTCGACGTGTGCGCGCTGGCGCGGACCACGACCGCCGAGCTGATCGAAGGCGTGCGCCACGTTGTCCCCAGGCGTCACTCACAATGACACGGCGGATCCGTTCGATTGGTTGACGCGCCAATCGTACATGGAATGGACGCCTCATGGGTTGCGCCCACACCAGCTGACGCGGTTTGCGATGCAGACGCGGCTGCGGCGCGAGCGCCCGCGGCACCACCGCGCGCTGCAGCTGGCGCTGCGCGAGTTGCTCGCCGACGACGTGGCCACCAGTAGCAACCCCGCCAACGAGTTGGCCAATCTCTTCTTCGTG
The DNA here is from genome assembly GCA_036261775.1 of Polyangiaceae bacterium. Classification (GTDB taxonomy): domain Bacteria; phylum Myxococcota_A; class Polyangia; order Polyangiales; family Polyangiaceae; genus PMG-095. Next base: position 3,118 of record DATAKF010000026.1, on the reverse strand, counting down.
GATCGCAACGAGCCACACGTGAGGCAGTGGACCCCTGCGCTCGAGGATTCGCCCAAGTGGGCGCTCGAGCCGGCCGGGCGCGCGGACCACCGACAAATCGTGCAGCTGATCGACACCGCGGAAGGCCCAGAGTCCGCGGCGCTGGTCCAGGCGTCCCTGGATCAGGGTGAGGAGTCCTTCGAAGTAGTACGCGAGGGCCCCGTGACGGGAGTCCTCAGCTACCAGTACTTCACCGCCGAATCTGGGCCTGCCAGGCTATCCAACCGCGACGGAGCCAGCGCGCTCGTGCGCCGCTTCATGCTGCGGAATCCGCTCAGCGGCGACGACGAGGCGTTGCTCATTCGCTGGTTCCTCGACGCGCAGGACTACCAGCAGCCGTCGCCGCGCGTTTTGACGCACAACGGCAGGCAGACCCAGCTCGTTCTGGCCAACCCGCGCTTGGCCTATTCTTTCTGCGTCTTTCGCGCGCCTATCCTTTGGTTGCCGCTCTGGAAGAGCATCGACCTGCCTTGGCAGGAAGTAGGAACCTTCACCCTGGGAGAGCACGAGTACTGTGTGCTGGCGTTCCTGTGGAGGCGCCGCGCGCTGCGCGACGTGCTCATTCACGGAGGAAACCCGCCGACCTCGCCCAAGGTCGACGCCGCCGAGCCGCTCTCCAGCGACGAGCTACGCCTGAAGATCACCGAGCGCGTCGCCAACCTGGCGCGCAAGGTAAAGCTCACGCCGCGGGAGGTCGAGATTCTGGCTCAGCTTTGCTTGGGCCATACCGCGGAAGACATCGCAAGGAACCTGGCGATTCGCCCCCGCACCGTGAAGTTTCACCAAGAGAATTTGCTGCGCAAGACCGGCGCCAGCTCGCGCGTCGAGCTGTTCCGCAAGCTGATGTAGCGTCGCGAGCCCGCTGAAAAATGTGAACGCTCTTTGCCCGCGAAGGAGCACGCGGCGCCCGCGCTGACGCCCGTTGTCGCGCGAATCGGCCAGTTCCGGCGCGGTGTCGCGGGTGAGAAAGAGCCGAGCCGAATGCGAATGGACCCGGCGCACGCCGCGCACGATAATCGTGGACCATGAAGGCGGGCCGTTCCAAGACCACCGTGCGCAAAGAGCCTCGTCAAGCGCGCGCGCAGGCCACTGTCGGCGCGATCTTGGAAGCCACGGTGCAAATCCTCGATCGCGAGGGCCTGGAAGCGGCGACCATGGCGCACATCGCCGAGGTGGCGGGCGTCAGCGTCGGCTCGATCTACCAATATTTTTCGCATCGCGACGCGATCTTGAACGCGCTCCAAGATCGCGAGTTTGCGCGCGCTCTCTCGCTCGTTCAGGAGCTACTCGCTGATGGGAACCTGGCGCAGACGCCGGAGCAGACCGTGACGGCGGTGGTGCGCGGGCTAGCGCAGCTGTATCGAGCGTGTCCAGGCTTGCACCGCGTGCTCACCATCGAAGGCCTGCGGGTGGCGCAGGCCGATCGCGTGCATGCCTTCGATCTGCGAGTGATCGAGATCGTGCGACACTTTCTGCGTGCTAGCAGCGCGCCGATACGGCCCAAGAACCTAGACGCCGCCGCGTTCGTGGTGGTGCAGGCGGTGCGGGCCACCATGCTGGCGTGTCTGCTCGAGCGCCCACCCGGCCTCGACGAGCCGACGCTGATCCAAGAGGTCGTGGACCTCGTGCTCTGTTACCTGGTCCGCCAAGATTCGACCGACGCCGGCGTGCTGGTGGCACTGCCTAGCGTCGGCAAAACAGGAGCTCGCGCGTGAAGAATCTGTCCGATTTCGTCGTATTCAAAGACGCTAGCTTGGCGCGCCGCATGGCGGCTCAGAAGCCTGCCATGAGCACACTGTGTGAGGCTTACCTCGCCGACGCGCTCGATATTCCCGATTTGGAGGCGTTCTTCGACGCGAGAGCGGAGCTCGTGGACTACTCGCTGACCTTCGAGCACGTGAAGCAATTCGTGACGCGCATGGTCCCGGAGTGGACGCTGCATTCGTTGGCTCAAGATCGGCGCATCGTGCGCGAGCACTACGATCGCGGCGACGACTTCTTCTCGGCCTTCTTGGGTGAACGCATGGTCTACACCAGCGGTATTTTTCAAGACGAGACGCAGTCTCTGGAGCAGGGGCAGGACAACAAGCTCGATCTGGTGTGCCAAAAGCTCGGGCTGCAGCAGGGCGCGGAGCTGCTCGACGTCGGTTGCGGCTGGGGCACGCTCGCGCTTCACGCCGCCAAACGCTACGGCGCGCGCGCCACTGGGGTCACGCTCAGCCAGAATCAGACTGCTTTCGGAAACGCGCGCATCGAGCGCGCGGGGCTGGCGGATCGCGCGCACATCGAGTGCCGCGACTACCGGGAAATTCCGGCCAAGGCCTACGATCGTGTCGTGAGCCTCGAGATGGTGGAGCACGTTGGCTTGAAGAACCTCGACGGGTTCTTTCAGCTCATTGCCCAGCGTTTGAAGGATGACGGGTTGTTCCTGCTGCAGTTCGCGGGTCTACGGCGTGGCGGTGGCCTCGGCGTAGCGCCCGCGGGGCTGCGACCAGAAGACATGATCTGGGGGCTGTTCATGAACAAGTACATCTTCCCCGGAGCGGACGCGTCCCCTCCGCTCAGCACGATGCTGCGCTCCATGGAAAAGGCCGGCTTCGGCATCTATTCGGTGGAGAACATCAGCATTCACTATTCGCTGACCATCCGTCGCTGGCACGAGAACTGGCAGCGTAACGCCGACGTCGTGCGCAAGAGCTACGGCGAGCGCTGGTTCCGTCTGTGGAACTTCTTTCTGGCTTGGTCCTGGCGCATCGGCGCTCAAGGCAACTCCGAGTGCTTTCAAGTCGTCGCGCACAAGAACCTCGACGGCTTCGACCGCAAGATCTTCTTGCCGCGGGCCGTGCGGGCGCTCCGGGCCGCCTGAACGAGGCGTCGGGTTGGCTACGAATTTCAGGCGAAAAGCCGGAGATTGGCGCGGTGTCTAGATTTTGGGTCCCCGTCTCATGGCTCGAGCGTGCCGCGTATTCGGGCCAGTACTTCGTCGAGCTTGTCGAGTGCAATGCCGTTCTTCTGGAGTAGTGACAACGAGTCGAAGAAGCTTTTCAGTTTGCTTGCTTCCTGGTCCACGGCGTCGTCC
>DATAKF010000008.1:0-8059 GCA_036261775.1 Polyangiaceae bacterium | reverse complement strand
GATCGCCACGAGTTGCTCGCGAAGTGCGTCGACTCGATCCGCAAGCGGACGACGTACGAAAGCTACGAGCTGTTGATCGTCGACAACCAGTCGCAGGCTCCGGAGGCTCTGGCCTACCTTGCCGCCCTCGCGCGCGAGGAGCGCGTTCGGGTCTTGCGCTACGACGCCCCCTTCAACTATTCGGCGATCAACAACTTCGCAGCTCGGGAGGCTCGCGGCACGGTGCTCGGGCTGATCAACAACGACGTAGAAGTCATCAACGGCGACTGGCTCACCGAGCTCGTCAGCCATGCGCTGCGTCCGGACATCGGCTGCGTCGGCGCGAAGCTCTACTACCCCGACGACACGATCCAGCACGCCGGAGTCGTGCTCGGCATCGGTGGCGTCGCCGGGCATTCGCACAAACACTTCGATCGCAGGCACCCCGGCTACTTCGGCCGACTGCGCATCGCCCACAACGTGGCTGCAGTCACGGCCGCCGCGCTCGTGGTGCGCCGCGCCATCTGGGAAGAAGTGGGCGGGCTGAACGACGCCGAGCTCTCGGTGGCTTTCAACGACGTGGATTTCTGCCTACGCGTCCTGGCCAAGGGCTACCGCAACCTTTGGACGCCCCACGCCGAGCTGTACCACGATGAATCCAGATCGCGCGGTAGCGATGAAGCGTCAGAAAAGGCGGCGCGCTTTCGCAACGAATGCGAGGCCATGCTCCGGCATTGGGGAGAGCTCTTGAAGCGCGATCCGTACTATAGCCCCCACCTCACCCTGACACGCGAGGACTACTCTCTGAGTTTGCCCGGTGCTTCGCCACTCTCGTCGCGAGGCGCGGTATGACGAAGCACACGACCATGAGCGGCTCTCTCGAGAGCGTGACGGCGCGCGAGGTGAGTGGCCGCGTACACCGAGCTGGCTCCAGCGAGCCGGTCGAGGTCGAAGTGCGCGTCAACGGCCAGCCTCACGCCTTCGGACGTGCCGACGAGGTGCTCGGCGATGGGCATCTCGGCTACCGCGTGGCCGTCACTCTCGCCGCCGGTGACATCGTCGAGGTGCACGCGGCGGGTGGCGAGGTCGGGCGTATCGGCGAGCCGCGCTTCTTGCCACCTGCTGGTCCGCTGCCGAGCTTCGGCATAGGCGCCATCTTCCGCAACGAGGCCCCATACGTCACCGAGTGGGTCGCGCACCATCGCTTGATGGGGTTTCGGGACATTTTCATCGCCGACAACGACAGCGACGACGGCACTTGGGAGCTCTTGCAGGTGCTCGAGAAGCTCGGCTACCTGAAATGCTTTCGCTTCCCCAACCTCCCCGGGCAACCGCCGCAGCTGCCGGCCTATGCCGAGGTGATGCAGCGCTTTGGCAGCCAGGTCGATTGGATGGCGTTCATCGATGCGGACGAGTTCATCTGGCCTACGAACGGAGAGCGCACCGCCATCCCTTCGCTCGCGGCGGTCGCGGCGCGACCGGAGGTTGGCGCCATCGTCCTCAATTGGGCGCTTTACGGATCGAGTGGGCATTTGAATCACGCGGCCGGTCTCGTGATAGAGCGTTTCCAGCGCTGCGCGCCGCGTAGGCAGCCCAGCAACGAACACTTCAAGACGGTGCTTCGCACCGCGGCGTGGGGCGGCGCGTTCAAGAACCCACACCTACCTCGACTCGACGCCCGTTGGTGGGTGATGCACGCAAACGGCGCGCCGGTCTTGCCCAACGCCAGGAAGGGACTAGGCCTCAGTGGCGAGGTCATATGGGATGTCCTCCGGCTCAACCACTACGCCGTGAAGTCCCGCCAAGAATTCGACGAGCGTAAGCGCCCGAGAGGCCGCGCGGCGCACACCGACCGTAGGACCGAAGAGTACTTCACCGGCCACGACCACAACCAGACTTCTTCGCCCGTCCCCGAGTGGCTCCGCTCGAGCCTCGTGGCGGAAGTGGCTCGAATGGAGGCTGAGCTGCTCTCGGCGGGGCACGTCCCTCCCGAGCGCCCGACGGCGGCCCCGGTGCTCCGGCGGCCGTTCAAGGGTGTCCGGGGCAGACTCGACGAAGTGCGACTCGACGAGGGTCAACTGGTCTTGATTGGATGGGCGCTGGACGGCACGGGCGCTCCCCCGGAGCGTCTCGCGGTCGAGCTCGGGGACCTGCGCGTCGAGTCGGGTTCGTTCCGGCGCCACGCCCGACCCGACCTCAAGCGCAGGTACCCGATGTGCGTGCTCGAGTGCGGCTACGAATGGCGCATACCGATGAGCTCAGGCGTCATTCTCTTCGAGCGGTTAGCTACGCTCCAGCTCTACGCCGAGCTGCGAGGCGGCGGGTGGTCAGCGCCGCTTCCACATCGCGTCGGCTGCTTGGGTCCTAGCCTCCAGCTTGGGAGTAGTGAGCAAACGACACGCGAAGCCCTACCTGTGGACGCGCCTTCCGCCACGGCGGTAACATCCACCACTAGCAGGATATGATTGAGACGATGACACAAGATAAGTTGAAGGTCTTTGTCGGCTATGACAACCGCGAAGACATCGCCTGGCAGGTCTGCCGGCATTCACTCCTGCGCCACGCCCAGGCTGGGCTCGAGGTCTATCCAATCAAGCAGCAGTCATTGCGCGAACTCGGCCTGTACACACGCCCGCTCGACGCAACCGCGAGCACCGAGTTCTCACTGACGCGCTTCCTGACGCCGTACTTGGCCGCTCACGACGGCTGGACCGTGTTCGTAGATTGCGACTTCCTCTTCACCACCGACGTCAGGAAGGTCGTGGCAGGGCTCGACAGGTCGAAGGCCGTGCATGTCGTCCAGCACGACTACACCCCTGCCAACCGCGTGAAGATGGACGCGCAGGTGCAGACGACCTACCCGCGCAAGAACTGGTCCTCGTTCATGTTGTTCAACAACGCTCATCCCGTCGTGAAGGCGCTCACGCCCGACGTCGCCAATCAGGCCTCCCCGGCTTTCCTGCATCGCTTGCAGTGGATTCCCGAGGACTCACTGATCGGAGCGCTACCGCAAACTTGGAACTTCCTGGTCGGTGAATACCCGAAGCCGGCAGAGCTGCCGCATGCCATCCACTACACCAACGGCGGGCCCTGGTTCGAGAACTGGAAGCAGGTCGACTACGGGGATCTGTGGTGCGCAGAGCGAGACCTCTACCTTCGCTCTCTGGAAGAGCAGAAGGCGATCTGAGCCTTGACACGCCACGCATTGATCACCGGAGGCGCCGGTTTCATCGGCTCGCACGTGACCACCGCGCTCCTGCGCGCGGGGTTTCGCGTCCGCATTCTCGACAGCCTTTCCCCGCAGATTCATGGCGCCGTGCCCAGCGGGCTCGCATGGCTCTCGGCGCCGGGAATCGAGTTCCAGCGTGGCTCGGTCACGAGCGAAGGCGACTTGCGTCGCGCGCTCGAGGGCGTCGACGCCGTCGTCCACTTGGCCGCAGAGACGGGTACGGGCCAGTCGATGTACGACATCGCGCGCTACAACTCCGTCAACGTCCAAGGCACCGCGCTGCTCCTGGACGTGCTCGCGAACGACCGAAGCCGCACCGTGCGACGCGTCGTTCTAGCCTCGAGCCGATCCATCTACGGCGAGGGCGCTCACGCCTGCAGCGTCTGCGGGCCCGAGCAGCGCCTCTACCCCGAAGCGCGTTCGCCCCAGGCGCTGGCCAAGCATCGCTGGGATCACGCCTGCGCGGCCTGCGGCAACGCTCTCACGCCGCTCGCTACCGCGGAAAGCGATCTGGCCCGCCCCGCCTCGATCTACGCAGCCACCAAGCTCGCGCAGGAGGACCTAGTTCGCATCGCCTGCGGCTCGCTCGGGCTGGGCTACACGATCCTACGCTTGCAGAACGTGTACGGTGAGGGCCAATCCCTCAACAACCCCTACACGGGCATCCTCTCGATCTTCTCGACTCGCATCCGTCGAGAGCTCGAGCTTCCCATCTTCGAAGACGGCGAAGAGACTCGCGATTTCGTGCACGTAGAGGACGTCGCCAACGCCTTTTTGGCCGCGTTGACCGTCGAGCGCGCCCCGGACTCGCAGATCAACGTGGGCTCGGGGATCGGGACATCGATCGCCGAGGTGGCTCGGCAGCTCGGGCTCGCCTTCGGCAAGGCTCCTCGCCTGGTCGTCACGAGCCAGTATCGCCTAGGAGACATCCGCCACAACCGCGCAGACATCACTCGACTCCGCGAGGAGCTCGACTACCGGCCGCACGTCCCGCTTGCCGAGGGCCTGCAGCGGTTCGTCGCGTGGGTGCAGACGCAGCCCTTACCGGAGGACCGGTCGCAAGTCGCGAACGCAGAGCTCGGCGCCAGGGGCATGATGGGATGAGCGAGGGGAGCATCGTGAGCGGGCCGCCGCTGCTCATCCGTGGGGACCGCCATACGGTTGCACTCGAGCGCGGGCGCGCGCTGCGAAGCGCCCCGTAGCTAGAGCGGACGATGCCTTCATGACGCTGCGCATTCTCAGAGCCGTTAGCGACATGGCGCTCAGGACCGAGGCGGGTCTTCGGCGCTGCTACTCGACGCTGCGGCGACTGGGCCGAAGGACGAGCCAGCACGACCACGCCGCCGCAGAGCTGATCGCGGAGAGCGAGCTGTTCGATGGTGACTGGTACCTCGCGCACTATCCGGAAGCCGCAAGAAGCGGCATGCAGACGGCCCTGCACTACGTGTGCGTCGGCGCAGCGCAGGGTAACGACCCAGGGCCATCGTTCAGCTCGAGCGGCTACCTCGCGCGCTATCCCGATGTGGGTGCGGCGGGAATGAATCCGCTGCTCCACTACCTTCGGTTCGGAAGCGAGGAAGGGCGAGACATCGTTGCTCCCGGCACGAGCAAGCGAGCGGCACCGACGGCAGTAGGGCCGTGGGACGTGCCCTGCGAGGCGCCGCTCGCGGCGCCTTCGCCGGTTCGCTTCTCGCTCGAGCCGTGGCTGGCAGAGCCCGACGGGGCAGCCAGGCTGCCGCCAGATGCCCAACTCGACGGGATAGCGCTGTCTTTGTCCGGAGTCTCGTTGGGTTTCGTGGGCCCCGGGGCGCGGAGAGAGCGCAAGGTCGTAGCGGCATTCGCCCGGCTGTCGGGGGTCGATGTCACCGAGGCCCTTGTGGTTGGTGACGAGAACGCGCCGGGTCCCGAAGCGAACAGTGGCACGCCCGGGCTCGACACCATGCTCTCCCTGGGCAGCGCCACAGGCTTCGATTTCGGCGACGTCTGGTTCATCAACGATCGCGATCTGCGTGCGCGCCTCAATGCACCTCCTGGCTGCGTGCAGCGCCTCGTGCTGAGCTGCTATCAGTTCGCCCCAGCGATGCTACCGACGCAACGCCCGGCGACACAACGGCGACTGCTCCGGCTCGCAGAGCAAGCCGCTCCGCGCGGCGAGCTCGACTTTGCCGACATCGCCACGAGCAATCCCTATCTTCCGCTCCTGTTCACGCTCACCACCGCGGGCGGCGCGATGATTGCTGCGACTTTGCTTCCGTTTCCATCGCTCTGTCGCGGCGGAGCGCACTACGGGGAGCTGCTCTCCGCGAGTCATGGCAAGGACTATCTTACCGCCCTCCGCGCGGAGTCCCATCTGCTAGTGGAAGAGCGTCTCTCGGACGCGGGGCCACCCGCCCTCGCGCGCATCGAGGTCGATCTGAGGGACGCGACGGGCGCTGAGCGGATCTTCTCGGCGGATTTGCGCAGTTGGATCGGCCAGGAGGGGGCGGGCGTGACGATCGCACCTGCTGCTCCCGCTCACGGCTCAGAAGGGCTGGCTGTCCGCTATTTGGAAGAGTCGGTGACCACGCCCGCGCTGGCGGAGCCAAGCGCTACACGACCATTTACCCTACGCCTTCCCGCCGATGCGATTCCCTCGCTGCGCGTGCTGGTTTCGCGGCGGCTGCCCTGGCCACACGACGGCGAGCAGATGGTCGGCGCGTTCGTCGTGGTGGCCCAAGCGGATGGAGCGCCTCGATGGTGCATCATGCCACCGGCGCATGCGGACCTCGTGGCGTTGCAGCCCGAAGGCGGCAGCGGCTTTCCAATCCTCCTCGGCAGCGGCAGCGCGCTCCGAGCACCGGCGGCAGACCAGCGAGCGGCCTACCCGGAGCCGCTCCTACTAGCTCTGCGCTTCTGCGATCTGTCCCAGCCCCAAACCTCGAGACTCGTCGCGCCCGTTGCGCCTGAAGCACCTGGACCGTTGCTGCCGGCGGCGGGCGGCGACCAAAGAAGCCAGCTCTCGGTGTTGCATCATGTCTCGGGCTCGCTCGCTCATCTCGAAGCTTTCCTCGAGTCGCTCCAGCGCCAACGAATCGCTGCTACACCCGAGGTCATCCTGGTGCTCGCGGACGATCGCAGCGACCACGCCGCGATCGCGGACGATCTTGTGCGGCGCTACTTTCCGAAAACGGGACGGCTCGTGCGTGACCCTGAGCCCGCTGACCGGGCGGAGCGACTCGAGGCCGCGGCGGCCACGGCGCGAGGGGATTTTCTCCTCTTCGTCGGCGACGACGTCATCCTGCACGACGCGCGAACGCTGGTCACGCTGCTCACGCTGGCGCACTACGAACGAGCAGCCTCCGCTTCGTGCCTGATGATCGCCACGGATCCGAGGCAACCGATGCGGATGATGCTCGTGTCCGGTGGCTACTATCGCCATGAGGTTTGCAGTGGGTCTGATGCAACGTCGATCAACCTCGACGTCTGCGCAGATCTCGCTGCGCTACCACCGGCAACCTGGCCCGTGGCCGCCAGTGACCCGCGAATCTCGATGGTTCGCGGCGATATCTGGCGAAAGCTCAAAGGCTTTTCCGCGGCTGGACAGCAGGCCGATCTCGACGATGGTGCTCGCGCGGCCATGGCGGGCTACTCCCACTATTGCACCTCGGTCATTTCGGTGACGCTGCTTGGCGACGTCGCTGGTTCGTCTGCGATGGCCGCGCCGCCGCTTTCGCCAGGCACTCGCACGGGAACCGTGGTTCGGAGGCTGGTGGCATGAAGCTCTGCGTGCTCACTCCCTCGGCGAGCATCCTCGCGAGCGCGGGTGTCCGCGTTCGCTACCGGCGCATCGAGAGTGCGCTTTCAGAGCTTGGGCACCAGCTATCCGTCCTGCCCATCACGGAATTCAAGCGGCCCTCGGACTTCAAGCACGACGTCTACATCGTCAGCAAGTGTTACGACGCCCGCGCATTGGTGGCTGCACGGCTCATTACCGCGCGGGGCTGCGCGCTCGGCGTGGATCTGTTCGACGACTACTACAGCCAGAGCGGTGACAGTCGATTCATTTGGCGCCGAGAGTGGCTGACAGCGCTGCTCGCTTCGGCCAATTTCATTGTTTGTTCGACGCCCGCCATGCAGGCGATCGCGCAGCGAATCGCGCCGAACCATCCCGCCCACGTCTTGAACGATCCTTACGAGCAACTCGACCGCCGCGCAGTGGCCGCGGCCGTGGCACGTAAGCTCGAACGGCTTCACGAGACCCGAACGCTGCGCCTGGGCTGGTTCGGCGTCGGCGACAATCCATATTTTCCGGTGGGGCTCGCCGATCTCGCTGCATTTGGAGGCGAGCTTGCCCAATTGCGCACGAGTCGATTCGACGTTCGTCTCGAGATCCTGACCAGCCGCAGCGCGGTGACCGCAGACGCGCTGGCGGCGCTCGGTCGACTCGCGCTGCCATTCGAGCTCGACGAGTGGACGCAGCAGCGAGAGGCGGCGCTGCTCGAGCGCTGCGCGGCCTGCTTTCTGCCCGTAAATGCCCAAAGCTTCAGCGTCGTCAAGTCGCTCAATCGCGCCGTGACCGCACTCACTGCGGGAACCCAGGTCTTGTCGGCTGGCTATCCACTCTATGAATCGCTTGGCGAATTCATCTATCGCGATGCCGGGCAGCTGCTCGCCGATCTGGAACGTCGCCGTCCGCTGCTGCGGGCAGAGACGCTCGAGCCCTTTGCCCAATTGATGGAGAGCAACGCTTCACCCACAGCAGAGGCCCACAAGCTCTCGGCATTTCTCCAGAAGTCTTTGCGGAGGCCAACGACGCAGATGCCCGATCTCGCGGTCGTGCATGGACCGTACAGCACGCGAGGCGAGCACTTA
>DATAKF010000508.1:0-11095 GCA_036261775.1 Polyangiaceae bacterium | reverse complement strand
CCAGCGATGAGCCACCAGCTTGGCCCTGGCCGCGTCGTCGAAACCATCGATGCGGCGGTTGCTCTCTTGCGCGAATCGGCGCAGAAAGTGCTCTGCTAGCAGCACGATGTCGTTGCCGCGCTGCCTGAGCGGCGGCATCTCGACGTGCACCACGTTGAGCCGATAGTATAGGTCTTCTCGAAAGCGTCGTTCACGGACCTCGGTGGCCAAGTCCTTGTTCGTGGCTGCGACGACGCGGACGTCGACCTTGATGGTCTCGTTGCCGCCGACGCGCTCGAAGCAGCGCTCCTGCAGTAGGCGCAGCAGCTTGACCTGCGTCGCCGGCGGAATTTCGCCGATTTCGTCGAGGAAGAGCGTACCGCCGTCGGCCTGCTCGAACCTGCCGATGCGACGCTTGTCTGCGCCGGTGAAGGCGCCCTTTTCGTGGCCGAACAGCTCGCTCTCGAGCAAGCTTTCTGCCAGGGCCGCGCAGTGCAGGGAGACGAAAGGGGCGGACGCGCGCGGGCTCAAGGCGTGGACGGCGCGGGCGACTTCGCCTTTGCCGGTGCCGCTTTCGCCGGTGATGAGCACGGTGGCGCGCGCGGGCGCAACCTGCCGAACCATGTGGTAGACGCGCTGCATGGCGGGGCTAGCGCCCAGCAGCCCTTCGAGCCCTTCGTTGTCGCGGGCGCGCAGCTGGCGTCGCAGGTTCTCGGCTTCGGCACGCAGCTCGGACCGAGCCAAGGTCCGCTCGACGACGAGCAGCATGGCGTCGAAGTCGATGGGCTTGGTCAGGTAGTCTTCGGCGCCGGCACGCATCGCGGCGACAGCCGACGAGACCTCGCCGAAGGCGGTGGCCACGATGGCTGGCGTCGTCACGCCACGCTCTCGAAGGTTTGCCAGCAGCCCCATGCCGTCCATGTTCGGCATCTTCAGGTCCGTGACGATGAGGTCGGGTGCTTCTTCGGCCACGACGTCCAAGGCTTCGCGCCCGTCGGCAGCTTGAACTACCTGATAGCCTTCCTGCTCGAGCAGTTTGCCCAGGCCGCTACGGGCCGACGCTTCATCATCGACGACTAAGATCTTGGCTTTCTTCGCGTTCATCTTGCTGTTCCAGAATGGGCTCGAGTCGGAGGGAGAGAGGGAATCATCGACGGCTGGACACGTCGATAATGCCAGCTGTTCAGTTACGGTGGGACTACAAATGACGCTGAAGAGCGCCTACTTGGAGGGGTTGCTCTATCAGCCGGTCAGCTTGGGCGTGGGTAGAGCTTCCAGCGACGGAGGTCCAGGGTCACGAGTCGGGGCGGAAGAAGCGTGCCCCTCTTCGGCTTCCAGGGAGGGGGCGTCGAGCGCCGAAAGCAGCTGACCGTATTCGAGTGGCTTGGTCAGGACGAGCGGCGGAGGACCGTTACCCAGGGAGCCCTTGCGCAAGGAGTGAGGATGTCCGGTCAGGACGACGATCCGCACTTCGGGGCGTTGGGCGCGAGCGTAGCGCGCAATGGAAGCCCCATCGACGAAGGGGACGTTGAGCTCCGTGACCAGCGCGTCGGGCAGCGGCGCCCGGCCGAGGCGGGCAAGGGCAGCCGCGCCATCACGCACGACATCGACGTCGAAGCCGTCGTCGCGCAAGAGGCTCGCCAAGCGATTGCTGGTCCTGTGGTCGCCGTCGACCAAGAGGACTCTGTTGCGGTGGTTCTGCTGCAGGCCAGGCATGCGTAGCTTGCCTCTGCAAGCCGTCTGCCAACGCGTCTTTTCGCCGCACCCGGCATGAAGAGGCCGTTTTCGGCGGGCTGACGTTGCGTTGGGCGCGCGCATTCGGTGCGAGAACGCTAGAAATTCGTGTGCGCGCAAATCTTGCGTCGGCGAGGGGAGGCCAGCGAAAAATCCGGCACGAAGGCTGCGGCACGCGTCTTGCGACGGAGCCGGTCGAGCATGACCACTGAAACGTATCGCGAGCTCGACGCCTATCTGCGGGCCGCCAACTACCTGACTGTCGGGCAGATTTACCTGCAAGACAACGCGCTTCTGCGTGAGCCGCTGCGGCCCGAGCACATCAAGCCGCGACTCTTGGGGCACTGGGGCACTTCGCCCGGGTTGAACCTGTTGTGTGCGCACCTCAACCGCGTCATCCGACGCGATGACTTGAACGTGCTGTTCATGGCTGGGCCTGGTCATGGCGGCCCTGCGATGGTGGCAAACGCGTACTTGGAGGGGACGTACTCCGAAATCTATCCACACGTCTCGCGCGACGAGGCCGGCCTGCGTCGGCTGTTTCGGCAGTTCTCGACTCCTGGCGGGATACCTAGCCACGCAGGTCCCCACACGCCCGGGTCCATTCACGAAGGCGGTGAGCTGGGCTACGTGCTCACTCACGCGTTCGGAGCCGCCTTCGACAACCCTGACTTGATTGTCGCCGCGGTGGTGGGGGACGGCGAGGCCGAGACTGGGCCGCTCGAAGGCAGCTGGAAGGGCATCAGGTTCCTGAACCCCGTCCACGATGGCGCGGTGCTGCCCATCCTGCACCTCAACGGCTACAAGATCGCCGGACCTACCGTGCTGGGTCGCAGCAGCGATGAGCAGATTTCCCAGCTGCTCTCCGGGCATGGCTACCAAGCGCACTTCGTCTCGGGTGACGAGCCATTCGCGGTTCACGCTCGCCTGGCCGCGGTGCTCGACGAGTGCCTGGCCAGCATTCAGCGGATTCAGCGGGCCGCCCGTGAAGAAGGGCGGGCGCAGGGGCGACCGCGCTGGCCGGCGCTGGTGCTGCGTACGCCGAAGGGCTGGACTGGGCCACGAACGGTGGACGGCAAGCAGGTGGAGGGCACGTTTCGCTCGCATCAAGTGCCAGTGTCGGACGTGCGCAACAACCCAGAACACTTGGCAATCTTGGAGACCTGGCTGCGCAGCTACCGCCCCGAGGAGCTCTTCGATCGTCAGGGCGCCCTGATTCCGAGCTTGGCCGCGCTCGCGCCGAGCGGGCCACGACGCATGAGCGACAACGTCGCGGCAAATAGCGGTCGAGCCAGCGTTGCTTTGCACTTGCCAGCCTTGGAGGAATACGCGCTCGAAGTGAAGGCGCCTGGTCGCGAGCTGCACGAGTCCACGCGTCAGCTCGGCCTATTGCTACGCGACTTGTACCGCGACAACCCGAAGACGTTCCGCCTGTTCTGCCCGGACGAGACCAACTCGAACCGCCTCGGTGCGGTGTTCGACACGGAGCAACGCTGTCTGGTCGGAGGCGAGATCCCGGGGGACGATCACATTTCGGCCGAGGGCCGGGTGATGGAAGTTCTCAGCGAGCACAACTGCCAAGGTTGGCTCGAGGGTTACACCTTGAGCGGCCGACATGGCTTGTTCGCGACCTACGAAGCCTTTGCGCTCATCGTAGCCTCGATGGCAACACAGCACGCCAAGTGGCTGGAGGCATGCGTGGAGCTGCCTTGGCGCTCGCCCGTGCCGTCGCTCAATTGCTTGCTCACTTCTACGTGCTGGCGCAACGACCACAACGGCTTCAGCCACCAGGGGCCCGGGTTCATGGACACCATCCTGTCCAAGAAGGGGAGCGTTGCTCGCGTCTATCTGCCGCCAGATGCCAATTGTCTGCTCGTCACGGCCGGTCACTGTTTTCAAAGCAAGGACCACGTGAACCTGATCATCATCGACAAGCAGCCGCAGCTGCAGTGGCTGGACTTCGAAGCGGCCAAGCGCCATTGCGAGGCGGGCGCGTCGGTGTGGCAGTTTGCCAGCACGGACGAAGGGCAGGTCCCCGACGTCGTATTGGCCTGCGCCGGCGATACGGCGACGCTCGAGACGCTGGCTGCTGCTGCTTGGCTGCGCGAGCGAGTTCCGCAGCTCAAGCTACGGGTGGTCAACGTCGTCGACTTGATGACGCTGCCGACGCCTTCGGCGCATCCTCACGGCATGGAGCCGGAGCGCTTTACGGAGCTTTTTACCAACGACGTGGACGTGGTGTTTGCGTTTCACGGCTATCCGGGCGCCGTACATCAGCTGGTGCATGGGCGGCCCAATCCGAGCCGCTTTCACGTGCGGGGCTACCGGGAAGAGGGCACCACCACGACACCCTTCGACATGGTCGTCTTGAATCAGACCAGTCGCTTTCACCTGGTGCTCGAAGCGCTGAAGCGTTCGAAGCTCGATGCGGAGCTGGTTTTGGAGCTGTCGCGCGACTGTCGCGCCGCGCTCGAGCGTCACGGCGCTTACGTCGAGGCGTGCTTCGAAGATTTGCCCGAGATCCGCGACTTCCGCTGGCCGAGCCAGCACTGAATTGGAAACGAGAAGCCATGAACATTCAACGCATCTTGGTCCCCGTCGACTACTCGTCGTGTTCGCGCTCGGCGCTGCGCTTGGCCTTGGAGTTGGCTGAAAAGTACCAAGCGACGCTCGACGTCGTCCACGTTTGGGACCGACCGAGCTACGTCAGCAACGTGGTCCTGACCAGGAGCGAGCCCATCTCTGGAAAATCGCTGATTCGGCTGATTCAAGAGAACGCGCAGCGAGATCTCGACGAGTTCTTGCAAGGCAGCTCGACCACCTCGGGCGCAGCCGTGACGGGACGCTTGCTGGACGGAGATCCAGCGTCGGCGCTGATCCACGAGCTCAGGCAAGGCAAGCATGACATGGTCGTGGTCGGGTCACACGGTCGCACGGGGCTGTCGCACGTGCTGCTGGGAAGCGTGGCCGAGAAGCTCGCGCGTCTCTCGCCGGTACCCGTGGTCACCGTCCCTGACGAGGCGGTTCGCAGCCTGCGCGCCTGAGGTCGCCTTGGCGGCTACGACTGTGGGGCCACCAGCAGCTGCTCCAACGTCTCGAGCAGCTCGGCCACCTTCACCGGTTTGGTCAAGTAGCGGTAGAAGCCGGCCTCTTTGATGCGCGCGCGGTCGCTCAGCATGGCCGCGGCCGTGAGCGCGATCACCGGAATGGCTCGCGTTTCTGGCCATTCTTGCAGGCGCCGTGTCGCGTCGTAGCCGCTCATGCCTGGCAGGTTGATGTCCATGATCGCGACCTGAGGCTGCAGCTTCCTCACCACCTCGATACCCACCTCGGCGGTCGGAATCGCGACCAGCTTGACGCGCGGTAGCTCGTCCATCACCCCTTGCATGAAGGCGATGTTCGACGGGTTGTCTTCGATGTAGACCACCACAAAATCGGCTCCGACTTCGCTGCCAAGCGGGGACTGGCTTCGAAGCGGCGGAGTCACGCTCGCGTCCTTGGTTTCGGACTGCTGATGCAAAGGCATCTCGACCCAGAACTCCGAGCCGGCGTCGGGCGTACTTCTGAAGCCGACGCTGCCTCCCATCAGATCGGCCAAACGCTTGGTGATCGACAGGCCGATACCCGTGCCTTCGATCGGGCCGGTCTCCTGACCCGCTCGCTGGAACGGTTGGAAGACCTTCTCCTGCTTGTCCAGGGGAATGCCGATGCCGTCGTCTGTCACCACCACGCGCATGCGTCCTTGCGTGACCAGCTCGGCGCGGATGCGCGCGTGACCACCCGGCTTGCCATACTTGATGGCGTTCGAGCCAAAGTTGATGAGGATCTGACTGAAGCGCGTGCGATCGGCGATAACCTCGTCGACTTTGGAAGGAGCGGGCTCGACCGAGAGCGCGATACCGGCGCGAGTCGCCATTGGCTCCAGTGTCTGTCGCAGCTCGTTCAGCACCTCGTTCACGCTGACCGGCTCGGGTGACATCATCACGTGCCCGGCTTCGATCCGCGACAGATCCAAGATATCGTCGATCAACCGCAGCAGGTGCTCGCCGCCTTGCAGCACGTAACCCAGCTTCTCCAGCTGGGCCGGCGAAAGCGGCGCCCGCTTGTCGCGCTGCAGCAGCTGAGCAAAGCCCAGGATGGCGTTCATGGGCGTGCGCAGCTCGTGGCTCATCGACGAAAGAAACTCGCTCTTGGCGCTGCTGGCGGCCTCGGCTTCCGCGCGGGCTTGACGCAGCTCGGCCTCGTGCTGGACGTCGTCGCTGATGTCGATGGCCGTGGTCACCACTCCACCCTCGAGCGTGCGGTTCGTCGTCAGGCGCAACGTGCGGCCGTTCGCCAGGCGAAGATCGAGCGGCCCTTGTGGGGAGCTATGTTGGGCGAGCAGGCGCGCTCGCAGCACCTCGGGCTCTTCGGTAGTGGCGAGCAAGCCCCTCTCCAGGCAAGCGTTGATCAAATCGGCGTAGGTTGCGCCGATCAGTGGTCCCTCCCAAACTCGCGCGAACAGGTCTCGTGACGCGCTGTTGCACAGGACGAGTTTGTCGTCTGCTCCGTACAGCGAGAGGGCGCCATGAAAGCTTTCCACGGCGCTGAAGAGCCTCTGGCTGGCGAGCTTGGCAGCGTCTTCGGCTTGCCGGCGCGCGGTGACGTCGCGGATGGCGCTCGAGATCAGCGTGCCGTCTTCCGTCTCGATCGGGCTGAGGCTGACCTCGACCGGGAATTCGCTGCCGTCCTTGCGCAACCCCAAGAGCTCTTCGCTCGCGCCCATCGCGCGCGCCCTGGGGGCGTTTGCGTAGCCAGTGCGGTGTTGCACGTGCCTAGCGTGGAAGCGCTTCGGCACCAGCAGCTCCACCGGTTGCCCGTAGAGCTCGTCGCGATCGTAGCCGAACAAGCGCTGGGCCTGGGCGTTGACGAGCGCGATGCGCCCATCCGGGCCAGCGATGATCATGGCGTCGGGAGCTGCTTCGAGCAGCGCCCGGAATTTTTGTTCGGCGCGGCGTCGCAGTGTCACGTCGCGGATCGCGCTCGAGACGAGCGTTCTGCCCTCGACCTGCAGAGGACTCAGGCTGATCTCGATCGGAAACTCACTGCCGTCTTTGCGACGGCCGAACAGCTCGAGCCCGGAGCCCATGGGCCGAACATTGGCTGCCGTGATGAAGCCGGAACGGTGCCTGACGTGGCCGGCTCGATACCTTTCGGGGACGAGCGTTTCGATGGCTTGTCCGACGAGCTCTGCCCGTGAATAGCCAAATAGGGTCTCGGCCTGCAGGTTGACGAGCACGATGCGCCCGGTGTCGTCCACCACGACCAGCGCATCTGGAGCGGCGTCCACCAGTTGGCGGAACAGCTCGTTGTTACCGAACAAGGGGCAACCTGACGCAGAACACGGCACCGGGTTCGCCGTCTTCGACGTAGATGTGCCCGCCGTGCGCTTCGACGGCGAGTCGGCAGAAAGTCAGCCCCAAGCCGCGTCCGGTCCGGCTGACGGCCGTATCTTGTCGCTCGCCCTGCACGAAGCGCGCAAAGATGCTCTCCCGCATCTCGACGGGTATGCCGCGGCCTTGGTCCGAGATGCGAAGCTCGATGGCTTCGGAGTGGCGCCGTACGCCTAGCGCCACGGTGCTGCCCTTGGGACTGTGGCGGAGGGCGTTGTCGACGAGGTTCTCGAGCACTCGGCGCATCAGATCGACGTCCGCCGAGACCTGAACTGCTTCCACCCGGCTCTCGAGCAAGACCTGGCGTGCGTGCGCGCGAACCTGCATGGTGTCGACCACGGTGCTGGCCAGCCCGGCTAGATCGAACGTCGTAGTAGAAATGCTCAGCGCTCCCTCTTCGCTGCGACTGATGTCCAGCAAGTTGAGGATGAGCCGCATCAACGAGCTTACTTCGACGCGGATGGCGTTGGCGGTCTCGCGTGCTTCCGGCGACAGCGTTTTGTCTCGCTGGAGCAGCTGAGCGAGTAAATCGACCGTGCTGACGGGGTTTTTGAGGTCGTGAACCACGAACGAGCTGAGGCGTTCCTTCTGCAAGGTGAGGCGCATCAAGTCGTCGCGCTGGCGGCGGAGTAGCTCGAAATTCTCTTTGTTGGTCGCGTCGAGCCGCCGCATCTTGAAGGCGGCTTGAACGCGCAGTACAAGCTCCGTTGGCTGTACGGGCTTCGTGACGAAATCGTCACCGCCCGCGGTTAGCGCCGACTCGAAGGTCTCCACGTCTCGCAAGGCGGTCAAGAACACGATCGGGACGTCCTGCCCCTCGGGTAGGAGGCGCAGCCTCCGGCAGGTCTCCGGGCCGTCCATGCCTGGCATGCGCACGTCGAGCAGGACGCAGTCGGGCGTGCGCTCGCTGAAGCAACGGAGCGCCTGCTCGCCACTTTCAGCGACAACCACCTCGAAATCTTCTTGCTCGAGCGTCGCTCGTGCCAAGGCGCGATTTTGCTGGTTGTCGTCGACTACCAGCACGAGACCCTTGCGACGCGCTCCTTCCGTCATAGCCTTTACAGCAGGAGGGACCGTACCGCGACGGGACGCGCGCCGCTACCCGAAATAGGGAATCTGCGGCAAGGGGCAGTCGCCGCCAGCGCGCTCAACTGGATATTTCGCTGGCTACGCGTGGCGGAAAATCGCGCTGTGCCTCCTGCTCGCCGTCCCGGGCTCTTGCTACGGGGTTCGCGGCACCGCCACCAGCTCGTCGATGTTGGGCTGCAGTACGATTTCGATACGTCGATTCCGCGTCTTGTGCTCGGGCGTATCGTTGCTGGCGACGGGGTCGAACTCGCCGTAGCCAGCGGCCGAGAGCGCCTCGGGCTTAACGCCGTTCTCGGTCATCAGTTTCATGACCTGCAGGGCTCGGGCAGTCGAAAGTTCCCAGTTGGACTCGAAACCCGAGTAGCGAATTGGATCGTTGTCAGTGTGACCCGCCACCTGGAAGCGGCGGTCTTTGACGGTCGCTAGCGCTGCTGCCACCTGCGACAGCGCCTCCTTGCCGCGAGGCCCGACCTTTGCGCGGCCGGAATCGAACAACACGTCGGTCGGCAGCACCAGCACCATGCGGCCGTTGCGCAGCGTGATTTCTAGCTCTCCGGCGTCGACCATGCGGCGCAGCCGCAGGGCCAGATCGCGAAATAGGGCTGCGCGTGCCTCGGCTGCGACCTGCGCGCGCCGCAGCTCCTCGAGGCGCGCGCGGGCTTGCTCGAGGGAGGTGCTGAGCGCTCCTTTGCTGGCGAGCAGCTGATCCACGTTCTTGCCCTGGCGCTCCAACTCCGCGCGCAGTTGCTGGCCCTGCGCGGTGGCTTCGTCGCGCGCCGTGCTGCACTCCGCGTAGCGGTCGATGGCCATGTGCAGCTCGCTGGCTTGCTCGGCTTGCTTCGCCTCGACACCGCGCAGCGCTTCGTCGAGTCGATTGGCGCGTTCGGACTTTTCTTTCAGCTCGGCCGCGGCTCGGAGCTTGGCGGCGCGAAGCTCGGCCGCGGCGCGGTCTGACGCCGCGACCGCCTCGTCGTACTTTCCTGCGGACACGCAGCCCGAGGTCGCGAGCGCCAAACTCAGCAAGATGAAAGGTGTTTTCATGGTCGAGTCTCCCGCAATCGTGGCCGGTGGGTTCTGGTTGGTGAGATCAGGTGTCGGGCGAAAAATTCCGAGGCGAGCTCGGCCGCTCGAGCTTGCTCGTCGCGGCCGACGATCAACAGCGTGGGGACGCGCAGCTCGCCGACCGCATCTCGTGCAAAATCAGGGCAGCCGCCTTGGGAAACCACGGCGCCGACTCGGCCGCTGCGCTCCGCAGCCATGAGCGCGGGGACCGTCTCCATGCTCGTCGCGAACAAGCCGATGGGCAGAGCGGCCGTGTCACGTTCATGTCCGAGCCAATCGACGGCGGTGACGACTCGCTGCGAGAGGAGCGGCACGTGGTCTTCCGGGTGCCGACTGGCGGCGAGCTCCGCTTCCTCGGCGGGTGTGAGCAGGTCGACCTGCAGTGTTGCGAAGCCAGCCTGTCCGAAGACCTCGCTAGCGAACCGACTGGCTGCCCCGAAGCGAAGGGCACTGCCGCCGTGGATCAGCAAGATGACAGCGTGCGCGTCGAGCGGAACGTTGAGCGTTGCCTTGACGAGAGTCTCGCCATCGGCGAACACACGCTCCTCGTCGATACTGCTGCCTTGCCGGAACGATTCGGCACTCTGAGGGACGATGTCCATGTGCGTGGAGGGGGCATGATTCATGCCAGCGCAGTCCTGATGGACGCGCGCCGAACATTCGCGCGCCGCTCGAGGGCGAGCTAGCGGTCGCGAAAATCCTGCGCCGGCGGCGCAGGTCTTTCGTCGCGCCACGTCGCTCGGCCAAGTGCCGCGCTCGAGCGGCCGATGCCGCGTGGGCATGGCTCGTGCACTGAGGCGCCCGGTGTCCCCGTCCGTCCGCCGTCCAGCGAGCGAGCCTCATCGGCTCGGCAGCGACGCGTATTGGGCGATGGACGCAGCGACGCTCCTCGCTCGACTCGACTCGAGCGGGAACGGGCTGACCTCGGCGCAGGCGGCAGAGCGCCTGGCGGTCTACGGTCGCAACACCCTTGGGGAGCGGCGAGCGTCCTGGCTCGGCGTGCTCGGAAACCAGCTGAAGAGCCCGCTGCTCTTGCTGCTGGTCTTCGCGGCGGTCGCGTCGGCGCTGACGGGCGAGTGGATCGACGCCTCGATTGTGCTGGTCGTGGTGGTGGCTAGCGTCGGAGTCGGCTTCTCCCGTGAGTACGACGCCGAGAGCGCTGCCGCCGCGCTCAAGGCGCGGGTGCAGACGCGAGCCAACGCGCTGCGCGATGGTCAAGTCCGGCGTATCGCCGTCGAAGACCTGGTTCCGGGCGACGTGCTGCTGCTTTCAGCGGGGAGCTTGCTACCGGCCGATGGCGTCCTGCTCGAGGCAACCGACCTTCACGTCAACGAGGCCGTGCTCACGGGCGAGAGCTTTCCCGTCCTCAAGCAGCTACAGCCGTGTGCCCCCGGGGCGCCTTTGGCAACGCGCGCCAACTGTGTCTTCATGGGTACCAACGTGCGCAGCGGAACCGCACGCGCGCTGGTCGTCAGCACGGCCAAGGCGACGCAGGTCGGCCGCATCGCGGCGCGCCTCAACGTGCGGCCGCCAGCCACCGAGTTCGATCGGGGCATGGCGCGCTTCGGGTACTTGCTGACCGTAGCCATGGTCGTGATGGTGCTGGTCGTCTTCGCGGTACATATCGGTAGAGGTCGGCCCGCCATCGAAACGTTGCTGTTTGCCATCGCGCTGGCCGTAGGCCTGAGCCCCGAGCTGTTGCCCGCCGTGTTGAGCGTCAACCTGGCGAACGGTGCCAAGCGCATGGCAAGTCAGGGGGTGCTCGTCAGGCACCTGAACGCCATCGAAAACCTGGGCAG
>DATAKF010000507.1:0-74627 GCA_036261775.1 Polyangiaceae bacterium | reverse complement strand
GATGCTTTCGAACCCGAGTGTGAGCTTGCCGCCGTACGGATCGCCTATCAGCACCGCTGCGCCTACGCCGAGCGAGAATCCCTTCTCGGTGACGCTGGTCAAAAACTCGCCTTCCACATGGCAGACGTCTGCCAAGCGCAGCCGCACGGACGGCGCGCCATAGTTCAAACCAACCGCGAAGGGGTCGCTCGGCTTGGCGGTAGCACCGCTGCCGTCGCTGGCTTCGTCGACGGGCACGGGCGATTTGCCGCGCACCACGCCAGCACGCAAGCTGAACTCGGTGACGAAGCGCAGCGGGCGGTAGGTGTAGCCACCTTCCAGCCGAAAGTAGCGGTCGCGCACGTCTCGCCCCACCAAGTTGCCCGAGGCGTCGGTGGTCTGCGCGCTGCTGGTGCCAAAGTCGACGTAATCGCCGGAAGCCGAAAACACCGAGCGACGCCCGCCCAGCCGCTGGTGCAAGGCGCGCTCACGCGCGTCCATCAGCTCTTCCGGCACTGCCACGCGGTGCGGTCGCTTGCGGCTGGCGAACACGACCTGGCGCGAGCCGTCCAGCAGCTCCAGCTCGAGCGAGTACTCGAGCCAGCGGGGAGCCAGCTCGTCCGCCGGCACTTCGGCCACATAGGCGGTCGCGCCGCGACGAAACTCGACTTCTCGCTGCTTCGACTGGCCCTCGGTCGCATAGACGAGCAACGCGCGCTTCACCAGTTCGGGATGCTCGATGGTAGCGCTGACAATCAGCGGCTCGCGCGCCGGGACCGAGGTCAAGGGAGCGTGGTGTAGCCGAGGTCGCGCCGCAGTAGACGTTGCGGCAGCGCCCGCGTCTGCTGCGGCTTCTTGCGCCAAAGCCGGGGCGCTCGCGCTCAGCGTGAGCAAAAGGGCCGTCAAAAAGCTCGGGTTCTTCACGATGGTCACCATTGGTACGACACCGCCCCTCCAAAGCCGGGCCCCGCGTGATTGATGGTGCGGCCCTGGTACGAGCCGCGCACCGCAATCACCAGCGTTGGTAAGAAGCGGTAGCCCACCTGCGCTATCGCGCGCGCGCCAACCTCCCCCTGATCGTGCGAGATCAGGTCCTGAGCCGCGCCCGTCGCGCCGGGCCGCACGTTCTCACCGCGACGACTCACGCCAGCCGGTTGATTGGTGACCTCGGTGCGGAAGAGCACCGGCACCTTGGGAAAGCTGTTCAGCTCGAGCTGCGTGATGCCGCGCAGACCCACGCTGCCCAGCACCTCACCACCAATTTGCAAGTTGGTCTCGCGGTCGTTGCCTAGCCTCAGCAAGGCCTGCGCGCCGCCCGACACCCCGTCGTCTTCGAGCCCCACGACCACGCGAGCAATGATGCCCGTGAAGTGCGAGATGCCGTACTCGCCCTCCAAGTAGCCGTAAGTCAACCCCACCGCGCGGCCTCCAAGCTTCAACGTATCGAGCTCGCGCAGTGAGCCGCCCACGCCGCGAAACACGCCAAAACCGGTACGAATCGCGCGGATGCCTTGGTCGTTCAGGCGCATGCCGACAAAACCCTCGGTCTGCCAGACCTTGTCGTTGCCCTTGAAGTTGTTCCAGTCGGCGTAGTCGGTGCTGACACTCACGATAGCCTGACGACGCTCGGGCGGCTTCGGCGCCGGTAGCGGATCGATAGGCAGCCGAAACGGCGACTCGGCCTCACCCACCACCGCCACGGCTTTGCCGGACGGCGTCGTGGCCTCGATGAAGTACTCGAGACGCGCTGGGCGCACGCGCTCGGCCGGCACGTGCACGGTGAAGTAGCCGTCGCCGTTCGGCTGCATCGGCGTCGAGACGTACGCGACCTCACCCTCGTTGCGCGAATGAAACACCGCCCCCACGGCGTCGTTGAGCTCGACGCCGATCTCGAGTCCCATGCCGGCCAACGCGTCGTTCGGCGCTTGAAAGCTGCGACGTGTCGGCACCTGCTCGACAGGCTCCCCGGCGTTGAGCAGCCCCACCAATTTGCGCAGCTGCTGCGCTTCTTCGTACAGCACCACGGCGTAGCGGCCCTTCGGGCGCCGCGTCACGAAGGCTTCGTAGGCCAAAATGCGGGTGCGCGGGCTCTGACCACGCAAGCCGTCGAACAATTTGCTGACCTCCTGCGCGTCGACGTCACACGCTGACTTGCTGGCATCGTCGCAAGGCGCCGGCGCGCTCGCAGCCGGTGCCCCAGGTGGTGCCGCAGGTGCTGCAGGAACGGGCGCCGCAGGTGCGGTAGTCACCGGATTGGCCGGTGCTGTCGGCGCTGTCGCAGGTGCGGTCGCGGCTGGCTTGCCCAACCTCGGCCCCCCTGCCTTGGGCAATCGCAAGATCACGATGTCGCCCGCTTGAGCCGCGCGCGCCAACTTGCCCTCGGCGCGCGCCAACGACAGCGAGTCACGCACCTGCACCAGCTTGAGCCGACCGATCAGAAAGCGGTCGTTGATGATCTGGCCCGTTACCGGATGCTTGACCGCGAGCGGCCGCCACAGCTCGACGAACGCGCCATCCGTAGCGCCTCGCGCGTGCGCGAGATCGACCACGATGTCTTGCTCGGACAGCTCGAGCACGTGTCCTTCGACGGACTCGCGCTCCTCTTGCGCCAGCGCTACGCTCGAAGCAAACAAGCTGGCAGCGAGCGCAGCAATCCGAACTCCCACTGTGTAGGTGCTAAGCGGCCTCACGGTGCCAGCTCTACAGCAACAAGCTTGCCAAGGCCCAGCATTCAGTAATTTCAAGCACTTGCAGCAGTTTGCAGGCCTGCAAGGCTAGACGCAGGTCCTGAGTGTGTCGTGGTCTGACCACTGGTGTGAAGAGAGCGCGACAGTGCCCAGGCTCAGTTAGCAGACAACTTTGTCCGCTGTGCGGGAGCGCACACTTGCAGAGCCGCGCTCGAGCGCTGACCATCACTGCATGCCTTTCGCGTTGGCTCCTCGCGCAGGTTTCGTAACCCTGGTGTGCGCGCTCGGCCTGGGCTGTAGCGACGGCGGCACTGACCCGGAAACGGGCTCGCCCCTGGACATGGGCGGCTCTAGCGCCGGCTCAGGTACGGCGGGCAATAACGCCGGCGGCAGCAGCGCCGGCGGGACGACCAGCACCGCAGGCTCGGCCACGGCCGGCAGCGGTGGCACGAACCAGAGCGGTAGCGGCGGCACCAGCAGCGCCGGCACCACGAGCGGCGGCACGGGTGGCGCCGCCATCGATCCGAACGGCGGCGCACCCGCTGGTCCGTCCAAGGGTCGTCACACGCAACGACCCGTCGGCTCCCTCGACGGCAACACCGCCGGCTACTGGGAATACCTGCCACCGCATTACGGCAACGGCGCGCTCTATCCACTGCTCGTGTTTCGCCACGGCGTCGGCGAGAACGGCAACGGCATGAGCGACCTACAAAAGGTCGCCGTCCACGGCCCGCCCAAGTTGATCGAAGCCAACCAGTGGCCCGAAGAGCGAAAGTTCGTCGTGCTGTCGGTGCAACATCCAGGCAGCGGCTGCCCCACCCAGCAGGAAATGGACGACTTTTTCACGTTTGCGCTCGACCACTACGACATCGATCCCAAGCGCGTGTACCTCACCGGCCTCAGCTGCGGCGCCATCGGCAGCTGGAACTACCTCGGCGATCACACGAACGAAACCGTAGCAGCGGCCGTGCTCATCTGCGGCGACGGTCGCAACGCCTACAACAAAGCCAAGTGCAACCTGGGCAAAGTCCCCATCTGGGCCTTCCATGGCGACGCCGATGACAGCGTCGACGTGGAAGGCTCCACCGAAACGATCGCCAGCCTGATGGCCTGCACCGACCCGGCAGCGGTGGACGCAAAGCTCACCGTGTACCCCGGCGTTGGCCACGACTCTTGGACGATGACCTACAACCTGAGCAACCCCCAAAACGACATCTACGCCTGGCTGATGACGCACCAGAAGCAGTAGCGGAGGAGAGAGCAGAGAGGGGGCTGCCGAGCGTTGGATCCGCTCGCGCGTCAGACGCAATCCTTGCGCGCGTCGGAGGCTACCGGCGAACCGCGGCGGCACCGGAGTTGCTTTCAGAGCTGGGCATGAGCCCATTCGCCAGCGCCACGTCACGCACCGTTCTGCTCGCAGCCCTGCTCGGTGGAGGTAACGCTTGTTCCAGGCAAGAGCCGGCGCGGGCGCCGGCGGCCGAATCGGCAAAGGCCGAGCAAGCCATCGTGGAACGCAGCGCAGACGCCTTCGCGCGCCTGCGCACGAGCGACGCTCCCCGGTTGGATGCCTACGTCGAGCGTGCCCACGGCATCATGATTTTTCCGCGATTGGTCAAGGCGTCACTGATCTTCGGGGGGGAAGGTGGCAATGGGGTCTTGGTAGCCAAAGGGGCCGACGGCAGCTGGTCGAATCCGGCATTCTATTCGCTCGGCGCACCGAGCGTCGGGCTACAGATCGGCTACCAGGAAGCCACGGTAGTGCTCTTCTTCATGGAAGAGTCGGTCCTACAAAAGGCTTTGCACGCAGATATTTCGCTCGGCACGAACACGAGCGTGGCGCTCGGTCGCGTCGGAGACGTAGACGCGAGTCGCGGCGAGGTGTTCTCGAAACCCATTTATCAGCTGGTCGAAGCCCGAGGGGCCTTCGCGGGCGTCTCGCTCGACGGCTACGTCATCAGCGCGCGCAACAAGCACAACCAAGCCTACTACGGTGGTCCGGTAACCCCGCGAGACATACTCATCGAGCGCACCCAACGCCGCCCCGAAGCAGACGTACTACTCCGAGCTCTGGTGCCGCAGCCGCACTCAGCGCCGCCCCAAGCCGCCGCGGGCGACGACGACGAAGAGCCGTCACGCCAACGGCCAGCATCAGCACCACCGCGCTGCGTTCGCTGCCGAGCGATTTGAAGGTAACAGCACCGCGCCGGTGGCTCTCCCGCGTTGCCGGCGCAATGGTTGCGTCGCCCATCGCAGGGATTGCGCCAGCTCAGCCATTGCCGGTGAGGCGCGGCTGCTCCCGTCCCAGGATCATCGGCAACAGGCGCGCTATGTTGCGCGCGTCGTCGATGCCTCGGTGGGCGGTGCCTTCGAAGCGCAGACCGACGCGGCGTAGCGCTTGGCCCAGACCGTAGGGGCGAGCCTCTCCGAGGCGTTCACTGAACGCCCGCTTCAAGTTGAGGTGACCGTGGGCAAAGGGCAAAGGCACTCGGTTCCTAGTTGCCTCGCGGGCGAGCTGGTTCTTGTCGTAGTCGCCCCAGGAGCAGAAATGCGCGGCATGGGTGCCCATGAAGGCCCGGAGTCGCTCGAGAGCCTGTGAAAATCGAGGCGCCGAGTCGACTTGGCCTTGGGTAATGCTCGTGAGCTGGGTACAAAAAGGTGTCAGCAGGGGGTGCAGCACCGGCTTCACGAAGGTTTGGAGCTCGCCTACGACGTGCAGCGTGCCCGCGTCCACCAGCACCGCGCCAATTTCGATGATCTCGGTGCGCTCGCGCGGAATACGGTGATTCTCGTCGCACGTGGCTTCGAGATCGATCACCAGGTAGTAGTCAACGGTAGTCATTTTCTTTGTCTTTCTTTTGACGTTTATCTAGCCGACGCATGTCTCCCCCACCCGGACACGATTCCGGACACGAGTCGCCCCAGCCAATCTCGGCCGAGATTCCGGCCGGCTACACCTGGGCCGATTTCATCGAGGCGCTGGTGGCAGCGGAGGGGTCGCTCACGGCCGTCGCCCAGAAGCTCTTCGCTCGGGGTACCGAGACAGACGACGTCAACTCAGTGGAGCGGGCGCTACGCCGCTTGCGATCTCGAGGCCAACGCGACGGCGGCGTTTGGGGACAGCGCGTGCTGCGTACGTTTGGCATCCCGCAGAGCGTGGAGGCGCGGTTGCGTTGGATGGGTCTCTACCACAGCCCCTTCAACGATCTGCCCGTGGGTCTTTGTCTGGATCTGCTCCGCGTGTGGGACCGGCCGCCCGTGAGTGAGTCCAGAGCGCGCGTGTACTTGCAGCTCGGGTTTGCTTCCGCGTCGCTTCGCCTGCGACAGTTCACTGCAGCGCGGGCTCACCTGGCCGCCGCGCGCGGGGGGCTGGCAACCTTCAAGGAAGGAGCCGCGCTCGTGGAGCAGGCGCTGAGCCTTGCCTATTTGGAGAGCCGCGAAGCGCGGGACAAAGTGCCGGGTCTACTGGAGGAGGCGGAGCAGGCGCTCGCAGCAGCGGAGCTGGATGCAGCGGAACGAGCCTGCTTCGAAGCGCGACTGGTCGATCAGCGTGCCTTCGTGGACAACAAGCAGTGTACCCGCGAGGGGCATGAGCGCGCGCTCGCTCGCTACCAGGCGCTGTCGAATGCCGACTTGCATCCGTTCGCTTCGTACCGGCGTGAGGCGGGGCTCGCCTACGGCATGTACGCGCTCGGCGACCGGGGAGCTGCCCTGCGCCACGCGCAGGCGGCGGTTCGCCATGCCGGTGACGGCGGGTTCGTGCGCCTGCGAGTGATGGGCTTACTGCTCGAAGCTCGCATCTTGGGTGGTGAAGGCAAGCAAAGCTTGGAGCGCGCTCACGCGATCGCGCTTCGGCTCGGCGACGAGGAGCTGCTCTCGCGAGTCGAACGAGCCCAGGCGCCCGCAGCGCAGGCGGATTGATGCCCTCCCTCAGCTCGAACAGGACGGTACCGCGCCCGTGTGTGTTCAACCCGGTGCGAGCATGATCGGATAGACCACGGTCACGATGCCATCGTCGGGCGGGGGAAACTTGAAACCAAGGAACTTGCGCACCACGCAATCACGCACGGCTGCGTCGGACATGTCCGAGCCGCCATCGCGCGCGTTCTTGACGGAGCCGTCGCGTTCGATCACGAAGCTCACGGAGACTCGGCCTTCGAGTTTGTGGTCTCGGCTCAGACCTTCTTCGTAGCAACCCTTGAGCGTGTGGAAGCCAAGCCGCACGACGGCCTGAATCACGTCGGGTGGCAGGTAACCCATATATTGACGCTTGGAACTGGGGGGCAGCGGTGTGGGTCTCCGCACGTGGAGCCCAAGTGGCGAGCCCACGGCCAAAGCGATGTGTTGCCACACCTGGAGATCGCGCTGCAGGCTTTCTTCTCGAAGTTCCACGTCAAGGAGGCAGCCGGTCGCGGCGCACGCCTTGCTCAGATTAACAATGACCGAAGGCTCCGCTTTCTCATCGCCTGGCTCGAACGGTCCAAGGTTGGTTAAGGCGGACTCTGTAGCAATGCTCCAAAGTTGCATCGCTCCGTTCGCGCGCCACGAGAAGATTGAAGCGGGCTTTGGATCACCGAAACGGCTAGTCGTGGGACGACGTTCCAGAACCTTCAGGTTTAGGCCTTGCCAAACTAGAAACCGCTGCGCGACATGCGGTCCCGTCTTGGTGGTCAACGCGGCTAAGACCAGCGCGGGAGGCGCGTCTGCTTCCGCGAACACACCAACGGTCGCAACATCGGCTTTCCCAAGCGCGCCTTCGAGCGCCGTCTGATCCATGCCGATCCTCTCACCATCAATCGCGATGCCTGCAGCGCTGATTTCAACGCGCAGCCTGCGCGCGTCCGATGGCTGCGTGGCAGACGGACTCGACCCGTGCGGGAGCGGTGCCGCGCTACAACCCAGGAACCAGCAGAAGCTCCCAACGACCCCCGCCGCCCGACCACCGCTCCACATGCCCCGATTTGTACCATGGGTCCGCCTCTTGCAGATTGGACGCGGGAGGCGCAGAACTGAGCACTCACATCAGCGTTAACGTTCCCCGGTCTTCGGCGCACCGTTCGCCCTCCGGCTTACAGCTAGCGCCGCCGACGCCGGAGCATCACCGCCAAGAGCGAAATCGCCAAGAGCCCCGCGGAGCCCGTGGGGGCGCCGGGAACGGAGCAGCCGCAGCCGTCGTCTCGCCGCTTCGAGACGCCCTCGCCCGTGCCGCCTTCGCCAGCAGGCGAGCCGTCTTCGCCCGGAGGCTCGCCGGCGCCGCCTAGGCCGCTGCCGTCGCTGCCGCCCGCGCCCGTGGCGGGCGGAGCGTTGACGTAGCGGATGACGGTTCGACCGAGCAGCGGGTCCTCGCCCGCCATCACGGCGCGCGTTGGAGTCATGGCGAAATCCTCGAGCTTGCCGTCGAGCCAGATCAGGTCGTTCTCGGCGTGAAGCGCGGGCAGCTGAAGGTACGCCTGGAGCAAGGTGCCTTGTTGCAGCTGCTGGATCTCTTCGGAGAGTGCGATGAACTCCTTGATCGCGTCCTGGTCGCCCATGGCCGCTCTGGTTTGGAGCTCCTGGATGCGCAGGGTCAGCTCTTCGATGCGGGCCTCGTTGTCGGCGGGCGGAGGGAGCGGCTCGCCGAACAGCTCGCTGAAGAAGGCCGACACTTCGTCGAGGCTCGCGTCGGTGACAAAGGTCGTGACCGGATAGCTTTGCGTCGGATCGAAAGCGGCGATCATGAAGCGGTCGTACATGAGGAGACGCTCCGCCGGAGCAAACCGCTCCTCCTCGCTGAACGACAGCATCATGCTGAGCCGCAAGTCCTTGATGCTGGCCTGGAGCAGGCGATTGTTCGCTTGGTTCTCGTCCCCGGTGACTTCCTGCGGAGCGTAATCCGAAGGGTCGCGTTGCTCTTGGTAGAGGCTAGCAAGCTCCTGGTCGCTCGGCTCGGCCAGGCCCTCCAGCGCGGCGGACGAGGTGACCCCCAGCGGCGCATCCGGGCCGAAGAAGAACGTCTTCACGTTCGTGAGAAAGTCCGTGGGCTGCGTCTCCGTGCGGTTCAGGTAACTCACGGCCATGGACTTCACGACCGGGGACTCGAGCGCCAGCGCGCTCTCGAACAGCGCCTGCGTCGCGGGGTCGTAGTCATCTTCGAGCTGCGAGAGCAGCATCACGATTTCGCCTTCGAGCATGGCGGCGCGCGTGTCGCAGTCCTCGGCCTGCGTCTCGCCGAGGCAGTCGGCGTCGAAGGTCTCCGCTGCGTCGGCGGCGGTGAGATCGTCCTCCCCGCGAATCAAGTCCGCTCGCGCGCTCGAGGACCAAACCGAGAGCAGCACGGCGAGGGCCAGCGCCGAGCAGCGCGCCGCCCGGCGTAGCAGCTGCAAACGTTCGAGCGCTTTCATTGTTTGCCCGCCTTGACCGCCTGGTATTGCGCCGCTTGGTCGATGAGTTGCTGGGCGCGCGCCCGGAAAGCGGGCTTCAGGGGGTCGGCGGAGCACTTGACCTGCATCTTCTTCAGGTTGTTGACGGCGTGCTGCACCGAGTAACGGTAAGCGTGGGTATCGTCGTCGATGTAGGCCTGCAGCGTCTGCAGGCGGGTCCCCCCGCGCGCATAACAAGCGTCTTGGTGGACGGTCTCGTGCCCAAGGTCACCTTCCCAAATCTCCTGGCAGCCCTGGTGCATCGGCTTGTAGATGTAAAACGGGGTGACGGGGCCGCCTGGAGTCGTCGGCGGCCCTCCGATCTCGCAATCGGGAAGCGAAGTTGCCATGCCGGTCCAAGTTCCGCGCATATCGTTCGGCGTCGCCCCGAGATCCTCGCACTGCTTGTAACTGGCAGCCTGGGCGTCGAGCTTTGCTTTCGATTTCTTGACGAACTCGTTGTAGGCGTTGAAGGCAAGGTCGGCGCCAGTGGCCCTAGGGTTGGCCTTCTTGGCCGCGGCAAGCGCTGAGTCGAACGCAGCTTTGTCGTAGGTGAGGCCTTGAAAGCTACCTGGAGGCTTCGCGTCCTTGGCGAAGGAGCTGGAGCCGGCGAACATCTTGTAGAGGATCATCTTTTCCTCCAGGTCGACCTTGAAGTTGCACAAGAGCTGGTAGTCGCACATCGTCGTGTCCGTAATGCACTGCGAGATGGGCGCAGCCAGCCCGGCCCCCACCGGGGCGAGCAGCAGGGCCGAGAGCCCGGCCGTGACGTAGATCCACTTGCGTTTGATGTGAGCTGTCATGGTTTACTTTCCAGTGGCGGGGAGCTGCAGCAGCCGTAGAGCGCGCCGCACCTTGCTCAGGCGCAGGCGAATGTCGACGCTTTTGGGGTCACGCTCGAGCGCGCGCACGAGCACGCTCTCGGCTTCGGGTAGCTTGCCCTGGCGAGCCAGCAGCGTGCCCAGATTGACCAGTGGGCGAGCCTTGTGAGTCGTCGCCTCGGCCGCGTCGCGCCAGAGCGCGATGGGGTCGCGGTAGAGCTCGGCCTTGTGCCGCGTCAGGGAGAAGGAGACCAAGAACGCGCCCGCCAAAACCAGCGTGGCGCCGGCTTCGAGCCGGGGCACGCGGCCCAGCCGCGCGCCGATGCCGCAGGCGACCAGCGCGAGCAGGGGGGCCAAGCTGGCCGCGAAGGGGCGCGCCGTCAGTACGTCGAGCTTCGGCACGATGCTGTGCGTCGGCAGCACGATGCACAGCCACAGCAGCACGAACAGCCGCAGCCGCGGCTGCGTCAGCGCCGCCCACGCGGCGGTAGCGTAAAGCGCGAGCGTCGTCAGGATCAGGCCGAGCCGCGCGATGCCGCTCGGCCCGAATTCCATGTCGGGCGTGAACGCAGCCGGATTGGTGAAGAGCAGCCAGGTGCCGCGCGTGAGCGCCGCCCACTGGAGCCCCAGCCGATTCCAGGCGCCCCCCGCGGACAGCGCCGACTCCACCAGCGCCCGCACCCCGCTCGAGGTCGCCAAGACGAGCGCGCCGAAGCCGAACGCAGCAATCGAAGCGCCGGCGATACGCTTGGCCGAGATGCCCCGCTGGTGCGCGGCGAGCGCCCCGCACGCCACCACCCAAGTGAGGGCGCTCTCGCGCGCCAAGAGCGCCAAGAGCGCGCAGCCGAGCGCCAGACCGGGACGTGAGCGCAAAAGGAGTAGCGCGCTCGCCAGCATCAAGCAGAGCGATAGCAACGCTGGCCGCCCCGCCAGCGCGATCACCATCTCCGCCTGCGCGGGATGCACGGCCCAAACGCACGCCACCAAGAGCGCGAGCGCGGCGGGCAGCTTGGCTACGGTCTCGATCAGCGACTTGAGGAGCAGGACGCAGCCGCCCAGGAGCAGCGCGCTGAGCACCCGGCGCGCCGGCGCGCTGTCGGCGCCCAGGCTGCTCTCCAGCGCGTACGTCAGCTTCGTCAGTGGACGCAGCGTGCTTGGCAGCATTTGCCACCAATTCGCCAGCGATTGCGACGCCGCGTCCCCCACTGGGGTGTTGTAGTCGTCGAACTGATACGGCGCGCCCAGCGCCGGCATCCAGGCGAAGGCGATCAGCGCCGCCGCTGCGGCCGGCACGAGCGAAAGATAGGCCGCGCGCCGCTGCTCGCGCTGCGCCGCGGCTTGCCCCACGGTCGACTCGACGCCGCTCCTCCAGAATCGTAGCGTCGTGAGTCGACTCAAGGCGCGGAGTATCTGCCAAGCCGCCGGGAGGCGCCAGACTGTTCGCCTGCGCCCGGGCACTACGGCGCTTAGCTCACAATCTGCCGAATCCGCCTGCGCTTGATCGGCTCGTCCGGCAGCACCGTCAAGATGTCGTTCGTCGCTCCATCGCGCAGCCGGCTCTGTCGCAGGAGCTTCCCCGGGCTGAGGAGGCCGCCCTCTTCGAACAAGTAACGCACTTCTAGCTTCTTGCCGTCGGCTGTAGCCTTGCGCCCGGCTTCGCTGTCGGGGTCCAGCCGCCATTTGCCCAAATCAGGTGGAAGCGGCTCGAGGACGCCGAAGCGCTCTTCTTTGAGGCCTGGGTACATGCCCGCGATGAACAGGTAGATGAGGCCGCCGGCTGCAGCGACACCGAGCAAGAAGAGGTAAAACACGGCTCCGGTACCTTACCCCAAGCCGCGACTGTGACCAGCGCTACTCGGGGTACCAGAGCTCGAGGCCGGCCAGATTGATGGCGCCTTTGGTGACCGCGAACGACAGCGTGCCGTCCGTCACGTCCACGCGGTACGGGCCAAGCTTGGCCCAGACCGGGCCACCGTCGACCGTTTGTGAGCGGAATGCCCCAGAGCTGTCGGGCGCCTCGCCCTGCACGGTGAGCAGGTTGGCTTCGGGGTCGGTGGTGTCGCGTTGTGAGATCGCGAACAAGTAGACCAGGTAGGTGCCGTTGTCGGTCGGCAAGCTCAGCTCGTCGTTGGTCTGCAGGCGCGTGGCGTTGTTGAGCATGCTCAGCATGCCGCCGCTGGTGGCCGGATACGTTGCGCCTGCCGCGCTCACTCCCGCCCCCGAGGTCGTAACCGAGGCCGTCTGCGACGACTCCCAAGCGTGACCGTCGACCGTGACTGCGCCGCCGTTGAGGTTCACGCCGCGCACGAAGCAGGTCTGCGGGTTCGCGGGCTGCGGCTCGAGGCCCCAGAGCAGCTTGTTGCCGCTGAAGACCGTCATGTGCAGCCCAGGCTCCTCCGCCGGGCCGGTAAAGGAGTAGTTGGCGCGCTGATCGAACGGGGAGCGCCCCGGATCACCCGTCTGGAGTTGCTGGTACAGCTCGATGCGATCGCCGGGAAACAGGGCCCCGCCCTCGGTGAACGTGACCTCTACATAGGCGTCGTAGACGCTGTCGGCCAGGTGCTCGAAGCGCTGGACCAGCCATTCCCTTTTCTGCAGGCCTCGACTCTCGCCGTTGCTGAGAATCAGGTTGGCTTGCGTGGCGCGCACGATCAGCGGCTCGAAGATGCCGCTACGATCGAGGTAGTAGCGTACCTTCAAGCTAGCCAGCGGGTAGGACTTGCCGCCGACGGGTTGCTGGTTCCTCAGCGTGACCGACCAAGTGGTGCTACCGACGATGCTGTTGGTCTCGCCAGCAGTTAGCTCGAGGCTGACCGAAGCAAAGCAGGTGCCGTCGACGTCGTCGCACACGCCCGACAAGCAATCGGCGTCATCACTGCAGGCTTCGATCGTGCAACCCTGACAGCTGCCACCGCAATCGAGCGAGATCTCGTCGCCCGACGTCGTGCCGTCGTAGCAATGAGCCGGAAAGCGGTGGAGACAGCGCGCCTCACAGCGATCGACCGGCCACTGCTCGGGCTCACACGCGGGGTCCGGGCCACTACCGCCTCCACCTTCGCCCCCGGCTGCGCCGGTCGACGGCTCACCGCCATTCGAGCCACCGCCACCGGCCGACTTGCCACCAGCTCCCGCGGCGGAGCCTCCACCCGCGACCGCCTCTGTACCCGCCGTGGACGTGGCACCGGCCCCGCCGACGCTGGCCGGAAGAATGTCGTACTCCGGGAACGTACAGTGCGCGTTCGCGAGCAGCAGCCCCGCGCCTAGCACGCCGGTCAAACGCACACGTTGACGACGCAGCTCGGGGCGCCCGCACTGAAGATCGGTCGGCTGCGACATCCCGAGGCTGCACCATAGCCGGAGGTCCAAGCCGATGAGTGGCTATTTGTCGTCGGCTTTGGCGTCAGCCGAAACAACGGCCACAGGAGGCGGCGCCGTCGGCTCGGCCGGCGGCAGTAAAGGACCTTCCCCCGGCGCCGCAAAGTCCGCGCCACGGCGCTCGGCCTGCGCCACAGCCTCGGGGATCAGCTCGACCGGAATGCCCCGGAAGTAGACCTGCCAGGCGGCGCGGCGAACCATACCGTCGCACACGCTGAGGTACCACGAGGCGATCGGGTTGTTGGCGCGGCTCCGCCAATACAGCTCGGCGTGGTGCCGGATCAGCACCTCCCAGATGTCTCGGCCAATGCCTTCACCTTGGGCTTCGGGTTGCACCGCGAACTTGCTCAGGTAAGGCGCCGGGTAGGCGTCATGCACGATAGCGGCGCCCCGGTACGAGGCGTCGAGGTAGACGGCGAGCGGCGGCAGGTCGAAAAACCCGGGCGCCAGCTCCTTGCCGAACGACGTCTCCAAGAGCTGCCGTAGGCGGGGCAGATCCACGGTGGCGTAGCTCAGGTGGCGCTCGACGGCGCTGCCACGCTTGATCAGCGTGCCGGCGCCTTTGACGGTGAACAGCTCCTTGAGCAGATTGAGCGGCGACGTGATGCTGATCAAGGCCGCGTTCGGCTCCGCCAGCTGCAGCAGTCGATCGCTCGCCGTCAAAAGCTCTGTGTCGCGCTTCGACAGCATGCCGGGAGCAATGCGCTCGCGATCCGTCGTCAAGTTGATGATCGAGATGCGGCCACCCTCGACGCTGAGCTGCGTGTCGGCGCGCTTGCCAGCGAGCGGCCGGAAGCCACCGCGACGACGCAACAGCGCGACCTTGCGCGTGCCCAGGCTGCGCACCAATTCGCCTAGCTGCGCCAGGCGTTGGTCGACCGATTCGCCCTCGACCTTGCGGAAATTCAGCACCGGAATGCGCTCACGCCGCAAATCCTCACGCACGGCCTCGACCAAGCCCGGCTCCGACATTTCGTGCGGGCTCGGTGACATGGAAGAGGTCGGCAAGCGCTTCACCAAGCGTTCGGAGCTGGTCGCGGCCGACTCCGGATCGAAGAGACCGAGCACTACCGTGGCGTAGAGCCCCAAGTCCGCCAGGAAGCGCAGCTGCTCCACGATGGAGCCGAGCGCCGAGCGCACGACGGGACCACCAGGCACGATGACCGCGAAGCTCTCTTTCGGGAGCCCGTGGAACATCCGCAAATAAAACTCGGCCTCGGAACGGCGGCCCACGCTTTCGAGAAACGTGAGCACCGCTTCGGCAGCGGCAGAACGGGGTGCGGGGGCGACCACTTCGAGTAGGACGGCTGGGGGCGCGCCCCGGCTAAGGGCGACGCGCGCGGCACTACTCTAGCGTCTTGGCCACGAATGCAACCAAATCCGGATTGCCGGCGACCGGCGCCACGCCGGTGGGTAGCTTCCGCGCGTACCACACGACCTTCCAGCGCACCGTCTGGCCCGGCGCAATGCTGGCGTAGGCGCCCTGATTCTCGACCTCGATGTAGCTGTGGTCGGGGTTCACGTAGAGCTCGATCTCGGCTTCGTCTGGCGCGGCGGCGCTGGCCGGCTGGTCTTGGAACTGCTTGAGCAGCAGCCGGTCGCCCAGCAGGTATCCGAGGTAGCCGCCCGCGCCATCGGCGAACAGCTTGCCCTCGCCCTCGGTCTTGGCCGGGTCGCACCAGGTGTGACCCTGAGCGACCTGGCTCGCCAGCGGCTGCAGCCCCCAGGGCTCACCGCCGGTCGGCCAGAAGGCGAGCCCGGTCGCGGGCATGCGAGTGATCTCCCACGGAGCCCAGCTCACGGGAGCATCGCCGCTGTTGGTCATGGCGTACTCAATCTCGACGGCTTCGCGCGTCAGGTTCGCGGCAAAGCGCTTGCTCACCTGCAGGCTGGTGTCGGCGTTGGGCTTGCCGTGCGCGGTGATCACCCCGGCGGCGTCGACGCTGGCCTCGTACGCTTGGTTGTCGATCTCGGCCGGCGGCGGCCACGGCCACGTCTGCGGGCTCGGCCAGAACGTGGAGCCAACCGCGTCGGCGTAGTTGGACGCGCCGCTCAGCGAAAGCAGCTCGAGCCCTGCGTGTTTCAGCGAAACGATGCGGGCGCCATGCTCCGGCTTCACCTCGAAATAGGTCGAGCCAAACTCGAGCACCAGCCTGCCGTCACCTCGATCGATGGGTTGCTTCAACGTGAGCATCGGGACCGTGCCTCCAAAACCGCCCGCCTCGTTACCACGCCCTCCGCTCCCGCCACCGCCAAACCCGCTTACCGTCCCCCCACTCCCGGGGGCGGACGGATCGGCCCTACAAGCCCCGCAGGCCCAAACCAGCGCGCACAGCGTTCCAAGTGCCGAAAAACGAATGGCTCGGCCACGGTACCCCTTGAAATCAACGTAAAGACGCGTTCCGAAACCGCCCCCACTCAATCCTCAATCCTCACGCCTCAAGCCTTTCTATACTCGCCGCGATGCAAGTAGGCCTCCTGACGCCACCGGGCGTGCTGCGCGACTTCGTGGCCCGCGCCATCGCGCCCTCCGGGCACGAGCTGGTCACGGCCCCCAGCGCCGACGCGCTTCGCAACCTGCTGGGCGACGAGCCCGAAGTGGTGCTGTTCGCGCCATCGGTGGCAGGTAGCAGCGGCGTCAAAGCCCTGGGTCAGGCGCAAAAGCTCGGACTGAAGCCGCTGCGCAGCATCTACCTAGGGCTCGACGGCGGCGATTGCACGGACGCGCTCGCGGCCGGCTTCTCGCGCGCGCTTTCGATCCCGTTTCAGGGTCGAGAGCTACTCGAAGCCGTCGAAGCCACAGGCCAGGCGGCGCTGACGGTGCTGCTGGTCGACGACAGCGATCTCATTCACCGCCACACCCGACCGCTCTTGCAAGCCGAAGGCTACGTGGTCGTCGAAGCTTGGGACGGCGAAGAAGCGCTCGCGCTCTGCGAAAAGCAGCGCTTCGACCTGATTTTGACCGACGTCGAGATGCCCAAACTGGACGGCTGGCAGCTGTGCCAGCGCATCAAACAGGACCCGAGGACTCAGCACATTCCAGTCGTGATCTGCTCTTCGCTCGGTGAAGCCAGCGATCTGGAGCGAGGCTTCGACGTCGGGGCCGACGAATACCTAGTCAAGCCGGTCGTACCCGAAGAGCTGATCAGCCGGCTGCAAGCCTTGCTTGCGACCAAGATGCTGAGCCAGCGCGAACGGCTGCTCGTCGTCGACGACTCAGCCGCGATCCGTCACCTGGTCTCCGATTGCCTCAAGCGCCAAGGCTTTCAAGTCACCACGGCCGTCGACGGCCAAGACGGCCTCGAAAAAGCGTTGGAGGCGAAGCCCGAGCTCATCCTCACCGACTACGACATGCCGCGCATGACCGGGTTCGAGCTGGTGGTGGCGTTGCGGCGTGACGAACGCACCCGCGACATACCGCTCGTGATGCTCACGGCGCGCGACACCAAGCGCGACCAAGCGCAAATGCGCGCCGCCGGCTTGAACAGCTACCTAGTCAAGCCTTTCGGCACCGACAAGTGCATCGCGCTCGTGGAGCGCGTGCTCGCCGAAAAGCGCCTGGCCCGCTACAAAGAGGCGTCACGGCTGTACACCAGCCAGGGCGCGGTCGAAGCCGCCGAGGCGCTGGCCCGCAGCGGGTCGCTCGGCGACGTGCGAGCCAAAGAAGTGGATGCGACGCTGCTGTTCAGCGACATCTCGGGCTTCACCAACATGAGCTCCAAGATGAAGCCGGCTGAGGTCGTGGCCATCTTGAACGAGTCGTTCGACGCGCTCTGCATTCAAATCCGCGAATTCGGCGGCGACATCGACAAGTTCATCGGCGACGCCATCATGGCCGTATTCGAAGATCGCCCCGAGTTCGACGAGCCGCACACCCTGCGCGCCGCCCGCGCCGCCTGGGCCATGCAGCAAGCCCTCGGCGACTACAACGCCCGCCGCAACGACGACTCTCCTCTCGTCATGCGCATCGGCTTGAATTCAGGGACCGTGGTGCGCGGCGACATCGGCTCGCGCTTCGTGCGCCGCGACTACACCTGCATCGGCGACGTCGTGAACCGCGCTCAACGCCACGAATCCAAAGCTCCCCTCGGCGGCGTCCTGCTCAGCGCGGACCTGTACGCGCGCATCAAAGAGCACGTCGAGGTCGAGGAGATGACGGGCATCACGTTGAAGGGTATCGATCACCCGGTCAGCGCGTTCGTCTTGAAAGGCTTCAAACCAGCGAGCCAGCAGGAAGGCGAGAAGGCGGGAAGGTTTTGATGGTTCGAGCGGGCCACTGGGAGCCTCCTCGTTAACTGCCCCGCTCCGGCGCGAAGCGCGCGAACCCCAAGGATCTCGCTTCCCGCCTTCCCGCCTTCCTGCGGATTCCCCTCGTGGGAGGCCGTTGTTTGTGTGGGGCTGCCCAGCTGGGCAGCCAAAAGCTAGGCCTACCCGGGTCCCGACTGCCCATTTTTGGGCCGGCCGTAGCCCCGGGTATACATTCGCCCACATGAAACGCCCCGTCGCTATTCTGCTCGGTTTTGCTGCGCTCGCTACGGGCGCGGTCGCGGTCGCTGAGGCCGAAGATGCGCTGCTGAAGCGCTACCCGTACGATCCGGCGTGCGCCTGGGGCCGCGTCGGCAATGGCAAGGGCATGGTCGTGCGCTGCATTTCCGAAGACGAGGCCAAGGCCCTGCGCAGCGCCGCCCCGGCGCCCGTTGCGGCCGGCAAGCCCGCTCCAGCGGCGCCCGGCGTGACGTCCGGCAAGCCGGCACCCGACGCCGCGCCGGCTCCTGGCTCCACGGCACCCGAGACCGCTCCCGACGCTGTGGCCGAACCCGAGCCAGCGCCATCGACGGACGCCGACGCGGCGCTCGAAGTGACCGTGGGGCCTGTCGCGGCCGACGAAGGCACGCTGGGCATCGGAAAGCTCGGCGCGCCCAAAGACAAGTACAGCGCTTGCGTGCAGAAAAACGGCGGATTGAGCGGCAAAACCGGCGAAGTTTCGGTGCGCTTTTTGGTGCGCGCCAAGGGCGTGGCCGAAGGCGTGAGCGTCGCCAAGCGCACGAACATGAGCAAAGAAGCCGCTCAGTGCGTGGCGGAAGTCGTCGATCGGCGTCGCGTGGGCACGCCCGAGTCGCAGATGGTCGGCGCGACGGTGCTGGTGAAGTTCGCGAAAGTCGATAAGCTCGCCAAGTGAGCCGCATCCGCGTCCTGGTCA
Source organism: Polyangiaceae bacterium (assembly GCA_036261775.1). Lineage (GTDB taxonomy): Bacteria > Myxococcota_A > Polyangia > Polyangiales > Polyangiaceae > PMG-095. The sequence goes on along the minus strand of DATAKF010000507.1, from coordinate 56,170 downwards.
CGGACGACTCCGCCTTCATGCGGCAGGTCGTGACCCGGGCGCTGGAGAGCGACGCGCGCTTCGAGGTCGTGGGCACGGCCAGCAGCGGCGCTGACGCGGTGGAGCAGTGCCGCAAGCTGCTACCCGACGTCGTGACCATGGACTTCAATATGCCGGGCATGAACGGCGCCGAAGCCACGCGCGCCATCTTGTCCGAGCGCAAGACGCCGGTGGTCATGCTGAGCGCCCACACCCAGCAGGGCGCCAAAGAGACGCTGCAGGCGCTCGATGCCGGCGCGGTCGACTTCGTTCCGAAACCCAGCGGCGAAGTGAGCGCGCACCTGGGCGAAGCCAAAGCCGAGCTGATCGAAAAGCTGCTGGCCGCAGCGGGTGCCAACACCTCCGCGCTGGCGCCCCGTCCCATCATCCGCGAACGACCGTCAGCCCCCGAGCCGGAGCGCTCGAGCTCGCCGCTGTCGTCGCGCCGCTTCAGCCCCTCCCCCTCGGGTCAGCACCGGCTGATCGTGGTGGCCAGCTCCACCGGTGGGCCGCAGGCCTTGCTGCGCGTGGTGCCGCAGCTCCGGCTTCCGGGTCGCGCCTGTCTGATTCTGGTCCAACACATGCCCGACGGATTCACGGGCGCGCTCGCGGAACAACTCAGCGAAGCCGCCGGTTTCGAGGTCAGAGAGGCTCAAAACGGCGATCTGACCAGCCCGGGCAGCGCGCTCTTGGCGCCGGGCGGCACGCATCTCCTGCTGGATCGCAGCGGGCGCGCTCAGCTACGGGCCGATCCGCCCGTCCACGGCGTGCGCCCGGCAGCAGATCCAACGCTGGTTTCGGCGGCGCAGGTGTTCGGGGCGCGCAGCATCGGGGTGGTGCTGACCGGCATGGGTCGAGACGGCGCCAAGGGCCTCGCCGCGGTCAAAGCCGCGGGCGGCGTGACCCTGGCACAAGACAAAGCGACGAGCCTGGTGTACGGCATGCCCAAGGCCGCCGTCGAGCTGGGCGTCATAGACACCGTCTCGCCCCTCGATCGCATCGCCGCCGTCATCAACCGCTGGCTAGATCCGAACCCAGGCTAGACGCCCCGACGTGACCGACACACCCCGCCACGCTCTCTACGAGAGCCGCATCCAAAAGCTCACGCTCGAGGTCGAAACGCTGGCCGCGCGCTCGGCGCGCATCGGCAACTTCCGCGGCATCTCGTTCTTGATCGCCTTTGGCTCACTGATTTGGGGAGCGGGCGCGCACGGCGGCACGCCTTCGGTCGTGACCGGCGCGCTCGGCATTGCGGCCTTCTTTTGGCTGGTGCGCTCACACGCCGTGCTCAGCACACAAGAAGCGTACGCGCAGCGCATGCTGGCCGTGAACCAGCGCGCGCAGCAGCGCGTCACCGGCCACGCCAAGATTTTGCCCGACGACGGCGCCGACCTGACCGAAGAGCTCGCAGGCCAAGCGCCAAACGAAGCCGTCGCGCGCCGCGTGCGCACGCTGGCAGACGACTTGGATCTATTCGGTCGCGCCTCGGTGTTCCAGCGTATCTCGGTCGCGCACACGCGCTTTGGTCGCAGCGCGCTGGCCCAAGCACTGCTCGCCGAGCCCGACGCGCCGCGAATTGCCAAGCGCCAAGCCGCCGTCAAGGCGCTTGCCCCCGAGCTCGAGCTGCGCCAACGCATCGAGGCCCTGGCCAGCGCGCTCACGCGCGGCAAAGCCGGCCCCACCGTGGCCGCGGCCCTCGATCCCGAGCCACTGCTGAAATGGGCCGAAAGCGCGCCGCGTTTGCTGAAGCGCCCCGGCGTGATTTGGGCAGCGCGGATCTTGGCCGCCGTCAACGTGGCCATCGTCATCGCGGCCTGGCTGAGCCTGCTGCCGGGCCACTACATCGTGCCGCCGCTGTTGCTGTCGCTGTTCGTCATCGTGGCGACGCGCGCCGACGCGGCCGCTGCCTTTGCAGCAGTTGCGACGCGCGAAGGGACGCTATCCGGCTACGACAAGTTACTGGAAGCCATCGAGACTTCGACCGCCGACGCCGAGCTCTTGAACGAGCTGCGTGCACGGCTCCGCCAGGGGGACGCCACGCCATCGCGCGCCATGGGTCAGCTGCGCGCCGCCGTCAGCTATTTCGAGCTGCGCTTCCAAGGCCTCATCTATCCGTTCGCCAACATGTTCTTGCTGTGGGACGTGCACTGCACGGTCCGGCTCGAGCTGTGGCAGCAGCGCTTCGGCAAGACCGCGCGCGACTGGTTCGTGGTGTTGGGCGAGCTGGAAGGCCTGTCGTCGCTGGCGGGGCTGTCTTTCGACGAGCCCAACTATTGTTTCCCCCAGCTGGTGGACGAGCCGCGTTTCCTGGCCGAAAATCTGGCGCACCCGCTGATTCCGTCCGCGAACCGCGTCGGCAACGACGTCTCGCTTCCGGGCAAGAGCTCCGCGCTGCTCGTCACTGGCTCCAACATGTCGGGCAAGAGCACGCTCTTGCGCTCGCTGGGCGTGGCCTACGCGCTGGCGTACTCGGGCGGCCCGGTATGCGCCAGCCGCTTCGAGATCGGCAGCCTGCGCCTAGCCACGAGCTTGCGCATCCGCGACTCGCTCGAAGAAGGCGTGAGCCACTTTTACGCCGAGCTGCACAAGCTGAAGGCCGTGCTCGACGCGACCACCGAGCCGCTGCCGGTGCTGTTCTTGCTCGACGAAATCCTGCACGGCACCAACTCGCGCGAACGTCAAATCGGTGCCCGCTGGATGCTATCGCAGCTGCTCGAGCGCGGCGCCCTTGGCGCGGTCTCGACGCACGACATGGAGCTGTGCCGGCTGTCGCCCGAGCTGATGACTCACACGCGACTCGTGCACCTGCGCGAAGACGTCAAAGGTCAGGAGATGACCTTCGACTACCGACTGCGCGAGGGCCCGGTCAGCGAAGGCAACGCGCTCCGCTTGATGCGCCGTATCGGGCTCGAAGTTCCGGAGTAGGCACGCCTCGCGCGGTTACTTGCGCGAGAAGACCTTACCGAGCGTCGCGTCTTGGCGAATCTTCAAGCGGTCGAGCTCGGCGCGAAAGTTCGGATTGGTGACGACGGCGCTCGCGGCCGCGTTGTCTTTGGTCAAAGTGGCGAGCATCTTCGGTTGCTGCACGAGCGTCTTGAACGCCGGGCATGCTTGCAGCTGCAGCCCGAGCTTGCTGCCCGTGAAGGCCTTGATGGACGCAGGATCAGCCACCCATTGGCGCGCCGCCGGGGAGCCGAGCACGTACAGCAAGAGCGGCTTCAGCTTCTCCGGATCGCTACACGCGGCTTGGATTTCCGGGCGCTTCGTGAACGAGCTCGTGACCTTGTCGCTGTTGAAGATGGCCGACAGCGCGGTTGGGTGGCCTGCCAAGCGCCCCAGCCCGCTCAGCAAGACGCCGCGGTCTTTGCCGAGCGCCACGAGATCGGCGGCGGCCGTCGAGAAGCCGAGCCGTCCGAGCTCATTCGACACCGCTGCCGAAAAGCCGGTGTCCGCCGCCGCGCTGGCCGAAGGCGCGGCAGCCGCCGACGGAGCCGGAGCAGCAGCGGAAGGCGTGCCAGGCGTGGCGGCCGCGGACGCTGCAGCTTGCGCCTGCGCCAAAGCAGCTGCGGCTTGGGCAAACGACGAAGCCAACGCGGCCGCGGAGTCAGCAGCAGCAGGATTCTTGACATCGTCCGCGTCGTTGCCCTTGCAACCAACGACAGCGAGCAGCGCGAGCACAACGAAGCGACTAGACATGTTCTCGGTTCCCTCGGCTCTAGGCCGTATCCGCGCCATCGAGCGACGGCAAGCCCGAAACGCCGCAATCTAGCTGGCTTTCAGCAAGCACGTTCATGCGGCATTTGGTTTGCGCAAACTCCCCTGCTCGAGGGTTGCGGACTGGGCTAGAAACGAGCTCATGGCGTCCAAACAGAGCAACGTCGACTTCATCTTGGAGCAACTGGCAGACGCGGGTGACGTCTCGGCGCGCAAGATGTTCGGTGAGTTCGCCATCTACTGCCGCGGCAAAATCGTCGCGCTGTTCTGCGACGACCAGCTGTTCGTCAAACCGACTGACGCCGGTCGGGCCTTCATCAGCCAAGACGGCAAGGTGAAAGACGGCGCGCCCTACCCAGGCGCCAAGCCTTGGTTTCTGATTGGAGGCGATCGCTGTGAAGACGGCGAATGGCTCAGTGAGCTGGTGCGTGTCACCGAGCGCGAGCTGCCACCGCCCAAGCCCAAATCCCCGGCTAAATCGCGGGTAAAATCCCCAGCAAATTCAAAGGCTGGCGCGTCTGCCAAGCCCAAGCCCAAGCCCGCGCTCTCTCCGCGCGCGAAGACCAAAGCGACTGCACGCAAGCCGCCCAAGGCTGCTGCCAAGAAGCCTACGCGTCGCTGACAATTGACAAGTCGCGAGACGTACCGTAAACATAGGGCCTCACTTTGGGAGGTGCCGTATGAATGAATCCGCCATCAAGAGCTCGTTTGGAGCCCGCGCGATTTCCGGCGCCTACCTGCTGCTTTGCCGTCCACCGGTCGCCTCACCCATGGTGAGCGGCAAGTGGCGCAAGCGCCGTTGACCCGCTCCTAGTCCCTATTCCGATGGCGAGCCAGCTGCACCGCAGCCGGCTCAGCGGAGCTTCGCTCCTCATCGGGTTACGGTTTGGGATAGGTCGCCAAGTTCTGGCGATCGGGTTCGGCGAGTCGCAGCTGGTGTTTGCGTGCTGCGCGGCCCTCGGGGCCGCGCGCCGCCCGTAGCGCCAGTCGTCGCCCCTCCGAGCGCAGCAGAAAGGCGCGCAGTCCCCAGCGGCTGCGCCCGAGCACGCCGTCTCCACGGCTTGGTTTTCCGCACTTTTTTCCGGTTTTTCCGGTTTTCAGGCTTGTCATCATGACCTCTTCGCAACGTTTCAACGATCACGACATCATCGAGCGCTACACCGATCAGCCATCGCGGTTGCCAGGTGCGCTTCGCACCTGGGCCACCTCGCACGGGTCCGAGCGCAAAACGGTTGTTGCCTACGCGCTCGCAGATCTGGATCCGCAGCTTGGCATTGCGCACAGCTGGCTCATCCTGACCACGCACGAGCTGGTGCTTGCGCGCGAGCGCTCGAACGGTAGCTACGAATCGTTCCGCGCGCGGCGCGACGCGCTGGCCAAGGCCGAGCTGTCGACGGGCCTTTCCTGTCACGTCCTGCGGGTCTACGGCAAGGCAGACGCCGACGACGCGCCGCTGTTCGAGGTGCGCTTCACCCACCGTCAACGTCGCAGCATGGAGGGCTTGGCCTTCTTGCTCGAACAATCGACCAAGGGCATCGCGCTGCAAACGCCCGACGCGGATCAGGCTTACTTGGAGAGCGTTGCGCAACCCATTCGGGACGCGCAGGCGCTGGTCTCCACGCGGCGTGTGGCGGTGGTGTGGCGTCTGCTGGCGTACCTAAAACCCTATAGAAAGCGGGTAATTGGGGGCATGCTGGCCGCCACGCTAGTAACCATCTTGGCGCTGGTGCCGCCATTTCTGACCGGCCACCTCATCGATCGCGTCATTCGCCCCGTGCAGGGTGGCGAGCTGAAAGCGAGCGACGTGGTGCACGTGGCGTGGCTAGCCGTGCTCGGCATCGCGCTGGTGCAAGCCGTGAGCAAAGTGTGCATCTGGCTACGGCTGCGGCTGTTGGCCGTGGTGGGAGAGCTCGTGGCGCGCGACCTGCGCGACGAACTGTTCGCGCACCTGCAGCGGCTCAGCATGAGCTTCTTCTCACGCAAGAAGACCGGCTCGCTCATCACGCGCGTCAGCTCGGACACCGATAGGCTTTGGGAGTTCTTGGCCTTCGGCGTCGTCGAGGTGTCGCTCGCGCTCGTTTCGCTGTTCGGCTTGTCTGCGGTGCTGGTCTCGCTCGACTGGCGGCTCGGTTTGGTGATGGCCATTCCGGTGCCGCTGATGTGCTTGGCGATTCACCTGCACGGCAACGGCATGCAGCGCATGTTCACGCGCGTCTGGCGCAAGTGGTCACGTTTGACGGACGTGCTGTCCGACACGATCCCTGGCATGAGGGTGGTCAAAGCCTTCAACCAGGGCTCGCGCGAGAAAGGCCGCTTCAGCGAGCGCAACGCGGACGTGGTCAGCGAGTTCAACCGCGTGCACGCCTCTTGGACGGGTTTTTGGCCGGCTTTGATGCTGGCTCTGGAGGTCACCATCTTGTGCGTCTGGGTCTTGGCCCTGCCGCGCTTGCTGGGGACGAGCGGCGGGTTCGGACCGGCCTTGTCACTCGGCAAGTTCGTCTCGTTCCTGCTGTACACGACCATGTTCATCTACCCCGTAGAGATCATGGGGCAGGTAGCGCGCATCATGCATCGCGCGACCAGCTCGGCGCAGCGCGTGTTCGAGGTGCTCGACACGCAACCCGAGGTCGTGGACCAGCCAGATCCGGTGCGGCTCGAAAGCGTACGCGGTGAAGTCGAATTCGAACGGGTCACGTTCGCGTACGACGGCATCCGTCAAGTCATCAAGGGCTTGTCGTTCAAGGTCGAGCCAGGCGAGCTGATCGGGCTCGTTGGTCCTTCCGGCGGCGGCAAGACGACGCTCATCAACCTGCTCACGCGCTTCTACGACGTGACGGGCGGGCGCATCTTGATCGACGGCGTGGATCTGCGAAAGCTCGAGGGCGGAAGCTACCGCGAGCAGGTGGGCATCGTTCTGCAAGAGCCCTACCTGTTTCAAGGCAGCGTGCTCGAGAACATCCGCTACGGCGCCCAAGACGCGACCTTCGACGAGGTCATCGCAGCCGCGCGCGTAGCGAACGCGCACGACTTCATCTCGCGCCTACCGCACGGCTACGACACCGTGGTCGGCGAGCGCGGGCACACCCTGTCCGGCGGTGAACGGCAACGCGTGTCCATCGCGCGCGCAGTGCTGAAAAACCCGCGGATTCTCATCTTGGACGAGGCCACCAGCAGCGTGGATACGGAGACGGAACGCAAAATCCAAGAGGCCATGGACCGCCTCGTGGCCGGCCGCACCGTCTTCGCCATCGCGCACCGCTTGTCCACGTTGCGCAAGGCCAGTCGTCTGCTCGTCATCGAAGACGGCAACCTGGTCGAGCACGGCACTCACGCGCAGCTCTTGGCCAACCCGAACGGCATCTACACCAAGCTGCATCGCTTGCAGCAGCAGCTGCACGACGCTGCGTAATCCTTACCCTACCAAACGAAGAGATACGACCATGACCCTGTCTCGACCGCTCGCTAGCGCTCGCTCACAATTCGCAGGCGAGCCCAGCTCGCCGTACCACTCCGCCCCCTCGGCTTCGCTGCCCGAGCCAGCGTCGTCGCAAGCGACGCTATCGCTCGAGAAGCGTCACGACGGGCGGCTGTGGGCGCTCTTGGCGGAACGGGCAGCCCCCGTGAAGCTGCGGCGCTGCTTTCCGTGGACCTTTCCGGAGCGCTACATCTCACTACAAACCGACGACAACACCGAGCTAGCGTTCGTCTCCGATCCTACGGAGCTGAGCGCGGCTTCTCGGGCAGCGCTGTCACAAGCGCTGTCCGAGGCCGGCTTCGTGTTCCTGATCCAGCGCGTTCATTCGGTCGAAGAAGACTTCGAGCTGCGCTGCTTCAAGGTCGAAACCCCGCAAGGCCCGCGCGCGTTTCAAACCGCGCTCGACGCCTGGCCCCGTGAAACACCGGACGGCGGGCTCTTGATCGAAGACGTCGCAGGCGACGTCTTTCGCATCGAGGATCCGTCCACCCTCGACCCACGCAGCCGCGAGCTGCTGTGGGAGCTGGTGGACTAAGCAAGGGGCTGCCGAGACGCAGCCTGCCTTGCAGAAGCTACTGTGGCGTCACTAGGCAAAAGCTGGCGATCTTGATCGTGATCGTGATCGCCGGCTGCGCTGGGCTCGTGGTCGTGGTCGTGACTGAGACCGTGACTGAGGCCGGGACCGTGACTGAGACTGAGACTGTGGATCCTTTGCGGGCTTCTTGATCGTACCGGCGTGCTCGGCGCCGTCCAGGCCGCTGCGCGCCGGCTGCGCCGGTGCGAGCGGGGGACCGCTCGCAGCCTGGACTGCACCTGCGCGCGCCTGTGCGGGGGCTGGTTAGGCCCGCGTTGGTGCGGGCCCAGAAGGAGCAGATCATGGCACTCATCGTTGGCGACTTGAGCATTGAGTTGGTTGAGCGGCTTCGGCCCGTGATTCCGCGCATCAAGGCTCGCGACAAAAATCTCGCGGATCAGCTCCAACGTGCGGCAAGCAGCGTGGCGCTCAATATCGGCGAAGCGGAGTACTCCGACCCCGGAAACAGGCGCGCACGCTTTCACACTGCGGCTGGCAGCGCGGGGGAAACACGCGCAGCGGTGCGGCTTGCGGTTGCATGGCGCATAGTCGAGCGGGGAGACTGCGAACCAGCAATGGCGCTCCTCGAACGCATCCTGCCAATGCTGTGGAAGCTAACGCGCGGCTAAACACGCGGCGCCGTGCAGCGTACATTGCTGCACGGCGCCACGAAGGCTACGCGCCCACCAGCCTGACGAGGGTGCCAACGATGCGGTTCAACTGGTCCGACAACTGCGCGTCCTCCTCCAAGTAGCCGAAGACGCTAGCCACCTCGAGACACGACAGCACCTCACGCGCTGACCCAAGGGCGGTGTGATAGCGCGCGTTTCTATTCTGACCCCGGCTGTACATGCCCTCTCCCAGGTTCAGCGCGATAGACGCCCCAGCGCGCCTCAGTTGCCGCGCCAAATCACGGTCCCTGACTTCAATGCGCCGCAGCGCTGGCTGCAGCTGCTTCAAAACCCCGAGCACAAACGGGTAAATGCGAAGCATGACGTTCCTTTCAAGCGTGCAAAACCACACGCCCACCCACCGCAACGCCTGCTAGCGGGTGCCGGGTCCAGGCTGCCTGCGCAGCAGGCACCGGCGCGCAGCGCCGGCCCCGGCCTGGAGGCGGCGCCCGCTAGCAGGCACAATGGGAAACCCAGGCAAAGGAAAGCGACTTAGATCGCGTTCGCCCCACCGCGCTTCACGCACCACGCACCACGCACCGCGCGCTCCCGCTGCACGCTGCACGCTGCACGCTGCACGCTGCACGCCCGCGCTCTCAGCCCCGGGTAATGAAGCTACACCGGCCGGCAATGGGCCCGTAAAATCCGTCCCCCTGCGCGAAGCGCAGGTACTGCACGGCGACTTGGGTCGCGGGCAAGAAGCCGTACGTCTGCATTTGCGTCCAGTCGAAGCTGCTGCACAGCTGCGGCTTGGCGCGAATTGCGCCGAGCAGCTCGCCCGACGCCCAGTCGAGTGCGCGCGGGTCGTAGGCTTGGCTGGTGATCGCGACCTGCATGAACAGCGGAATCGCGCCCACGCCCGCGCCCTTCAGCAAGTCCTTGGCGGCGTCGAGCGCCTTCAAGTTGCGGGTCAGGTTCTGCGTCGACTCGAGCTGCTTGCGGGCGAAAAATAGCTCCCAGAAGCGCGCCGAAGCGGCTTTCACGCGCGGATCGTACCAAGCCAGCGCGCGCAGCTTTTCGTACAGCTCGTAGGTCTTCTGAATGTCCGGGCTGCTCAGGTCGGCGCCTTTGGCCAAGAGCGCGTTCAGCTCCTCGACCATGCGCTGCGTAGCAGCTTCGTACTCCCGCAGCGACGCCAGCGAGAGCTGTCCGACCTCTTGCGCCGGCTGCCCCTTCGGTCCGCGAACGCGCACCATGGCATTCGGCGGCACACCCGCTCCGAACAACTTCTCGCGCAGCTCGGCGCTCAGGTTCACGCCGACGTAGCCGTGAGCGTCCGTGGTGCCCAGCACGTGCGTGGCGTTGCCGACCACCAGCGTAACTTCGACGTCGCGCGCGTAGCCTTGGTCGCACGGCGCCTCTGCCGTCGCGGGTTTGGCGATCTGCACCGGGCCTTGATCGACGGAGCTGACGAGATGATCTCCGTTCCACGTCTCTGTGCGACGCGCGACCACGTCGGTCGGGATCACGTCACAGCGCGAAGCGCGGTACACGTGTAAGCGCAGTTGGTCGAGCTCGGGCTCGGCCTCGAACGAATACATCTGATTGCGAGGCGCGCCGTACGCGGTCGTGGTGCCTTGCGGCGCGTCCACCACCTTCGTCGTGAGCGGCCCGCCACCGCAGCCCGCCGCCCAAACGCACCCAAGCCCAACGACCAAGCCGTAAGCCAACTTTCCCATCGCCGGGAAGGTTAGGGCACGCTTTTGGATCCGTCGAGCGACGCTAGGCTAACCGCGCGTATTTGCAAGACTTTTGCTCGCGTTCGGCGCGCTCACTTGCACTTCAGCGTGGCGAGTCCCTTGCCGGCGCCCGCTGCGGCGCGCAGCCCATCGTGAATGCACTGAAACGGCTGCGCCGTGTACTCGTAGCCGAGCGCTTCGGGGTACGGGGCCGTCGTGGTCCACGCCGTGGCGTTCACGGTACCCGCGTTGCCCTTGCTCCAGCTGATGCCGTAGCAGTTGCCGGGCGCCACGTCCGCAGCGCTGGCCAAGTTGTTGTTCTTCAGCTCCCAGAAGCCGACCTCGTCGCTGTCGCGCGCGGTGACCGGGTTCACGACCTTTTCGAAGTAGTTGCCCTCGATCAGCGCGTAGCCACCCATGCGCACGTTGATGCACGAGGCCGAGACGTCGAGAAAGTAGTTGTTCACCACGTGCGCGAAGCCGTGTCGCTGCAGCGGCGTGCGCGAGCCGATGCGCTCGAACAAATTGTGATGAAACGTGACGTGCCGCACTTCGGCGTCGGTGTCGGTGAAGCCGTTCAGGCTCACTTTGTGATGATCGTGCATGTAGTTGTACGACACGGTCACGAAGTCGGCGCCCTTCTTGATGTCGACCATACCGTCGAACGACGTGTCGCCCGCGCCCGGGCACGTGGCCAGCGACGTGAACAACTCGTTGTGGTCGATCCAGATGTTCTTGGGCGTGCCGCCGCTCATGCCCTCGATGGAAATGATGTCGGAAGCGTCGCCGCCGGGCGTCAGCCCAATCGTCATGTTGCGGATGATGATGTTGCTGGCGGCGGCCGCCACGTGAATGCCGAAGTTGGCGCTCGAGCCTGGCGCGCCCACGAGCGTGATGTCGCTCTTGCTCTTGATCTCGACGGTTTGCCCGGGCAGCGTGTGCTGCACGCACGGGTCCTTGATGGTCGCAAAATCGAATTTGCCCGTGTACTCCAGGACCAAGCCGCCCGAGCCCGAGTAAGCGTCAATGGCGTCTTGCAGCGCCGTCATCGAGGCGACTTGCGTGGCTTTGGTGGAGCCGCCGCCGGTGGTCGCTTGGCCGTAACCCGCGGGAGTTGCTTCGGGCGCGCTGGTCCCGTCGGCAGCTTGGGGCGGCGTGACGCACGTGCTGGGCTTGCCGGCCTCACCCGCGGGCGCGCCCGCCGAGCCAGCGGCGCCGGGAACATTTGCCGTGCCCCCCGTTGCCACCGAGCCCGCCACCCCGACCATACCGGCGACGCCCAGCGCTCCCGCGGTGCCGAGCGAGCCTCCAACCGTCGGTACGTCCGCCCCACCCCCCGAACCGGCCGTTCCGCCCATCGTCCCCACTACGCCGTCCGGCTCATCCGCAACGCTGCACGCCAACACCCCCGCCGGAACCAACAGCGCCAAGCGCCGAACGAGCTGCTGCATCGTTGGATAATGCTTCAACCCGCCGCATCGATCCCGCAACGGCCCGTATTTCGCTGCTCAGGAAAAATCCAAACCCCGCGGGGTGAGAGCGCCCCGAAAAGGGCGCTATTTTGGCGGTGGTGGGGTGGTGTGTGCCAAATCGGGAACCGATTCCAGGCAGCGCTCCAGGGCCGGGGCCAGCTGCTCGATTGCCTTGGGCAGCACGGGCTTTCCGGCCAAGTCGATGCCCAGGCGTTCAGGCGGGAACCACAGCCATCGCGCCCGACCTTTGAGGTTATCGACCGGAACGCCGCCGCCACGACCCTGGTTCCAGGCCCGTGAGTCCGAGCTGTTGTTGCGGTTGTCGCCGACCACCCAGAACTCTCCGGGCTTCACGCGGTACGGCCCTTGCCGACCCTCGCTGCGACTCTGCTCGAACGCCACCAGGTAGGCTTTGCCTTGGAGGAATTCGACGACGACCTCGAAATCGCTCGGGCTCGAATCGTTGCCGAGGGTCGCGGTGGCCAGACCCAGTTTGCAGGTTGGAACGCGCCAGCCATTGATGATGGGGGCGCTATCGTCGAACTCCAGCACGTCACCTGGCAGCGCGATCACGCGCTTGATGTAGTCGTAGCGCTCCGCGTGCGGATTCGGCTCGGGATACTCGAAGACCACGACGTCGCCACGCGCGGGCAGCGACTTTTCGAACGCGCCGTACGTCGCCTTGGTCACGAACACGTGATCTCCGATTTCGACGCTGGGAAACATGCTGCCCGCTGGCACCTTGAACGCTTCGAGCACTAGGAAGCGCAGGCTCAACGCCAGCACAATCGGTAGGATCAGCACCGACGCCGCCGATGCCAGCGCTGCAAAGATCGCCGACCCAAGCTCGATCCGGTGCAGCGCGCGCAGACCTCGAACTTTGATCACCATGGCCCAGAGCAGCACGGGCACGCCACTGTACGGCAGCAGGCCCAACACGGCAGGCAGCGAGCTGAAGCCCACGACCGCACGCGTATCGGCACCGTCGCCTTTGCCGCCGAACAGCCGCACGATCGCGTGCGTGACCGAGACTTCCACGAGCCAACCGAGCGGACTCAATAGCAGCTGAGCAAACCCGCACGCCAAGGCCATGGTCAGCAGCGGCTGATTGGCCACGTTGGCCAGCGACATGCCCGTGCCGGCGGCACCCATCACCACCGCCACCACGTAAAACCAAAACGGCCGCGCCGAAACGCGCCCGGCCTTCACGGCTTCGAAGAACCGCTCGGGATGCAGCAGCGCATCCCCCACCACCGCGCCCAAACCCGGCTTCCCGTCAGTCACGCAGACACGCTAACACGCCGAACCGCTCGGCGATCGGGGAGCACGAATCGGTTCCGGCTCGGCGCGGGCTCGCCGCTCAGTCTTGGCCGGTCGACGGCCGCGTGGCGCGCGTTTGTACGTCCTTGCGGTAGTTGCCCGGGGTGCTCTTGGTGACCTTTTTGAAGCTACGAATCAGGTGGTGTTGCGACTGAAAGCCGCACGCCTGAGCGATCTGCTCGGCCGATAGCGTGGTGGTGCGCAGCAGCATCTTGGCGTGCTCCACGCGGATGTTGCGTAGGTACACGAGGAACGAGGTACCGGTCGCTTGCTTGAAGATGCGGCTGAACGCGGGCACCGAGAAGCCCGCTTTGCGCGCCACGCTGGTCAGTCGAAGCGGCTCGGCGAAGTTGTCCTTCAGGTATTGCAGCGTCGTATCCAGACGCATGCTCTTGGGACCTTCGAGCGCGCGCGACGCGAACACGCTCAGGCGTGCGAGGGCGTCCTTGAACGTCTCGATCACGCGGTAGACGCTGGGCGCCTCTTCGATCTTCTGGCTCAAGTCATCGGCTAGGTGCTCGGCGACTTCGTTCCGAAGCAGGTGGCGCTTCTGAATGTTCTTGATCAGCGAGAACAGCATCGACAAGAACTGGCTGCGCACGACCTCGATGCGCTCAGTCGACCAGACCAGCACCAGCCGCACGTATTGATCGCTCGCCAGCTTGATCTCGTCCATGGCGACGCGATCGAACGCGTCGGCCAAGTCGGCTGCCGCGCGGTTGAGCAGTGAGTAGCGCATGCCGTCTTTGGTCGTGCCCTTTTCGTCGTAGAAAAGGATGTCCTTCTCGAGCTGGACGCACAAATGGAGCGCCAAAACGGCGTCATGGTGCGACGGGTACAAAGGCTCCCCCGGCGGCAACGTGCGACCGATGCCGACCACCGTGTTGACGTCGAACGTTTCTTTCACGAACGCCTGCAGCTTCTGCGCGCGCTCGCGCAGCTCCAGCTTCGCGCGGGCCGCGCTCTTGCCCGGGGCGGCCGACGTCAAGATCGACACGCCGTAGTCTTGGAGCCGATTAGCGCCCGTCTCCGGCATCTGGCTAGCGAAGCGAATGCACGCGCGCTGAATCTGCGCGTTCTTCACCATCGTCTGCACCGGGTCCAGCGTCTGGTTCTTCGGGTACACGGGCATGAGCGTCATGGCCGTGGTGGGCAAACGACAGATGCCCATCTCTTCGCTGCGCCAGTCTTCGAGCTTGCCCTCGTGGTACCAGGGCGTGAGCAGGAACTTCTCGGAGCTGGTCGCGCGATCGACCCAATCGTTGTTGGGCCAAGCGCGGTCGAACACCTCGCGCTTCAGCTTCTTCACGCGCTCGTGCAGCCGGACGTCGGCGTGATCGGTGGTGACGAGCTCCGAGAACAAGCCCAAGAACTCTTCGATGGCCTTCAGCACCGGCGCTTCGATCACCGGAATGCGCAGGGCCATGCGCACGAACCGCATGAAGTCGGGGTTCGCGCTAGCCGGCAATTGCCCAGTCAATTCGCGCCAACGCCAAGCGATGCCGTCCCAGTCCAGCTCTTCCGTCAGGAACTGACCGCCGTAAAAGAAGGTGCGCCCCTTCTGATCCGCCGGCAGCGCGAAGAAGAAGTCGTTGAAGCCCATCAGCTCGCCGACCACGAACTCGCGGTCACGCCCCGCGCGCTTCAGCGACTCCCAGTAGTAGTCGTCGCGCTTGGCCTCTTTGCCGAAATGAATCTCGAAGTGGAAGGGCTGAATGCGCCCGACGACCTCGTTCAGATCCATCCACGTCAGGCCCTTCTTGCCGTCCCAGTGCAAAATCCAGAACGGAAGCTCCTGGTGGAGCCGCAGCAGGTTGTTGACCCAGTAGTAGTTGTTGATGCGCTCGAGCCAATCGCCTTTGACACGCGGCTTGCCCGCCAGGCCGCGCGACGGGTCGACGCCAGCCAAGGATGAATCCTGATCGAGCGCTTCGTTTTTCATGGGTAATGAGGCTTTCCAACCGTGGTGGCAGAAACGCCCCTCCGGCAGGCACAATTGGCCAAGGAACGGAGAAGATTGGCCGCCAGGGAGCGTGCGAATTGCTCAGAGGCGTACATGCTTTCAATCGTACCAGCGGCCGACGACTTGAAATGGACCGTTCCCTTCAATGCCGTGGACACTTTCGAACGGCTCAAAATTTGTGCGCGTTAGATGAAGGTCACGCAACCATTGAATTTCGCTATTGTTTCCGCTTGGGCTCTTCCTGAACAAAGGCTGGCGCGGGCCCGGAGAGCGTTCCACGACCACTGCAAGGCAGTGCCGCTCGCGCGCGAGTTGCAGTGTTACTTCGATTCAGGCGGCGCCGCAGGGCACGGCAAGTTCTTGAAGCTATCCGCCCCCTGCTGAACCTGCTCGAAGCACGACAGCGAGCACACCGAGTGCGCGTGGTACGTGTACTGGAGCAAGTAGACGTGGCCATCTTGGGGGAAGAAGCGGATGGCGGAGGCGCACTCCCCGTCCGTGACCTGCACTTGCCTGTGCACGTAGCGATACTTGGTCTCGTAGCGCGTGCGAGGCACGGTTCGGGAGCAAGTCCTGTAGGTCTTGTTCGTGCCGAAGCCGCTGCTGCAATCGTACGACTCGTACTCGTAGACGGTGTGCGGCTCTTGGTAGCTCTCGTGCACCATGCGCGATTCGGTGTGAAAAAACTCGCTGTCGAAGAGGAACGTGCCGGGTACCGGGTGCACCAACGTCGCGTCTGCCCGCGGCGCCCTGGCCAAGGCTGCAGCGGCGCTGCGCTGAAGCAGCGGGTTCTCGTCAATCTGCACGTACTCTCGCAACGTGACGCCCGCCGTCGTGTCATAGGAACGGCGCAGCTTCACGATCGCGTGAGGCTGATCGGCCGTTGGCGGCTTGTACGGGCGAACGCAGCTGGCCGAAAGCAGCATCAGCGCGAGAATGCCGAGGCTCGGCTTCATTGGCATGCCGCGGTGCAGCCCGCGCTCTCGGCATCACAGGCCTGAAGCTGCGCTGGCGTGCTCGCCGCGAGAATGCAGGCGTCCTTCTGGTTGCCGCAGCCCTGGTAGCAATGCACCGCCCAGGTGCTTGGTCCCGTGTAGCACCCACCCAAAACCACCACCGCCAGACTCACCCAAAGCCGCATGTGCTCGTGCTAGCACGGAGTTCCGCTGCGCGGCGACTCAGTCCTGTAGCTCGGCCGCAACCAGCACCAGGTTGGCGTTGTAATAGATGTCGGGCTCGGTCACGGCCCACCAACCCGGATCAGTACCGCGCTCGGGCACGAAGCCGCCATCCCACAGGTCGCTCTGCTCGGCGTGCCACAGGCTGTGCGGAGGCAGGCCTGAGCGCAGCGGCTTTTCGTTGTCCCACAAGAGCGCCTTGGCGGGCGCGCCGGGCGCCAGAAAGCTCATTTGTCCGGCGTTCGGTCCGCCGAGCAAGTAGCCGGGTACGGGGCCTTTCACGTTGCCCCACTCGGTATGGTAGAGCCGCTCGGGGCCTTTGCCGACGCGCGTTACCATCGAGAAGCCGTTGGGATTGCGACCCAAGATCCAATGCCACTGATCGCGCAGTGCCTCACGCAGCCAGCCGCGCGACGGGTCGAGCTTCAGCGCGACCGCAAACTGGTGCGCCTTCTCGAGCAGGTTCGAGTTGTGGCCCCAGTAGTAGTCACCGGGCGTCGAAGCACAACGGTAGCCGTCTTTGGTTTCGATCTGCGGGCGCGCTAGCTCGACCGCAGCCAGCAGCCTTTGCGTTGCCTCCGTTCGCAGCTCCACCGGGGTTTTCTCGTCAAAAGCCAGCTCCATCAGCCCCCACCGGCTCAAGTCCGCCCAAGCTCCGTCGAAGAACTTTTTCGGCTGCGTCTCCGGATCGGCGAGCAGCCTTCTGGCGACGTCGAGCGCCGACTGCAGCCTGAAGCTGCGCCACATCTCGACGGCAGCCAGAAAGCGGGCGCCGCTCTCCTTGTACTCCGCGCTGTCGTCCCAAAGGGACTGCCCGCTGCCCTTGCCGTCGACCAAGATGCGCGCGGGGTGCTGCTCCAAGAACGCCCAGGCAGCGCGCGCGGCCTCCTCACAACGCGCAGCGAACGGCGCGTCCCACTTCTTGTAGACGCGAGCGGCGACCGCCAACACGCTAGCGGCCTTGGCGGTGCTGGCGGTGCCGACACCTGCAACCCAGTGCGGCTTGCGATCGAGCTCCGGCTTGCCTTCGTCCCAGTCGTACACGCTCTCGCGAGCTCGAAAGGCGCCCGACGCCGGCTCTTGCATCGAGAGCACCCAAGCAATCCCCCAGCGCGCTTCGTCCAAGATGTCGGGCAGTTTGTTGCCCGATTCGGGCAAGCCGCCGTCACCGTCTTTGAAAAGCTGCGGGTGCCGCTCGAAGGCGTGAAGCAGCGCTTGCGCGGTTGGCGCCGTCGAGGCGACGTACTGCGAGTAGTTGCCGGCGTCGTGCCAGCCCGCCACCACCGGCCATTTGCGCTTTTTTTCCGGGTAATCGGCGTAGTCCCAGGCAACGTCGGGGTGGACGTGGCAGGGCGCGCTGCGCGTGAACTCGTCGCCGTTGTAGGTCGCGTGCGGCGCTGCGAGCTTGGTGCGACAACGCTGAAAGTAGAAGTGCTTCAGCGCCGCGCGTAGCGCCTCGCGGTAGAGGCCGGCGCCGATCGCGAACGTATCGGATTTGGCGCCTGCGCCTTCGATGGAGTAGCGACCCGGAGTCTTCAGCGCGCTGAAGTCGACTTGCCAGGTCGCGTCTTGCGACGATGCGTCCAGGCCCTTGTCGACGATGTCGCCGGGCGCAAACGTGTACGCCACCTTGCCGGCTTCGTCTTTGACGACCGCGCCCTCGGGTCGCACGTTGAACACCGCGAGCTTCCGCCATTCGATCGGGTAGCCGACCGTATTGACCTTGATGGCGGGCACGTTCTTGCCCGGCATGGCGGGCGCTGCTTGCGATACGGAAGCCAAGGCGCTCGCCGACGGTGCACTGAGCGCAACGACCGCGGAAGGCGCTGGCGGAGGCGGCGGTACCGCAACGCTGCGCGACGCCGGGCCGCAGGCAACGACGGCGACGACTGGGCAGGCTGCCCAGCCGCAAGCGAACCAGACCCAGCGCAGACGCGCAGTCATCGGCAGATGGCTTGCCTGCAGCGCGGCCGAGCGTCAAGGCAGCGCACGGTCCGTCAGCCCTGCAATTGCTCGAGCACGCGCTCGATTTGCCCGGCGGATTCGCGCAGCCCACCGGGGCGGTTTCGGCCGAGCCACAGCGCGCGGTGCCGCTCGATCAGCGGCGCAAGCTCGCTGGCCAGCGATTCGCGCAAGCCCGGAGCGAGCTTGCTGACCGGCTCGTCAAAACCGATGCCGAGCCGAGCTTTGCCGATGCGGCACGCCGCCTTGAGCAGATCGCTCGCCCAAACCAGCTCGGCCTGGGACCGCCGCGACTCGACGTCGAGCGGTGCCACGCGCGCAAGCTCGGCGTCGATGCGCGCCAAGTAGGCGAGCCCGGCGTCGAAGTGCTGCGCTTCGATGCCAGGCAGCTGGATGGGCTGGCCGGGTCGACCGGCGATGAAATAGAACAGCGCCGATGCGTTGTGCGGCCGGCAGCCGAGCTCGCGGTAGGCGTTGCCCAGGTCGCGCGTGAGCGCGCCGAGGCGCTTGTCTCGGTCGCTGAACACGTAGCTGTCGAGCCACTCGGCGATGGGCAACTCGAGCGGCGCTTGCGCGTCCTCGGCTTTCCACGACATCGCTGCACCAGCCAAGAATCCGATGTAGCTGGCGCACAGCGGCTGCAAATGGCCGTTGTCGCCCCAGTCGGTGTTGAGCACACCGAGCGCGCCGTGCTGGGCGCCGTGCTTCACGGCCGAAGCGATGTTCAGCAGCGCGTTCTCGGTGCGACCTGCGATGGTGTTCCAGCTGCTGGTGCCAGGGCAGACGTAAAAGCGCAGCCCAGCAGCCGCGAATTTGGCGACATTTTCGGCAAAGGGGTGGTCATGCTCGTAGCCCCACTCCATCGCGATCGCGTCCTTGGGCAGCTCGGGAATCAACTCCGGGCGCTTGATGATGATGTCGCCCCAGAACTGCATGGTGAAGCCGCGCCGCCCGACGGTTTCGTGGATCTCCTTCAAGAAGTCCAGGTAGACGCGCTCGGTGCCGCGCGCTTCGCAGGCTTCTTTGCTGCGCCCGAGTCCCAAGTCGAACGTCTCGTCGAGACCGACGTTGAAGGTACGGCTCGTGAAGTGCGGCAGCAGCTGGTCGTACAAGTCATTCAAGAACGCCAAGCTGCGCGGGTCTGTCGGACACAAACCGTACGGCTCGCGTGTCGGGTTCCAGGCGTGCTCGAAGCCGTTCGGAGCCTCGGCCAGCTCCGAACGGTATGGCTCGAACGCCAGCCAGCGCTGCATGTGACCAAAGCTGTTCTGGTTCGGCACCAAGTCGATGTGGCGCTCGCGACAAAAGGCGTCGAGCGTTCGGACGTCGGCAGCCGTGAACGGGCTAGCGTTTTCCCAAACCTTTTCGTGGCCGGCGTACGCAAACGTGTGCTCCATGTACAGCTGGAGCTCGTTGATCTTCAGCGAAGCCAGCAGCTCCACCAATTGGAGCGTGGTCTCGAGCGTCGGCACCTTGTCGCGGCTGATGTCGAGCATCACGCCGCGCCGCGCAAAGCTTGGCTGATCTTGGATGCGCACGACCGGCAAGCTGACCGTTCCCGGCCGCCCCGCGCGCGCGCCGAGCTCGAGCAGCTGGCCCAGCGTGCAAACACCGTAAAATAGTCCCGCTTTCGAGCTCGCGCTGATGCGCGCGCCCGCCACGTCGATTTCCAGGTTGTAAGCTTCGCTCTCTGCGTCGCCAGGCTCGAGCTCGAGGCTGAAGCTCACGCTCTCAGCGTTGGCAGCCGCAAGGCGCGCGCCACGAAGTAGTCGCTCCAGGCGGCCAGCCGCCGGACTCCCTTCCTGGCCCCCGAGCTCCAGCTTGGGTTCATGACTGAGGAGCAGCTCGCCGCTACCCGACTCTAGGTTGCGAGGACGCGGACAAAGCAGGCTGTATCGAGGCTGCACGTTACGCAAAGCCTACCAACCCAAGGCGCTACTCCATTTTCAAATCTTCTCACTTTAGCGGCGCATTTCCGAAGCGCGCCACCCGCGTTGAAGCTCGCCTGCTATACACGGAAATGCGCGCAGAAGCGGCCAATCCGCCCAGTGACGCACGCCCTTTACCGAGCAATCCATGAGCCCGAAGAGCCAGTTTCTGACCGAGATCTTGGAGCAACCGGCAGCGCTTTCGCGTCTGCTTTCCGAAGGCCGCGAGCCCGCCGAGCGCGCCGCCGCAAAAATCAAAGAGTTTGGCCCCGAATGGGTGCTGATCGCCGCGCGCGGCAGCTCGGACAACGCGGCTCGTTACGCGCAGTACTTGCTGGGCGCGCACAACGGCCTGGGCGTCGGTCTCGCGGTTCCGTCTCTCATCTCGCTGTACGGAGCCGCGCCGCGCATGGGCCGCGCTGCCGTCATCGGCATCAGCCAGTCCGGGCAGTCCCCGGACATCGTGGGCGTGCTGGCCACCGCTGCCAAGCAAGGCGCAGTCACCGTCGCGGTCACCAACGATCCCTCCTCGCCGCTGGCCAAGGCGTCGTCGGCAACGCTGCCGCTGTTCGCAGGCGAAGAAAAAGCCGTCGCCGCCACCAAGACCTACACGACGGAGCTGTTCGCGCTGGCCATGCTGAGCGCCGCGCTCGAAGGCAACCCCGAGCGCCAAGCCACGCTCGAGAAGGTGCCCGGCTACGTCGAGCAAGTGATCGCGTCAGTGCAAGGCAACGTCGAGCAGGCCGCCGCGGGATTCGCCAAGGCCGGCAAGCTCGTCGTCCTCGGTCGCGGCTTCAACTACTCCACGGCCTTCGAGGTCGCGCTCAAGATCAAAGAGACCTGCTACTTCATCGCCGAGCCGTACTCGGTCGCCGACCTGCTGCACGGCCCCGTTGCCATGATCGACCAGGAATTCCCCGTGATTGTGGTGGCACCCAGCGGTCCCACCCAGGCGGACGTGCCGGCGCTCTTCGACTTGCTCCAAAAGCGCGGCGCTCGCACGCTGGCCATCTCGGACCGGGCGGACGTGCTCGGCCGCGCGCAGTTCGGTCTGAAGCTGCCGAGCGACGTGCCCGAGTGGGTATCGCCGATCGTTGCGGTGGTGGCAGGTCAGCTGTTCGCCCACGCCCTGTGCCTGGCCAGCGGGCAAGATCCGGACAAGCCGCGCGGCTTGTCCAAAGTCACGCTCACGCATTGACGCGCAGCGCGGCTCGCCCATGATTCAAGAGCTCGAGCACTGGCTGGTGCAGTCGTCGAGCGTCGTAGGCGATGACGGCAAGCTGCTGTCGAGCCGCGACGTCGACGCGGCAGCATGGTACACGGCACGCCTGCCGGCGACGGCACTGTCGGTGCTGGTCGCCCACGGCGTGCATCCCGATCCGTTCGTGGGCATGAATTTTCTGGAGCTGCCGGGTAAAGGCCCGGCGCATCAGAATTTTTCGAACCACCCGATGCCAGACGACAGTCCATTTCGGGCGGCCTGGTGGTACCGCACGGAGCTCGAGTTCGTGGGTCAACAGAGCGACGCTGCACACAGCTGGCTCGAGCTCGATGGCCTGAACTACCGCGCCAACTTGTTCGTGAACGGCACGCTGGTGCGGGACACCACGCAGCTCGTAGGCGCCTACCGCGCCTTCGACGTCTTGCTCGACGACCATCTGCTGCCCGGTCGAAACCGCTTAGCGCTGCAGGTTTTTCCGCCCAATCCTGACGATTTGGCCCTCACCTGGGTGGACTGGAACCCGTCGCCACCCGACAAAAACCTGGGACTTTGGCGCGGCGCGCGCGTGCGTCGAACAGGTCCGGTTCGGCTGCAGCATCCGCAAGTCCTCACGCGCCTGCCCGACGCCGATCTCTCCGTCGCCGAGCTGAGCGTGTTCGCGACGCTCGAGAACGCGACGCGAGAGTCCGTCACGGCCACACTGGTCGCCACCTTCGAGGGCAGCTCAGCCCAGCTCGAGGTCGTGCTCGGCCCGCGCGAGCGCCGGGAGGTCGCGCTCGACTCCGGCACGTTTGCGGCGCTGCGTGTCACGCGGCCGCGCCTCTGGTGGCCCCGCGGTCGCGGTGAGCAGCCGCTTTATCGCGTCGCGCTGCGCGTCGACGTCGCGGGCGCGCTCTCCGACTCGCAGCAGGTCGAGCACGGCATCCGCGAGGTCACGAGCGAGCTAACGAGCCAAGAGCACGCGCTCTTCCGCGTCAACAGGAAGCCGATCTTGATCCGCGGCGGCGGTTGGGCGCGCGACATGCTGCTGCGCTCCAACGCCGAGCGCGAGCTTTACGAGTACGAGCACGTCAAGCAGCTGGGACTGAACACCATTCGCTTCGAGGGCATGCTCGAGTCGAACGAGTTTTTGAGCCGCTGCGACCGCGACGGCATCTTGGTGATTTCCGGCTTCTGCTGCTGCGATCACTGGGAAAAGTGGGACAACTGGAAGGCGGAGGACCTGGACGTCGCCAGCGAGTCCCTGCGCAGTGAGCTGCGCCGTGTCCGTAACCACCCCTCGCTGATCGCTTGGTGGTACGGCAGTGATTTCCCGCCGCCGCGTCATGTCGAAGAGCGCTACCTCGCCGTGCTCGCCGAGGAGCGCTGGCCCAACGCCGCGCACTCGTCGGCGGCCGCAAAACCTACCGAGCTGACGGGGCCCAGCGGCATGAAGATGGCGGGACCGTACGACTACGTACCGCCCTGCTATTGGCTCGAAGACACCGCGCGCGGCGGCGCTTTCGGCTTTGCCACCGAGATTGGACCCGGGCCCGCGATTCCACCGGTCGAGACGCTGCGCGGCATGCTGGGCGAGCAGCACCTGTGGCCACCCGACGAGTGTTGGACGCTCCATTCCGGCGGCGGCCCCTTCAAAGACCGCGACCTCTTCGACACTGCGCTCGGCAATCGCTACGGCGCCCCGCGCGATCTGGACGACTACGTGTGGAAGGCCCAGCAGGCCTGCTACGAGGCCGAGCGTGCCATGTTCGAGGCCTATTCGCGGCGCAAATACCGCGCCACTGGCGTCATCCAATGGATGCTCAACAACGCCTGGCCTTCGCTGATTTGGCACCTTTGGGATCACTCGCTGCGCGCCGGCGGCGGCTACTTTGGAGCCAAGAAGGCGTGCGAGCCGCTACACATTCAGTTCGACGATGGCGAGAACACGGTCAGCGTCGTGAGCGACTTGGCCGAAGCCACACCGCCCCTGACGGCACGTGTCCGGCTGTTCGATCTCCAGCTCGCGGAGCGCTTTCGCCATGAAGCTCGGCTGCAGGTGCCGGCGGATGGCGTGGTCACTCTGTGCCGGCTGCCCGAGCGCCGTGAGCTCTCACGCACGCATTTTCTACTACTCGAGCTGATGACGGCTGACGGTTCGCTCTGCAGTCGCAACTTCTACTGGCTCTCCACGGAGCGCGACGTCATCGATCAGTCGCGGGCCAACTGGTACATGGCACCGCTAGCTGGGTTCGCCAGCTTCCACGCGCTCAGCGACTTGCCGCAAGCCACGCTCGAGCTAGAACGCGAACCGCCGCGCCTCCCCGCGCGTGAGATCGGGGGCGGCGATCAGGAGCTCGCTTTCGCGCTTCGCAACACCGGCAACTCACTCGCGTTCTTCACTCGGCTGCGTCTGCTCACGGCGGATGGCAGCGAAGTGCTCCCGGCCCATTTCAGCGACAACTACGTCAGTCTGCTCCCGGGTGAGAGCCTTCAGCTGACCGTGCGAGACGCCCGCCTGGGGCAAGTGGGCCTCGCCCTGCCGGTCGAAATCGAGGCAACGGGGCCAAGGACTGGTCGGGTCACGCTGACGCTTGAGTAGTTTTTCTTGTGTCATTTTCAGCAGTTAGCTTCCTGGCCGGCCGCTCCGCTGTGTCGGGCAAGCGCCTCTCACAAGCGCGCTTCCCGCCGGGCTGAAACCCACCTATAGGGGTGCCGCGCCAACTGGACCGGGGTTTTCGCCCCAACTCGTCCTCGCCCGCGGGCCCTTCCCTTGACGGTCCCAAAACGCGCGGGTTACCCTGAAGTGTTCGGGAATTTTATGATTTTTCCGCCCTGGGCTCAGCTGAACCCCCGCCTGCACGGCGGGCGGTGTGGCCTGCCGAGGGCGCGCGGTGGGGACCGAGCATGAGCGGGGGACTTCGTGACGGCTGACTACGACGAAAAGACCAGGGTTACCCAGGTCGTTCAACAGCCGCCGCCGGACGATTCGCCGAGCAACGACTGCTTGGTAGTCATTTATACGGCCGAGCCCGGACTGCTCGGCAAGCGCTTCGTGCTCGACAAGAGCCCGACGCGACTTGGCCGCGGCGCCGACAGCCAGATCGTGCTCGAAGGTGACTCTGTGTCGCGTCGTCACGCTCATTTGGAGCGACGGGCGGGCGCCTGGTACGTGGTCGACGACGGCTCGACCAACGGCACCTACGTGAACGAAGAGCAGATTTCGCGCGAGCAGCTGCTCGTCAACGGCGACCGCATCAAGGTCGGCCCCAGCATCTTGAAGTTTTTGTCGGGCGCGGACGCCGAGGCCAAGTACCACGAAGAGATCTACCGCATGACCATCGTCGATGGTCTGACGCAGATCCACAACAAGCGCGCACTGTTCGAAGCTCTGGAAAAAGAGCTGATGCGCGCGCGGCGGTACGAGCGTGATCTCAGCCTGTTGATGTTCGACATCGACTTCTTCAAGCGCATCAACGACCAGTACGGGCACCTCGCGGGCGATCACGTGCTGCGGGAGCTCGCGCGCATCGTGCAAGAGCGCATCCGTCGCGAAGAAGTGTTCGCGCGCTACGGCGGTGAAGAGTTCGTGATCTTGCTGCCCGAGACGCCGCTACCCGGCGCCGCCGCGCTGGCCGAGAGCTTGCGCGCCCGGGTCGCCAATCATGCGTTCGTGTTCCAAGGCGAGCGCATCCCGGTCACGGTCAGCATTGGCACGGCTTTGCTGGGCGAAAACGACAAGGTTGCCTCCGACTTGATCCAACGCGCCGACGAGAAGCTGTACGAAGCCAAGCGGGGTGGCCGAAACCGCGTGTGCTCGTGAGCGACGACGACAAAGCGAGCAGCGCCGCGCATCGAGACCTGCCGCCGCTGCTGCGCGTGACGCCACCTGGCCCCAGCTCGCGCACTTGGCAGCTCCGCCACGCGCACGTCGCGGCGCCAATGGGTCCCATCTTGCCGCCGGGACCACCGAGCAGCATCGTCTACGCGACAGGGCGCGGCTCCAACGTCACCGACGTCGACGGCAATCGCTACGTCGACTTGGCGGGCGGCTTTGGCGCGCTTTTGCTCGGGCATTTGCACCCGTCGGTGCAGCGCGTGATTGGGCTGCAATCCGAGCGGCTGCTGCAAGCCCTGGGTGATCTCTACCCAAGCGACGCGAAGATCGGCCTCTTGGAGCGACTGACGAAGCTCTACCCCGAGCCGAACGCCAAGGGCATCTTGGCGCAGTCCGGCTCCGACGCGGTCAGCGCGGCGCTGAAGACGGCCAAGCTCGCGACCGGCAAGCCCGGCGTGCTGGCCTTCACGGGCGCCTACCACGGCCTCGGCTACGGACCGCTCGCGGCGTGCGGGCTGCGCGAAAGCTACCGCGCGCCGTTCGCCGCTGAGCTGAGTCAGCACGTGTCGTTCGCTCCTTACCCGACGGGAGAGGACGCGGCGACGCGCAGCTTGGAGGAGTGCCGTGCGCGTCTTTTACAAGGTGACGTGGGCGCGGTCCTGATTGAGCCGGTGCTGGGGCGCGGCGGCGTCGTGGCGCCACCAGCCGGGTTTTTGCCCGAGCTTTTGCGCCTGGCACGCGAGCACGGCGCGCTGTTCATCGCCGACGAGATTTGGACGGGGCTGGGACGCGCGGGCAGCTGGCTCAGCGCGCACAGCGAAGGTGTCGTTCCCGACCTGATTTGCCTGGGCAAAGGGCTAGGCGGCGGCTTGCCGCTCAGCGCCGTGCTCGGCAGCGCCCAGGTGATGCAGAGCTGGCGTCGAGAAGCCGAGGTCGTGCACACGGCGACTTTTGCAGGCGCGCCGCTCGCGGCCAGCGCAGCACTTGCGACGCTCGAAGTGCTCGGCAAACAAGCCCTGCCGGAGCGCGCACGCACGCTGGGCGCACGCTACGCCGACGAGCTGCGGAAGGCCCTGGCGGGCTTCGACAAGGTGCGCGGCGTGCGCGGTCGCGGCTTCATGCTCGGCATCGACTTGGGCCAGCGCCCGGGCGCCGCCAGCCAGCTGATGAAGCGGCTGCTGCAAGCCGGCTACATCACCTCCACGGGTGGCGGACAGCGCGAGGTGTTGGTGTTGACGCCGGCATTGAACATCGACGAAGGCGTGCTGTTCGCTTCGGTGGCCAGCATCGCTCAGCAAATTTCCGAGCTGAATTGAGGGACCCGGAGCGCGCGCGTGACAGAAGCCTGGCTAGAAGAGTCCAATCGCCTGCACGAGCGCGTGCAGCGCTTCGCCGCGGGCGCTAGCGCCGACAGCTTCGAGCAGCTGGCCCTCGACTTGGCGCGTTTCCAGGCGTCAAGCTCGGTGGGCTTTGGCCGGCTGCTGCGAGCGCGTGGCGGCAAGCTCGAGAGCATCGACGACATTCCGCCGGTGCCGAGCGATGCCTTTCGCCTGGCGCGAGTCGCAACCTACGCGGCCGAGCTGGACGCCGTGCGCTTCTTCACGAGCGGCACCACGGGCGCCGAGCGCGGCACGCACGCCATGCGCCGCACCGACACCTACGAGCAGCTGTCGCTGGCGTACGGACGACACGCCTTGCTCGGCCCCGTGGGCAAGGCAGTCGTGGTCGCGCTAGCGCCTCCTTTGACCCAGCCGCCGAGCTCGTCGCTCGGCTACATGATGGCGCGCTTCATGGATCAGTTCGATGGCGAAGCGCTGCCCGGCGCCGAGACGACCTTCAGCAGCGCTTCGAGCGCGCGCTGGCTCCTGAGCGAAAGCGGCGTCAATTTGGCCGGTTTGCAGCTGGCGGCGGACGTGGCGCAGGCGCGCGGGGTGCCGGTCTTGCTGCTCGGAACGGCGTTTGCGCTCGTGCAGTTGCTCGACGACCTGGCAGGCAAGCGCCTGCCGCTACCGAGCGATAGCGTAGTCATGCAAACCGGTGGTTTCAAAGGTCGCACCCGCGAAGTGTCGATGGAAGAACTACGCGCCGGCGTGGCCGACGCCGTGCAGCTCGGCTCCGTGCGGGTCGTGGGTGAGTACGGCATGACGGAGCTGACGAGCCAGTTGTACGAGGGCACCATCGCCGAGAGCGCGCTTGCCCAGCAGAAGCCAGCGGCGTCGCCCGGCATCTATTTCGAGCCGCCGTGGCTGCGTGTCACGCCGGTCGACCCCGTCAGCCTGAGCGCCGTCGTCGAGGGAGAAGCCGGCCTAGCGTGCTTCACCGATTTGGGCAACGTGGACAGCGCGCTGAGAGTCGTCACGCAAGACTTGGTGCGCCGTGAGCAGGGCGGCATTCGGCTACTCGGGCGCCAACCTGGTGCCCCAGCGCGCGGCTGCTCGCTCGCCATCGAGGCGCTGCTGCATGGCTGATACGGCCGAGCGAAGGGCTCGCCTCGAGCGCCTGCTAGAGGCCGCCCGCGAGCTGGCAAATCCCGAAAAAAGCCCCGGTCAGGCCCTGCGCGCGCGCTTGCTCGAAACCACGGGTCTGTCCGGACCCGGCATCGAGCGCGGCATCACGCACTCGCTGGAAGCGGCGCCCTCCGAGGCCGAGCTTCAGGCATTGCTCGCCTCGACACCGCACGCGCCGCGGGCCCACGTGCTGCTCTCCAGCAACGTGTTCGTCGGCGCGCTGCGCGCGATCGCGATTGGCGTCGCTTCGTCGGCGCAGGTCTGCGTGCGCGCGTCGCGGCGTGACCCAGCGCTGGCCGAGGCCCTGCACGCGCTCGTGCCGGAGCTGTTCCAGCTGGTTTCGGCGCTAACGCCCGGAGCGGGCGAGCATCTTTGGAGCTACGGCTCCGACACCACGCTGGCCGACCTGCGCGCTTCGCTGCCACCTGGCGTGTGGTTTCACCCGCACGGCTCCGGCTTCGGTGCGGTGATCGTCGACGCCGCGAGCTGGACTCCCGAAGGCGCGCGCCCCATCGCGCTCGACACGGCGTTGTTCGATCAGCAAGGTTGCTTGAGCCCGCGCGTCGTGGTGCTGGTGGGCAGCGCAGAGCAAGCCAGAATCGTCGCCCAAGCCCTCGCAACGGCGCTGCAAGAGCTGGAAATCGAGCTGCCGCCAGGCACCAAAAGCCAGGCCGAGCTGGCCGAAGCGCGCCGCGACCGCGACACCGCCGCCTACGCCTTCGAGCTGTTCGAGGCCGGCAGCGGCTGGGTCAGCTGCGCGTCGGAATTGGTCGTTCCGCCGAGCTTTCGCAGCCTGCACGTCGTCGATGCGCGCGACGCCGTCGCCACGCTTCGACCATTCCAGGCTCACCTCACCTGCGTGAGCGCCAACACCCAAGCCCTGCGCGACCAGCTGCAGCAAGCCTTCAGCGGATCCCGCGTCATGGCCCTCGGAGAAATGCAACGCCCGCCCTTGGACGGCCCCGTTGACAGGCGTCACGGCACGCAGGGCGAGCTAGTCGGCTGAGCGTCAGACCTTCGACGCCAGCTTCTCGGCGCGCGTGCGCGCTTCTTCGGCGATGCGCTTGGCGTCTGGTCCGGTGATGCCCAGGTGGTCCGCGAGATCCTTGAGCAGCTTCTCTTCTGCTTTGGTCTGCTTGCCGTCGGCGTGCGTCAGCAACGCGGCGTGCGCCAACAGCAGCTCGCGATCGCTGGCAGCCAGCGCGTCGAGCGGCACGTCGTCTTTGATGGTGCGCTTCTTCTTGGCAAACTCGCGCACCTCCGCTTCGTCTTGCTCGCTGGCGCCAAAGGCCCAGAGCAGGCTGTCGATCATACCGACCTCCGGCTCCTTCACGGTTCCATCAGCCCAAGCAACGGCGACTAGCGACTTGACGATGTTCTTCTCCGACGGCGTCATGACCTGGAACGATAACACAGCGCTCGGCCCGGAAATCAGCCCGTATTGCGGAGCTTAGGGGGGATTTGCTGGGCAGCGTTTTTGCAGGAAGATGGCGCCGCCCAGCTCGGTCGCGACCAGCCGCTGGCGGAAGACCAGCACTGCCGCCTGTCCGGGTGGGTGCCACGGTGGGATTAACGGTAACGACCGACGTCGCGCCGGCCTTGATCGAGCCCAGGGACCATCACCCGTTCATGCTACGAATCGTGCGTCCGCAACCGCGTCACGACCATGTCTTCCACTCGTCGCTCATTCATCAGTAAAAAGGCCGCACAGTTCAGTGAGTCAGTGATCCGCGAGATGACGCGGCTCGCTCAAAGGCATCAAGCGGTAAACCTGGCGCAGGGCTTTCCGGACTTTCCGGCGCCCACCGCCTTGAAAGAAGCCGCCAAGCGCGCCATCGACGGCGACAAGAATCAATACGCCATCACCTGGGGCGCCAAGGCGTTTCGCGACGCACTGGCAAAGAAGCACGAGCGTGCCAGCGGCATCGCCATCGATCCCGAGCGCGAGCTCACCGTGTGCTGCGGCTCGACCGAAGCCATGATCTCGGCGCTGCTCGCCACGGTCGACCCCGGCGAAGAAGTGATCGTGTTCGAGCCCTGGTACGAAAATTACGGTCCTGACGCGATCTTGTCCGGCGCGACGCCCGTGTACGTCAAGCTGCGGCCGCCCGCTTCTCCCGGCGCAGATTGGTCGTACGACTCCGATGAGCTGCGCGCTGCGTTTTCGCCTCGCACCAAGGGCATCATCGTCAACACGCCGCACAACCCGACGGGCAAGGTGTTTACCCGCGCGGAGCTGCTGGAGATTGGCGCGCTTTGCCAAGAGTTCGACGCGCTGCTCTTCACCGACGAGATCTACGAGCACATCGTGTACGACGGCGCCGAGCACGTTTACCCGATGACGCTACCGGGCTTGCGCGAGCGCACCGTGATGATTTCTGGCTTGTCCAAGACCTTCAGCGTCACCGGCTGGCGCATCGGCTACGCCATCGCCCCGCCGGACATCACGGCTGCCATCCGCAAGGTTCACGATTTTTTGACGGTGGGCGCGCCCGCCCCACTGCAAGAAGGCGCCGTCGCGGCGCTGGAGCTCGAGCAGAGCTACTACGACAAGCTGAAGACGGAGTACCAGCGCCGCCGCGACTTGTTCCTACCGCTGATCATGCAGGCAGGCTTCGTGCCCAGCGCGCCGCGCGGCGCCTACTACGTCATGGCCGAGTACCCAGACGTCGGCATCAAAGACGACGTCGAATTCACGCGCTTTCTGATCGAAAAGATCGGCGTCGCAGTCGTGCCCGCCTCCAGCTTCTATCGCCCCGGCGACGCCGAAGCCAAGCGCCGCATCCGCTTCTGCTACCCCAAGAAAGACGAAACGCTCCTCGAAGCCGGCCGCCGGCTGCAGACCCTGCGCGGTCCGTAACGGCGGTGTGCGTGGGGAATGCAACAGGAAGACGCGAAGACGCGAAGGTCAGCATGGGGCGCCGACTTTTGTGCGCGCTCGCGTTGTGCTCTACGGAGCCGTTCAGGGCGACGCAAATGCCGAGCGATGGCAACGCACCAAAACCCTTCGCGTCTTGCTGTTGCATTCCCCCGTCGAGCGCGACCGAGTGCCGCCACGTTGGCTTCTGCGATTTGGGCTGCGGCGTGGCAGCCAATCCCGTTACTCGGCGGCGAGGGGCAAGCGGCGGCGGCCGTCGGCGGGGCGGGTGACCACCGTGAGCGGTGATTCGGGCAACGGCAGCTGCTGATTCTTCGCGTACACCGGGTGACGACCGTGCTCGCGGTACCACTCGGCGACGGTGGCGGTGTGCTTCATCTTCTCGACGATTTGTCGAAAGCCGACGCCGGTGTTGTAGGCGCAGAACGAGATCTCTCCGAGCTGCGTGCCGTACGGGATGATGCACATCTCGGTGCGGCGAAAGTCGTAGTTGAACAGATCTTGAAACCACATGCCGGCGACGAACAAGAAGCGCCACTCGAACTTGGCGGCGTCACCTTCGGTGTCGCCCACTTTGCCGCCGCTCGCGCCAATTTGGCTCAAAAACTGCTTCACGAACTCGGCGTAGCCGTAGCCTTCGGGCGCGCGGCTCACGTCGAAGTTGCGCACCAAAGACAGCGCAATGGCCGCCAGAGACTCGGCCTTGGTGCGGCCCGCGTCCGCGACCTGCTGCATGTCTTTGAGGATCTGCTCGAGGTTCAGGAACTCGGCCAACGGCACCATCTGCTTGGTGCGCTTGTTGACCAAGAGCGCGGTGCCGATGCCACAGTTCGGGTGGCAGCCGCACTTCAGCGCGCCAAAATCGGCCGTCGGCCCCTGCAGCAAGTCCACCACGTCGCTGAACGGGTTCATGGCCGAGAGCGGAAACCAATCGCGCATCGGCTCGGTGACGCCGAGCTGGTCGTGCAGGTCGTGCGCCAGGTGGCTGAGCGTGTAGCGCTGGGCCAGCCGCTGCTCGAGCTGGATGTCTTCGTCGCGACCGGTAAAGCTGACCGGCTGGAACGAGACGACCGTGATCTTGTCGGCGTTGTCGATCGCAAACTGCACGATCGGCCCCACCTGCTCGTTGTTGACGCCGTTTACGACCGTCACCACGAGCACGACGTCGATGCCGGCGGCAGCCAAATTCTCGATCGCTCGCAGCTTGACGTCGAACAAGTTGCCGACCTTGCGGTGGCTGTTGGACTCGTTGGTGACGCCGTCGAACTGCAGGTAGCAGAGCCTCAGGCCCGCGCGCTTGGCCTGGTGGCAAAACTCGGGCTCTTGCGCGAAGCGGATGCCGTTGGACGCGGATTGGACGCAGAAATAGCCCACGTCACGCGCGTACTCGATAGCGCGAAGAAAATGCGGGCTGAGCGTGGGCTCGCCGCCCGAGAACTGCACCGACATTTGCCGGCGTGGCTGCACGCTCAGGCTGTCGTCCAGAATCTGCTGCACTTCTTCCCAGCCGAGCTCGTGGACGAAGCCAACCTGGTTGGCGTCCATGAAGCACGGATCGCACATCATGTTGCAGCGGTTGGTCAGGTCGACCGTCAAGACCGAGCCACGACCGTACTTGATGGTCGAGCTGCCGTGGTCGCGCAGCTTGGACTTGGGCGACAGATAATCGCGCCCTGGAAACAGATTTTCGATGCGCGCCAGGAAAGCGGGGTCGACGCTCAGTACGTCTTCGAAGAGCCCGTGCGTCGGGCACTCCTTGACCATCAGCACGCGACCGTCTCGCTCGATGATCTTGGCGCGAATTTCGCCGGGGTTGCTGGCGATGAAGGCAGCCAAGTCTTGGTCACCGGACAGCACTTTGGCGCGCGCCTGCTTGGTGCACTCGGGGCACAGCGAGTCGGTCTCGCGCGGCCAGCCCAACGTCGGAAAGGTGCGCTCTTGCTTGCGGATCAGCGGCGCCGGCGCCCACTTGGGCTGCATCGGCTTGCCTTGTTTGACCTCCGCGTAGCGTTCGAGGAGCGGCCACAGCAAGTTCGCGGCGGACGAAGCTGCAATGCCAACCGAAGTACCAAGTCGCTGCCAAGCGCCGTGCATGAACGCCGGGAGCATACACTTAACGGCCGCCGGGGGAAGCTCTGTGCGAGCTGAATGACGCTTGCGCGCTCGGCCATCAGCGGAAAAGACTGTGACCTAAATGACTCGGACGAGCGAACCACTCGCCATCGCGAGCGATGTGCACCTGGAGCAAGCGGGCTCCGAGCGCAGCGCGGCAAGATTGGCACGCCTGTTCCAGACGCACGCAGGCCACGAGGTCGTGCTGGCCGGGGACATTTTCAACTTGTCGCTAGATGTCCCGAGTCGAGATCCCGCCGAGTCGGTGCAAAGCATCTTGCGCAGCTACCCCGAGCTGGTCAGCGCCATGCAGCAGCACCTAGCGGGCGGGCACGCGCTGACGTTCATCGGCGGCAACCACGACGCCGGTGTCGTCAGTCGCGGCACGCGCGAGCGCGTCTTGGAGCTGTGCGGCTTGAGCGCCGACGCGCGCCTTCGCATCGAGCCTTGGTTCATTCGCCGTGGCGACGTGCACGTGGAGCACGGACACGCCCACGACCCTGACAACGCGCCCGCACACCCGCTGGCAATGTGGTCGCCCGAGACCGAGCCGCTCGGCATCTCGCTGACGCGGCGCTTCCTGTCACCGCACGACGCCTTCACGTTCGCCCACGCGCACCACACGACGCCGCTGCAGGGCTTCACTCACGCTATCAAGACCTTCCGCGGCCGCGCGCCGCTGATCGTGGCGCACTACTTCCTGGTCGCAAGCCGGCTGACCGCCGAAGCCGCCGTGCCCGAGCGGCTGAGCGCCGAGAAGGCCCGCGGTACGACCGAGCTAGGCGCCTTCGCCGAGCGCAACGACTTGACCGAGGACGTCGTGCTGCAGCTACTGGCGGAGCTACCGCGCCCGACGCACGAAGACTTCGAGCGGACGTTCTATCGACTCTACTTCGATCGCGTGCTCGCGACGCTGGCGGTCGCGGGTGGCGCGACGCGCATGCTGTTCGGAGGCCCCCTTGGCGTGGTGAGCGGCGCGCTGGCGCTGTCGAGCGCGCTGTACCTGCATCGCTCGGTGAAGAAGGGCGTCGATCGCTACTCCAGTTTGCCGCAAAAGCGGCTGTACGAGGGCGCCGAGCGGGTGCGGCGGGTCACGGGCGCGCGCTTGGTGGTCTTCGGTCACACGCACTGCGAAGACGAAGCCGAAGGCTACAAGAACTCAGCCTCCTTTTCGTACACCTACCGCAAGGGCTCGCCGTACCTGGTCGTGTCGCCGGACGGCAGCGCCGAGCGCCGCGAAATTGCCTAGAGCGGCGCCGCTTTCGCGGCATTGCTCTTGGCTACGCAACGCTCACAGAAAACCGACATCGTCGATTTCGACGGTGGCGCTGAACGCGGGGTCACCATTCAGGTAGATGAAGCCCCACTCGATGGACTTGATCTGGGTCGCGTCGAGCTGCACCGCCGGGTTGCCGTTTCTGAACGACGAGAAAGGGAGGACGATGGGACCAGCCGGAGGCATCATGCCCAACGGCGATATTTTGACCTCGGTCGCCGCGGGCCGGCAGAACGTTATGTCCTGGCCCATCGGGGGAACGCAGCCGCCCGACTGCAACATCGGGTCCGCGAAGGTGGTGGCGTTGGAGTGAATGCCCACCCTCAAAAACATGTCCGAGCCCTTCGACCAGGTACCGCTGACCGTGAAGGTGAGCGCGTTGAAA
Source organism: Polyangiaceae bacterium (assembly GCA_036261775.1). Taxonomy (GTDB): domain Bacteria; phylum Myxococcota_A; class Polyangia; order Polyangiales; family Polyangiaceae; genus PMG-095. The sequence continues at coordinate 22,019 of DATAKF010000507.1, read as the reverse complement.
CCAGCGCCCTTGGCGTCGGCGCACGGCGACAACCAGAGTCCGAAGCCGGCAGGCTGGTTCACTGCTCTGGCTTCGACCGTGAGGTTGCCGGAGCCCACCTTGATGTTCGGCGGGGCCTCCGGCGGATAGGTGTAAAACCCGAGGCTGAGGGAGAGGGTGGGGTCCTTCCACGTGTCCAGCGGGCTCGTGAGCTTGTCGAAGTCAGCGAGCAGTTTGCCGGGTCGTACGCTGGTGCACGGATAGCCCGCGACGGGTGGAGCGCCTCCAGCACCCGCGCCGCCGTTCGGACCGCCGCCAGCCGGGCTGCCACCGTTCGGACCGCCGCTGCTGCTGCCGCCAGCTGGCTTGCCGGCGGTGCTCGTGGTTCCGCCTTTGCTCGTGGTTCCGCCCGTGCTCGGCGTGCCACCGCTGGGCTCGCCACCGTCGATGCTGTCGCCGGCTTGGTTCAGCGCGCCGCCCTTGTTGAGGACGCCGCCCAGGTTGGCGACGCCAGCGCCACTCAGCGCTTCGTCTGGCACGAAATGCACGTCGCTGGTGTCGACGGAGCAAGCCGCGACGATGCTGCAGGCTACGACGAACCCGGAGCCACCACGATTCTTGTACATGCGGTTCATTTCAAAAAATCCCGCTGGCAAAGACGCCTGCGTCGCGCGGGCCGATCACGGGGCTCAGGGCCAACCTAGCGGAGCGCTCTCGTTCTTTGGGGCCGCCCACTATGATCATGACCGCGCCACCTGCAGCGACGACACCGCCTGCGATCAGGAACACGTTGGCGAGGCGCGCTTTCTGCTGGGCAGCGTCGAAATCGTCGCGCGTGCTCACGCCGCAGCTAAAGCCAATCACGGGCAGCTCCTTGCACTTGTCACGCGTTTCGCTCTCTTGAGACTTGGCCTGCATGCCCATGAGCACACCGCCGCCGAGGCCCAGCACGCCGACGCCAGCTACCACGTAGCCGACGGTGCGCAGCGTGCCACTGCTAGGGGGCACCGGCGCGGGGGGCGGCGCGTTCGCAGGCGGTGCGATCGCTGGCGGCGCCGCAGTTGGCGCTACTGCCGCCGGCGCTGCCTGCGGGGCGGCGAAATCGAAGCGATGCTCGGCCGTGCGCCCGGGCGACAACGTCACCTCCCAGCGTAGCGATTTGCCCTGGGACGAGGCTGTCAGCGTGTGCGAACCGGCCCGCAACCGCAGCGCCAGCTTGCCGCCCTCCAAACGGTAACTTTGCGGCGGGACCGACGATCCGGCGCGCGCGTCGACGATCTCGACGTCGCCAACGTCCGAAGCGAGCGTGACGCTGGCGGCGTTGCCGTTCAAGAGGAGCAGATCGCGCTCCAACTCCTTGCGTTCGTCCGGATCGATGTCCTTCTGCTTGAGGTACTCGGTGTACGCCCAGATGGCTTCTCCGTCGCGCTCCAGCTTCAGCGCGCAGAGGCCCCAGTTGCTGAGCACCTTCCAGCTCTTGCTCTTCTCCCAAGCCAGCTTGAACTGGTAGTACGCGTCTTGGTAGTTCGGCGACTGGCCCTGGATCAGCTCCACGCCGTTCTTGAAGTAGAGCTTCGCGTCTTCGGGAATGGCCTCGTCGGCATGTGCGGGCGACGCGCTCACGAGCAGCGCCAGCGCCAACGCTCCGCCGACCCCACGAATCCAAAAGCCAAGCCTAGCCATAACTCGTGAGCTTGCCAGACCGGTGACTGGACTGGAAGCCGCGCCAGCGCGACGGGCCGGCCCGCCTGCGGGAAGGCGCGGGCCCGGCCGAGTAAGCGGCGGAGAATGCACACGTTTTCGGCCTGATTCTCGGCAGTTTGTGAGGCTGCTATACTCGACCCGACCGCCCACGTCGTGGGCGTCACTCTTACTTTGCCGAGGAGATCGCCGTGAGCTTCTTCAAGCCCAAGTTCGTACTTTTGGCGCTGATGTGTGCCTTGCCCCCCGGGCTCGCCAGCAGCGGCTGCAGCGGCAGCGCGTTCACCGGCAGCGACGACACCGGCAGCGCCGGAACGTCGAGCGCCGCTGGTACGTCGAGCTCCTCCGGCACGAGCAGCGGCGCCAGCGCTGGGACCGGCGCGGGCGGCAGCGTCAACAGGTCGTGCAGCGGGCCCGAAGACTGCGACGACAAGAACGTCTGCACCCTCGATCGCTGTAACCCCGACGGCACGTGCGACGCGTCCCCGCGCTGCCCCGGCTCGGAGAAGTGCTGTACCGGCGAGTGCGCGCAATGCTGCGACGACGCCGACTGCGACGACGGCGTCAGCTGCACCACCAACACCTGCTTCGCCGGGCAGTGCATGTTCGTGCCCAACGACGCTTCTTGCGCGGCCTCCGAGTACTGCTCCACCAAGGAGAACTGCGTGGCGCGCAAGGCCTGCACCGGGTTGGCCGGCGAAGCGCCGAGCGTGTGCGACGACGGCGCCCCCTGCACCGCCGATTCTTGCGTCGACAGCTTTTGCCAGCATGACTTCTGCAAGCAGGAAGGCGCCACACTGTGCTGCGAAGGCATCGGCTGTGCGGCGTGCTGCAACGACTCGCAGTGCGACACCGACAAAGATCCGTGCACCGTGGGCTCGTGCGAAGACGGCAAATGCAGCGTGGTGCCGCTGTGCGGCAAAGACCAGCAGTGCTGCCCGAGCGCCGACGGCCTGAGCGCCACCTGCGGCTCGTGCTGCAACGCCGTGGACTGCGACGACCACATCGGCTGCACCGAGGATCAATGCGGAGGCGGTACCTGCAGCAATACCCCCAAGGCAGAGCGGTGTCCCGAGGGGGATCTGTGCGATGTGGCGCAGGGCAAGTGCGTGGCGGCGCCCGACTGCACGGTGAACACCGACTGCAAGCCGAACGCCTGCCAAAGCAACGGCAAATGCCTCGAGGGCTCGTGTCACTTCGACGACTGCGCGGCTGGCACCACGTGCTGCGCGAACGGCAGCGGCTGCGGCGCATGCTGCGCTGACACGGAATGCGACGACCTCATCCCCTGCACCAAGGACGTCTGCGGCTCCGCCGGTTGCACGCACACGCCGGACAGCGGCGCGTGCGGCAAGGGCTATTCGTGCAACGCGACCCAGGGCTGCGTCCAGACTTGCAACGCCGACGTCGACTGCAACACGCGCGTCATCACCAACGCGGTGATTGGCCTCCCTTCCTCCTGCACCACCAACAAGTGCGTGAAGGGTCAGTGTGTGGAGAGCACGGTGCTCTGCGCAACCGGCACGACCTGCTGCGCCGCGACCGGCACCTGCACGCTGCCCAAGAACTGCCTACAGACCCAGTAACCGAGCAGCGGCGCCGCTGGCGGGTCCGCTACCGCAATCATTGCCAAAACCTTCCCTGTAAGTTCGACAGAACTTTCAGCGTTTACCGGCGTCTGTAATCGCCAGTTCGTTCTTTTTGGAGGTTTCACATGATTGCCGTGGCGGCGCCGTCGGTGCGTATTTTCTCGCGTTTTCGTAGGTCTATCGTGGGTTTGGTGGCGCTTTCGCTGCTGGCGGGGTGCTCTCCCAGCCAAAAAGCCGCAGAACGCTCGCGCGAGCCCAGCCAGGTGGTGGCGCGCAACGACGGCGCTCAGAGCGCTCCCAAGCCCGACTCGGCCGCCTCACCTGGCCAGGCTCTCGATGAAGCCGCACCGGAACCGGCCGCTCCGCCGCCGCCCGCGGCTGAAGCCCCCGCCGAAAAGAAGAAAGAGAGCAACGCGCCGTCCAAGGCCACGTCGGCGTCTCCGTCGGGATCGCTGGGCGGTTTGTCGCTGAAGGGTAGCGGCATGGGCGGCGGGGGTATCGGCGCCGGCATTGGCCGCCTCGGCGGCAGCCACACGGGGCCGCGTGCACGCGTTCAAGCGAACTCCGTGCTGGCTCCTCCCCCGGCGCCCACCGCCGCTCCCGTCGAGCGCGATGCGGAGATGAACACCGAAAACTACGCACACATCACCGAAAACCCGTTCTTGGCCGTCAAGAGCCAGCCGCTCAGCACGTTCTCGGTCGACGTCGACACGGCTTCGTACTCCAACTCGCGCCGCATCTTGGCCGAAGGCACGCTGCCGCCCAAAGACGCGATTCGTATCGAAGAGTGGGTGAACTATTTCTCTTACGACTACGCCAAGCCGAGCGGCAACACGCCTTTCGCGGTCAACACCGAGGTCACCTCGTGCCCGTGGAACAGCGCGCACAAGCTGGTGCGCATTGGCATCAAGGGTCAGGAAATCCGCGAAGAGAACGTGCCCCCGCGCAACTTGGTGTTCCTGCTCGACGTCTCGGGCTCGATGATGTCCGCGGACAAGCTGCCGCTGGTGAAGCGCGGTTTGGCGCTGATGACCGAGTCGCTGCGCCCCCAAGACTCGATCGCCATCGTCGTCTACGCCGGCAACTCCGGGCTCGTGTTGCCCGCCACGCCCGGCAGCCAGCGCGGCAAGATCTTGAAGGCCTTGGACGGCCTGGAAGCTGGCGGCTCCACCAACGGCGGCGAAGGCATTCAGCTAGCGTACTCGGTCGCGCAGCAGCAGTTCAAAAAGGGCGGCATCAACCGCGTGATCTTGGCGACCGACGGCGACTTCAACGTCGGCACCACCAGCGAAGGCGCCTTGACTCGCCTAATCGAAGACAAGCGCAAGAGCGGCGTCTTCTTGACCGTGCTCGGCTTTGGCACCGGCAACACCAAGGACTCGACGATGGAGATGCTGGCCGACAAAGGCAACGGCAACTACGCCTACATCGACACGCTGACGGAGGCTCGCAAAGTGCTGGTGCGCGAGGCCGGCTCGACGCTCGTGACCATCGCCAAGGACGTCAAGCTGCAAGTCGAAATGAACCCGCTCAAGGTCGCGAGCTACAAGCTGATTGGCTATGAAAATCGGCTCTTGGCCAAGGAAGACTTCAACGACGACAAGAAAGACGCGGGGGAGATTGGCGCGGGTCACACCGTGACGGCCCTATACGAAATCGTGCCCGTGGGCTCAGCGGCACCGGCCTTGCCGTCGGTCGATCCGTTGAAGTACCAAGCGCCCGGCACGCCCTCGGCCGCCGCCGCTTCAGCCGAGCTGATGACCGTCAGCGTGCGCTACAAGCCACCACAAGGTGACGTCAGCACCAAGTTCAGCGTCGTCGTCGCGGACAGCACCAAACCCATCGACCAGGCCTCCGACGACTACCGCTTTGGCGTCGCGGTCGCCAACGTTGCGCTGGTGCTGCGCGGCTCCGCGGACGTGAAGCAGAGCTCGCTCGAGAGCGCCCGCGCTCTGGCGGCCGGCGCCATCGGCCAAGACCCCCACGGCGATCGCCGCGAGTTTTTGGCCATGGTCGACGAAGCCAAGCGGCTGCGCGGTGGCGCTCAGGGCGTCTTGAAGACCGTCGCGCGGTAGTGGCTCAGCTCGGCGATGGAGTTCTTGATGTCGACCAGCGCGTCGTGCTCGCCCTTCACGGGCTTCTCGAACACGGCTTCTTCGCCGTACCAAGCCTTGGCCAGTAGCTTCACCGACGTCACGTCGATGGTGCGATAGCTCAGGTAGCCGGAGAGCCCCGGCATCCACTGGTCCACGAAGCGCTTGTCCTGCCCGATGGTGTTACCGCACAAAACGGCAGGATAGGCGCACCAGCCGGCGACGCGCTCCAGCAGCTTGCGCTCGGCCACCAGCAAGTCGACGCGCGACTTCTTGACGCGCTCGGTCAGGCCCGTCGTTTCGTGCATCTCTTTGACGAACGGCACCATGCGACCGAGCAGCGCGTCCGGCTGCCACACGTCGCACACGAACTCTTCGAGCACGGTGAGCTGCGCGTCGGTGATGATCAGCGCGGCTTGCAAGATGACGTCCTCTTGCGGATTCAGGCCAGTCATCTCCAGGTCGAGCCAGGCCAAGTTGGTTGGAGATTGCGTCCGCGCCACGCGCTCGGGAGTCGACTTCTTCACGCTGGTTACCCTACTCCAGGTCGTCGTCGTCGTCGTCCGAGAAGTCCTGAGCATCGTCGTCGTCATCGTCCCCGAACACCGAGGTCTCGCCGGGCACGTGACGCGGCGGCTTGGCGGCCGCGTCTTTGCCAGGCTTGATGCGCGGCAGCACGATTTTGGGGTCCTTTTCGCGGCGCCGGTACAAGACCACCGTGTGGCCGATGATCTGCGCCACCTGGCTGCGCGTCCCTTGCTCGAGCGCCGGCGCGACCTCGACCACGTCGGTCTCGGATTCGCCGGAAACTTTCACCTTGATCAGCTCGTGTCGCTCGAGCGCGACCTCGACGGCGGCGAGCACGCCTTCGGTCGCACCCTGATGGCCGACCTGAACCACTGGCTTCAGCTTGTGCGCGAGCGAGCGCAGAAAGCTCTTTTGCTTGCCCGTCAAAGGGGCCAGGGGTGCGCTCGGTTTGCGTTTTTTCGCCACAGCGCTGGTTAGCGAAGGATCGCCGCCTCCGCAAGCCACCGGAAAGGATTGAGGCGTGGGGATTGAGGATTGAGTGGCAGCGCGAGCCTACGGCTGAGGTAGTCTGCCCCCGGTTTGAAGGACCCGGATGTCGTGGTGATTGGGTCGGGCCCGAACGGCCTGACAGCAGCCTGCACGCTGGCCAAACGTGGCCACCGCGTGCTGGTGCTGGAGGCCAATCCGCGCCGGCCAGGCGGCGCGCTGGGCAGCGAAGAATCGACGCGGCCCGGCTTCATTCACGACGTTGGCGCTGGCTTCTTTCCGTTCGGGCGCAGCAGCCCGGCCTTCCGCCAGCTCGATTTGGAAGGAGTGGGGTTGGTTTGGCAGAACGCCGAGCTGGAGAGCTGCCACCCCGCGCTCGACGGCAGCTACGCCTGCATTGCTCGCGATACCGACGTGGGCGCGCTGCACTTTGGCAGCGACGCCGACGGCCGAGCCTGGCGCAGACTGGCAGCCTTTCACCGCGCTATCGAGCCGCGGCTGCTCGAAGCGCTGATGGACCCGTTTCCGGCGCTCGGCCCGGCGCTTCGGCTCGGCGCTTTGAACCTGCTGCGCATCGCAAGTATGTTCGCCAAGAGCGGACGCCGACTGTCGCGCGGGCTGTTCGAAAGCGAGGCAGCGCGACGCGTCTTGCCCGGGCTGGCGCTTCACGTCGACGTGGGACCCGACGACTGGTTTGGGGCTGGGCTCGGCTACATGCTCGGCCTCACCGCGTCTACGGGCGGCTACGCGGTACCGCGCGGCGGCGCGCAGAGCGTCACCAACGCCATGCTCACGTTGCTCGAGCGGCACGGCGGGCGCTTGCGGCTCGGCTCGCGCGTCACGCGCGTCGTCACGCACGGCCGTCGCGCAACGGGGGTGGTGCTAGAAAATGGCGAGCAAATCCACGCGACGCGCGCGGTGTTGGCCGACACGTCGGCGCCCAGCTTGCTCTTGAATCTGCTCGAAAGCACGCACGTGCCCGGCGGCCTCTTGCGCAAGATGCAAAAGTTCCCGCTCGGCTTCGGCACCTTCAAGCTCGATTTGGCGCTCAGCAGCGCCGTGCCGTGGACGGTGCCGCAAGCGCGCCAAAGCGCAGTCGTGCACGCCGGCGAAAGCTTGGACGATCTGTCGCGTTTCGTGCGCGAAGTGCGAGCCGGCAAGCTGCCCGACAATCCCTACTTGGTGATCGGCCAACAAAGCCTGATCGACCGCACCCGCGCTCCGCAGGGCGCCCACACCTTGTACGTGTATTCGCGCGTGCCCTCCGAGCTGCCTGGCGGTTGGGACGCCGCGCGCGAGCGCTTCGCCGATAGCATCGTCGAACGGATCGAAGGTCTCGCGCCTGGCTTCCGCTCGCTCGTCCTGGCACGCAAAGCCCACGCGCCCAACGACCTCGAGCGTACGAACGCCAACCTGCTCGGCGGCGATCTGGGCGGCGGCTCCAACGCTTGGAACCGCCAGCTGCTCTTCCGCCCCGCGTTTCCGTACTTCCGCTACCGCATGCCGGTGGATCGGCTCTACCTGTGCTCGAGCTACGCGCATCCTGGCGCCGGCGTGCACGGCATGTGCGGGTACAACGCGGCACGGATTGCTGCGAAAGACATTGAGTGATGCCCCAACTCGCGCGCCAGGGGAAGACCAGCATCCGGACGATGCTGCTTCACGCAGCAGTGACGTAGAGCCGTGCGGTGACGTTACGTGCGACAGAGCGTAGGCTGAGCGAGCGAACATGCAGCACGTTGTGAAGACGGCGTTTTGCGTTGGGCTGATGTTCGTGGCTTGGCTTCTGCCTGTCATTTCGATCGCTTGGCCGCTCGCGCTGGCGTCGCTCGCTTTGCAGCTGCGGACGCTGTGGTCGTTGCGGCGCGAGCAACAAACGGCAACGGGGCGGCGAGGTCTCGTTTTCGCGGGGCTCGTCTTCGCCGCCACCGTCGTGTTCTGCAGCCTGCCGATCTGGGGACGGCACGGCAGCGGGCCGCCCATACCTGGCGTCCCCGCTAGCTACGAGATCCACGCGCACCCCATTTGGGAGCTCGGTCACGTTCACTGACAGCGTGCTGACTGACTTGGATCCTCTGCAAAAAAGCGCTGAGCGCGCGAGCGTTGCCCAGCTTTACCGGCGGCGATAGACTGGTGGCATGGCTGTTCGTTCTCGTACTCGACCGGCGACCCTGGCGTTGGCTTTGGGCCTGGGGGTGACGTCCGCGGGCGCGGCCGAAAAGTCTGCGGCACCTGCGCCAGTGGCGCGTGGTGCCGCCGAAAAGAGCGCAGCGCCCCGCGGCGACATCAAGGGTGAAGCCTCGGGCAAAGCGAACAGCGTCGACAAAGCTGGCGCCGGCAAGGCCGCCCAAAAGACCGGCGAAATCAAAGGCGAAGCCGCCGGCAAAGCAGGCGCCGCCGATAAAGCCAACGCCCACAAAGACAACAAGGTCGGCGAAATCAAAGGTGAAGCCGCTGGCAAAGCCGGTGCTACCGACAAAGCCAACGCCCACAAAGACAACAAGGTCGGCGAAATCAAAGGCGAAGCCGCTGGCAAAGCCGGCGCTGCCGACAAAGCCGCCCACAAGGACAACAAGGCGGGCGAAGCCGCTGGCAAAGCCGGTAGCGCTGACAAGGCGCCCATGCTCAAAGGCGAGAAGGTCGACGCCGGCAAGGCTGGCGGCGCCATCAAAGCCGGTGACAAGGGGACCGCCATCAAGGGCGGGGTCGACGTCGGCAAGGCCGCGGGCGACATCAAAGCGGGCCACAAGGACGCCAAGCGGCCGTGAGCCGTTGCGGGCTCGGGCCGGATTCGGCTGAGTGACAGCGCGTCGTCGGGCCATCTCGTCGGGCGCGGCACAAAGGGCCTTGGTGGCCGCGCTGGATCGGCGCGTCCGCAGCGAGGGCAGCATCTCGTTTCCAGCGGCTCCGTCGCTGCTCGAGCACTACCTCCGCCGCTTGTCGTCGCTGTTCGCGGCCATGGGGAAGAAGTTCTCGCGCGACGAGCTGGCGTCGCTGCGCGCGTTCTTGGAGCCGCGGCTCCAGGCGGGGTTCGAGCGCTCGCCGCACGCACGCATCCACGTGCGCTGGGAGCCAGAAGCCCCACCCGGCACCGGCGTCGACTACAAGATCTGGCTGGAGGACGGCTCACTCGAAGCCGAGTACGCTAAATGGGAGACCTCCGAAGGGCCACCGCCGTTCGGCGCGAACGCCGACGCCAAGCTCCTGCAGGTCGTCGCGAGCCTGGGTAAGCCGGCACGCCAACGCATTCTCGACGTCGGCGCGGGTACGGGTCGCAACGCGCTCGCGCTGGCTCGGGCCGGTTTCAAGGTCGAGGCTCTCGAGCTAACGCCGGCCTTTTGCGACGCGCTACGCGCAGCTGCATCCGCCGAGAGCTTGCCCATCCAAGTCATTCAAAGCAGCGTCTTTGCGGACACGCTACGGCTGCCGCGCGCCAAGTATGCGCTCGTGGTTTGCTCCGAGGTGACTAGCCATTTCCGCGGCGCGGCCGAGCTACGGGCCTTCTTCGAGCGCGTAGCCGTCTGGATCCGCCCCGGCGGCTCACTGCTCGTGAACGCCTTCTTGGCGGACGCTGATTTCGAGCCGACGACCAGCGGGCGCGAGCTGTCGCAGGTCGCTTGGAGCACGCTGTTTACGCGCCCTGAGCTCGCCAAAGCAACGCGCGGCCTGGGCCTAACCCAAGTCTCGGACGACTCGGTGCACGACTTCGAGCGCGCGAACCAACCGAGCGAGGGTTGGCCACCCACGAGTTGGTTCGAGAGCTGGTCGCAGGGGCTGAACTGCTATCGGATGCAGCGCGGCAACGCCCCCATGCAGCTGCGCTGGCTGCACTACCGCAAGCGCGCGCCAAAGTAACGTTGGCTTCCGAGCCTTACGGGAAGGTGAGCGACACGGCGCGCGTCTCGCAGACTTCGTCCGTGCTGAGCACGTAGCTCGTGCAGGCTCGGAACGTGAAGGCAGTCTCGCCCGCGATGTCGCGCCCGCCGTTCGTCTCTCCGCATTTGACGATCGTGCCCGTGCGCGTGCAGGTAATGCTCCGGTTGTCTGCGCCGTTCGCCACGCCAGCCGTCGTGGCTTCATCGAACAGCCGTCGAGAATCGCGCTGGCCATCCACCAGCTCGTCCGCAGTGCCAACGTACAACCCCATCTCGGTCACGTAGCCCGTCTTGTTCGTGTGCGAGACCTTCCAGGTGACCTCGAAGGACTCGCCATCCGCGACCGCCTCGGGGGTCACCGAAAGCGCGTCGATGCTCAAGCTGCCGTCGCCTCCATCCTCGTCGGCGCCAGCGCCGAGCGAGATGCACGCCGAAAGGCCCAAGCCCAACGCCAACGAAACGACTACCCAGCCCCTGTTGCTCATGAGGGGAACCCTAGACGGCCGCCAAACGACCCGTAAACACCCAATGGTTCCCGGCACTTCCCGGGCGCCAGGCCGATTTGGCCTCTGACGGCCTCGTTCGGGGACGTTTCCCTTGACGCGCGCCAGCCTGCGGCTACCTTCGCGCTCCTTCCGCGAAGTGCCTGGAGAGGTGACCGAGTGGCCGAAGGTACCCGCTTGCTAAGCGGGCCTAGGAGAAATCTTAGCGCGGGTTCGAATCCCGCCCTCTCCGCTAAAACCCGCCCCTTGGCGGGTTTTGCTTTTCGGGCGCTCTTCAGTCTGTCCGCTTCGCGCTGCGCGCTCAGCTCCTGCGAGCGAATCCCGCCCTCTCCGCAGAATCGTAAAAGGAACGCCCGGCTCGCAAAACGACCGGGCGTTTTGCTTTGGAGGGATTTCGCACCTTCACGGCCCAACGGTAGATCCCGACGCACGGCAAGCTGCACCGCGGAGGGTTCGCAGCGTCTGCCCATCGTCGCCGAGCGACGCGCAGCAAGCTGCAGCCCACACGCCTCCGTTCACAAGGTCCCGAGGAGCGGAGCTGCCGCAGGCAGCGAGCACCGCAGGAATCCCGACCGGTTGCCAACAGATCCGTCGCCCGCAGAGTCGCGTCACCGGCGCGTCGAACGCTTTCGTGGTCGCGCCTCGTTCGACGTCAGCTCTTCGACGAAGACTCAAACAGGGAGCTCATGCTGTAGACTCGCCACCATGAGCGAGTTTCCATTGCTGATCGAGTTCGTCGCCGAAACGAGGCTGGAGCGCGATCCGGACCTCGTTCCGAAGCTGCCCATCCTTCAAAACGGACCGCCGGGCACCCGCGTGGTCTTCGCTGATGGCAGCAAGGTGCCGCTCCCAACCGACCAGATCGTCTTCGCGGACGACACGAAGGGCAGTGCCCGCGTCGGTTTCGGCGGCATGAGCTTCGAGGGGCTCGAAGACGGTTTTATCGTCTGTTACCGCGTCCGCGAGCTACAGCCCGAGGCGCTGCTTTCGCCCGGGCGAGGGCGCAGGATGACCCTCAAGCCAGAGATGGTCGCCGCGATCTACGTGGACGATCGCAGGGTCTGGCCGCGCGGCTGAGCATCCGGGCCGCGCGAGCGCGACTTCAGCCGTCGGCGGTGATCATGGCAAGCGTGGGGGCTGGCGCCTGCTGCCTGTTCCACAGGGCGCTACTCTGTCGCGCACAATCGACCGCGTGAATGCAAAGCCATGGAGGATTCGCGGCTTCGATCTCACGAAACACGCCAGGTGCGGGCACTCACATAGGTGTAGGGCGCGTGTGCCCTGTTCAACGCGGCTTGCGCACATTGTACGTCGCTACGGGCTGCCGATAATTTTCCGAGCCGTCTAGTAAACAAGCCTACTGGCTTAGCCTCGCGTGGCATTGCGTGTGACAATCCCCGTTCTGTCTCGCGTACCGAACTTTTCGGTGCGCGGAAGGAGTCGTTGATGCGGGTCAGCTTGAAGCGATCGTTGGCTGCTGTGGCGCTCGGCAGTGGTGCCGTAGCGATGGCCTGTAATGGCTCGCTCGACGTGAAGACCAAACCGGAAGCCTCGGCTGCCTCGTCCTCGGCCACGGCAGGCTCGAGCGGCTCTGGCGGTACTTCCAGCACACTGCCTCCCGACGAGCAGCCGCCGCAGTTCCCGTTCGAGGCGGTGCCGGCGCGCATCTACGTGGCCAAAGTGAAGAACCTGATGCTCGGTTTGCCTGCGACCGAAGAAGAAATCGCGTCCGTAACCGCCGAGCCGGCCGCGCTGAAAGACATGGTCGACGCCTGGTTCGTCAAGCCGGAGGCGCAAGCCAAGCTGGGCACGTTCTTCAGTAAGGCGTTCCAGCAGACTCAGATCACGCACAACGAGTTCGCCGACCAGCTCGGCATCGACAACCTCAGCAATCTGCCGGTATTCGCGCAGGCACAAGAGTCGATGGCACGCACCGCGCTGAAGCTCATCGCCGACGCCAAGCCGTTCACCGAAACCGTCACCACGCACACCTTCATGATGACGCCGGCGTTGATGTCGCTCTACCTGGCGCTCGACCAGGCGCAGGTCGACGACGCGAACAAGGCATCGATCAGCCTGCCGATGCCTGACGGCACGCTCAGCACGACGCAACCCTTCTGGATCACGTACCGCGCCGACGCGCCCATTCCGCTCACGGCGACGATGGATCCGACGAGCCCGGACTTCATGCACTTTGCGGTGCCGATGGCGTTCAGTTGCGACGTGCCGCAGCTCGACGAGACCGGCCACGTCGTGACTGACGCGGCAACCGGCAACGCAATGAAGGTCAAGGTCACCTACAACCAGCGCAAATACCCCAGCGTCGGCGCGGGCTTCTTGGCGCTGTTCGGCCACGCCACGAGCCGCGGCGTCGTCAACGACGGGCTCGACCCCGAGGGGCCGCCCAAGATCACGATCCCCGAAGACGTGCCCGCAGATAAGAAGAACCTCTACAGCTACAACTGCACGGGCGGCATGAGCTTCACCTCGCCCAACGTCACCGCGCAAGACGCGATCTGGCGCCCCGTCACGGTGCGACTAGCCGCTGAGGGCGAGCAGCTGACGCCCTTCTACGATTTGCCAACCCTACGCCAGGCCAACGAGATCGTCGTGCGCACGCCGCGCGTCGGCTACTTCACCACGCCCGCCTTCTTTGCAAACTGGCCCAGCAACAACAGCAACCAGCATCGCGGCACGCTGAACCAAGCCCTGATCGTCGGCCTCGGCCGCAGCATCAACCCGGTCGACAAGGGCACAGCCACCGTGCTCGACAACGGGAAAGACGGCCAGCACTCCGACCCCACGAGCCCCTGTTACAGCTGCCACCAGACGATGGACCCGATGCGGAACGTCTTCCGCCAAGCGTACACGTACTCGTATCACGCGCAGCACGACCCGGCGCAGGTGTTCTCGACCGCGACTTTCGACTACCTGGGACAGACCTCGCCGCTTACCTCGCTCGACGACTTTGCGACCGCCCTCGTGCAGCACCCGCTCTACCCGGTCGCGTGGGCACAAAAGCTCTGCTACTACGCCAACTCGAGCGGCTGCACCGAAGACGACCCCGAGTTCGTTCGCGTCGTTCAGGCTTTCACCGAGTCGGGCTTCGACTTTCACACCTTGGTGCTCGAGCTGTTTTCGTCACCGCTGGTGACGGGCGAGTCCATCACCAAGAGCCGCACCGACGTGGGCGAGACGGTCAGCATCGCTCGCCAAGATCACCTATGCGCGGCGCTCACCAACCGCCTCAAGCTGACGACGAACCTGTGCGTCGGCATCCCCGACAAGACCACGGCCACCGCCGTGACCAACAACATTCCCCTGGATGGCTACCTGCGCGGTGCGGACGCGCCCGCGTTGTCGACCGCGCAAACGCCGTTCTATCGCGGGGCCAGCGAGTCGCTTTGCAGCTATGCGGCGAGCCTGACCATCGACAAGATGCCAATGAGCCGCTACTCGAGCGCGAAGAAAGACTCCGCCATCACCGATTTCGTCGAGAACATCATGGGCATCACGGCGGCAGACCCGAACAACCCCGCCGTCACGCAGCTGCTGCAAGAACACTACGCGGCCGCCGTCACTGAAGGCGCCTCGCCCACCGACGCACTGAAATCGACCTTCGTCATCGCCTGCTTGTCGCCTACCTCCGTCGCGGTGGGGCTCTAGGAGCATGGGAAGCATCATGAGCATCTTGAATCGCCGTCGTTTGATGCAGGGCACGCTCGCTGGGGCGGGCTTGCTCGGCCTGCGCGCCATGGCCACCGGTTTGCCCATCTCGTTCTTGCTCGACCCCAAGTCAGTGCGAGCGCAAGACTCCTGTGGCGACACCACGGGCGCCCAGTTCCTCATCTTGTCGATGTCGGCGAGTGGAGACGCCCTCAACGTCAACGTCCCGGGCACGTATGACCTGCCCGCTTCGTTTGCGTCGGGCACGGTCAACCATTCGGATCCGATGGACCTGTCGATGACGCCAGGTACCATGACGATCGGGGGCAAGGCGTGGACGGCCGCCAAACCCTGGACGTCGCTACCGAAGGAAACCCTCGATCGGACCGTGTTTTTCCACCACTCGACCGGCACCGCCAACCACGGTGAGCTCGGTCGCGTCCTCGAGCTGTTCGGCGCGCTGCGCAGGGGCCAGTGGCTGCCGTCGTATTTCGCCAAGACGCTGCAGCCCTGCCTGAGCACGGTCCAGGCTCAGCCGATCACGATCGGCGGCGAGCAGCTGTCGTTCGACGGTCAATACCTGCCAAAGCTCACGCCCACGGGTCTGAAGGCCGTGCTCTCGGCGCCGAAAGACCTGCAAGCAAAGCTGCAGACCCTGCGCGACGACACCTTGAGCAAGCTGACCGAGACGCTCAAGCAGAACCGCTCGCAAACCAGCGCCGAGCGCGCCTACCTCGACAACATGGCGTTGTCGCAGACCGATCTGCGCACGATGATCACGCAGGTTCAGGCCGATCTCAGCAACATCAATGGCGACGACGCCGGCAACCAGGTAACGGCAGCCGCGCTGCTGATCAAGATGAACGTGGCGCCGGTAGTCACGATTCACCTGCCGTTTTCCGGGGATAACCACAGCGACGCGAATTTCGGCAACGAAGCGACTCAGACCGTTGCTTCGGTCAACAACATCAAGAACCTGATGTCGAAGCTGAAGACCTACGGGCTCGAAGACAAGGTGACGTTCGCCACGCTCAACGTGTTCGGACGGCTGTTCCACGAGCAGAACGGGCGCGGTCACAACGCCTCGCACTCGGTTTCGCTGATGATCGGCAAGGGCTTCAAAGGCGGCGTGGTGGGCGGCATCGTGCCGGGCGGTCATGCTGCCGACATCGACTCGGCCACCGGTCAGGCCGCAGAAGGCGGAGATTTGGCTGCGGCGGACAGCCTGGCCTCGGTCGCCAAGACGCTCGGCCGGGGCCTCGGTCTCACCGATGCTCAGCTGGACGATCAAATCACCTCCGGGGTGGCGCTCAAGTCTGTTATCGCTTGATCAGCGAATGAGAGAACGCTCGTTCTTGGCGCGGGGTTTGGCTTTGACCCTAGCGCTCGTCACCGCGTCGCCCAGCGCGTTTGCGGCTACGCCGCGGTCGAAGAAAGCGGCAAAGCCGAGCGTCACCACCACCCGTGGCAAGAGCAAGAAGAGCGTTCCCGAGCAGGCGCCCGAGCCCAAGACCGAAGCCGAGGCCGAGGCCGAAACCGGCGTCGCCCCCGAAACCGAGCCCAAGCCGCAGCCCACGCCCGCAGCTCTTGCAGCCGAATCGGAGCCGAAGCCGGCGCCGAAGGACGAACCCGTCAGCGTCGAAGCGGCGCCGGTCGCGGCGTCGGCCACGGTCGAGCCTGCCAGCGAGGAAGAAATCGAGCTGGGCCGGCGCGAAGCACGTCGTCGCGCGGCAAAGCGCGTCATCGTGGCGGTGTGGGCTGGCGGTGGCGTGGCCAACCGTCGCTTCACGTACAGCGACGCGATCGGCTACAACCTGGCTGATTACCGCTTGCCCGTCGCGCCGATGGCAACGTTTGGTATCGAGGCCTACCCAGCGGCCAGCAGCGACGTGCCGGTGCTGCGCGACCTGGGCATTCGCGCCCACGTTAGTCGAGGTTTCGCCTTCGCTTCGGACACGCCTCAAGGCGTCGCGCTCGAGACGAGCTGGACGCGCTTTGGCGGGGAGATTCGCGAGCGACTCTTGCTGCCCGGCCCTCATGCCTTCGAGCTCGGCGTGTTGGTTGGGGTAGACGCGAGCTACTTCGGGATGAGCGCGAGCGCGCCCGTGCCGGCACTCCTGCCAGCCGCGCGCACGGTGGCGTTACGCTTCGGTCTCGACGCGCGCATGCTACTCGGCTGGAGGCTGTCGGTGCTGGCCGGTGGCGCCTACCTGCTGACGACCTCGCGCGGCGAGGTCTACGAGCATTTCCGTGCACCGCGAGTGCGCGGCGTCGATGCCGATTTTGGCTTTGCGGTCGATCTGGGCTCGGGCCTCGAGCTGCGTTTGGCCGGGCGTTACACCCGCTACTTCGCGTCGTTCAGGCCTAGGCTTGGCGATGAGTACGTGGCCGGCGGCGCGCTCGACGAGCAGCTGCAGGGCGGCTTGGGGGTTCGCTATGCGCATTGACGTGCTCCGTTTGCTCGCCCTACCGGCAATGCTCGTCGGCGCGCTGGCTGCGCTGGGCGGCTGCCCTGGCGAGCTTTCCAACAAGGAAGAGTTCGAAGCCTACGCGGCGAGCCACGGCGACGCGGGCGCTCCACCCAGTCAAGCTGGCAGCAGCTCCGGTAAAGCCGGCAGCAGCTCCGGCACCGCCGGTAGCACGGGTGCGGCCGGCAGCGGCGCGTGCGGTGACGTGGTCACGCGTATCTTTGCGGGGAGCTGCGGAGGCACCGGTTGCCACAGCGCGGTCGGCGCGCAGCAAGGCTTGGATCTGGTCTCGCCGGGTGTGGCGTCGCGCGTAGTCGGGGTAGCGGGCAAGCAGTGCCTGCAAGTGCTGGCAGATCCGGGGAACCCCGAACAGAGCTTGATGTACACGAAGCTTCTGACGAGGCCCGACTGCGGCGCGCAGATGCCACTAGCGCGCCCGCCGCTCAGCAGTAAAGACGTGGCGTGCGTGCGAGACTGGATCGCCGCGCAGTAGCGGTAGGCGGTGCCGGGGGTCGTGGGCCGGCTAGCCCGGCGGGGTGTACGTGACCGTGAGGGTCGGCGCGGCGGGGAGGGTCCACAACTGGGTGGGGGCGCCTAGCTCGCGTGAGGGCCCGAACAGCGCGCCGAGGTTAGTGGATGGGTCGTTCACCCAGCTCTGAACCAGCGAAAACAGCTCGCTGGTGGGGGTTAGCTCGATGCCGCTCGACGCCGGAAAAACCGAACCGACGCTTCTCGAAGCGTCGGTTGAGCTGTAGGCGCCGCTCGTTTTCCAAGCGCTGCCAGTCGCGAATTCGTTCCAGGTCGCCTGTTTTTCGACCCAGGCTCGGCGCAGTGGAAGAAGATCCCAGCGACGGAAGATCGTGGGCGGCGAGCCGAAGTTGAGCACGACGCGCGTGACCAGGGAGCCCGCCGGGATTTTCGAAGCGTTCCAGCGCAGCAGGCAGGCCCTTTCCTGGCCGGCCTGCTCATTGAGCAGAACCTCGCAAGCCGGCCGGGTCGCGAAGTTTTTCGTCGGCAGCATCTTGTCGATGGTGGTCGACTCGGTAGCGCTGAGGGTGACGGTCTGCGAAGCGACGGGCGCACTCGTGTACCAAATGTTGAGCTCGGGCGTGTTCGCTGCGTCGTTTTCGGACGAGTACACTTGCAGCCGTCGCTCTGAGCTCGACGCATCGGCGAAGAAGCCGATGCCGGAGTTTTCGGCGCGGCCGCTGATCCAATCCTGAATTTGCGACACCGCGTAACCGCTCAAGTTGTAGGTCACCCGACCCACCGTCGAGGTAAGCGTGCAGAAGGGGCTTCGCCGGTCTTGCGCGGCGCCGGGTGCAGTCCACGCAGACACGGAGGTGTAGTTGTTCCAGGTGGCGCCAAACTCGGACCAACGCTTGTCCATGGAATACCCGAAATACTTGGCCGGTGCGGCCGAGTCGACACGCATCGACAGCTGCGCAAACTGAATTTGCGCGGACTCGAGGACCTCTGGCAATGGGAAGCGCAT
The DNA here is from genome assembly GCA_036261775.1 of Polyangiaceae bacterium. Classification (GTDB taxonomy): domain Bacteria; phylum Myxococcota_A; class Polyangia; order Polyangiales; family Polyangiaceae; genus PMG-095. The sequence goes on along the minus strand of DATAKF010000507.1, from coordinate 3,636 downwards.
GAGGCACACTTCTCGGTCGTCGAACTGCGCATAGCAACGAGCGTTGTCGCGAAAGCTGGTATTGGGCTGAGCTTCGCTGAGGGTGGTGTCCGTACCGGCCTTGACCTGAATGAACTCGTAGCCGCGCGCAGCAGAGGGCGGCAGCGCCGTCACCCCGTCGCACGCCCACTCTTTGACGAGCGCCTGCTGCGCCTCACCTCGGTTCGACTCGAGCGCCGCCTCTTCGCCTGGTTCCAGCGGCTCGCCAGCACAGCCTACCAGCAGCGACCCCAGCCCCAGCCCTAGCCACGAACCGCCCCGTAACAACATTTGCAAGCGCATGCCGATCTCCGAAAACTTTGGCGCGCCCCAACGGCCACGCACTCCCTAGAGGACTGACGTAGCACACACCACGCTATTCAGAGACGACTTTGCCGTCTGACGCTGCGGCGACCCTTCGGCCGACGCAGGCCGGCCGCTGCCACGGCCACGGCCGCACCAAACGGCTGGGCGGTTCAAATGCCCAAGCGCGAGGCCCAGATGTTTTCGGCGCCGACGCCCGTGCGCTGCCAGATGCTCACGCCCTGTGAAGGCTCGGATGGATCGAAGCCGACGCGCAGGTAATAAAGGGTGTCGGTGGAGCTCGCGACCGTCACGGGATCCGAGAGGGTTCCGCTCGAGATGGAGAACGGAACGGCGTTGATGGCGCCACTTGCTCGATAGACGACGGCTCCGTCGCCGTTGGAGCCGATGCCGAGGCCCAAGCGTCCACTACCGGCACCTGGTCCGGTGAGCACGGAGGCCCAGCCGCTGACCGGATCGTACGCGCGCACTTTGATCAGGCCGCCGCTGGAGAAGTTGTTCCACGCAACCAACGCTTGCCCACTGGGGTTGACGGCGACTTGTGCTCCGACGGCGTCGCCGCCCGGCGTACCGATGACGCTGGTGCCCAGCCAACCCGAGCCCGGGTCGTAGCGCTTGGCGCAGACGCGATTGGCGGTCGAGCCGACCATGATGGCCATGCCGCTCGCCGAAACTCCCACGCTGATGCCCGCACCTGGCGTGTCGAGCGCGGGGGCCGTGCAGCAGTCGGTGGCGGAGCTGGACGCCGCTTCCCACGCGCCAGGCGCAACACGGCGAGCACCCCACATGCGATTGTTCTGGCCGCACCACGCTGCAAACGCCACACCCGAGTCGTTCACCGCAACCTGAGGGCCACCAAACGCAGCGCTCGTGCTGAGCACGGTATTGGGCAGCCAGCTGCCGCCCTCGTGAATGGTCGCGCGCACCTCGCCACTGACGGACCAAACCGCAGCTGCCCGGCCGCCGCTCTCCATGGCGACGCCGTACGCAAAAGACGGACCGGTATCGAGTGTGTGGCTGGACCAGCCACCCGAGACGCGCCGGACGGCCTTGAGGCTGGAGCTAGAGCCGTAGAGTACGATCGCCGCCAGGCCATCGGACACCGCGACCTCGGGGAAGCTGCCGCTACCAAAGGGTAGTGGCGCCGACCAGCTCGCGCCGTCGTAGGCGCTGAAGCGCACCTGACCGCTACGATGCCAAGTCGCCACCGCCTGGCCGTTTCTGACCGCGACGGCTGGCTTGGCGCCCGAGACTACGCCGTTGCCGGCTTCAATCAGCTCCGGCGGCTGGCAGCCGAGCTGTGCGCCGCCAACCAGCAGCGCACACGAAAATCGACCCATGCTCTTCGCGTTCATCATCCGCCTGGCCTCCGTATCGCCGAAACGACGACCTCACATCGATATGCCGCGCGAGCCGCGCCGTCGATAGTACTTCTGGCCCTTGCTCAGGCGTTCTCCCGCTAGCCACCGTCAGCTGACGCTGCATTCGAGGTGATGCGAGCGGCAACGCACGTGGCGCCGATGCGGACGGGGATCATCATCACCAGGCAGGGCGGGTTGAAAGTCTCAAGGCGGGCGGCCTAGGGTAGCCAGTGTGGCAGATGCAAACCGCACGTTGGTAGTCGCGCTTGCCGGGCGGCGTGTCGACGCGGCTGATGCAGCCGAGCAGCGCTTTCCCGCCGCTAACGTGCCGGCGGTCAAAGAACGTCTGCGCAAGGCTCTTGCCGACGCCAAGGCCACCACCCTGGTCTGCGCCGCCGCCTGTGGAGTCGACCTGTTGGCGCTGGATGCCGCGGGTGAGCTAGGAGTTCGGCGTCGCATCGTACTGCCGACGACGAAAGCCGAGTTTCGCGCCAGCTCGGTGGTGGACCGGCCTGGCAGCTGGGGCGAGCTGTTCGACCGCATCATTTCCGAAGTCGAAGCCAAAGGCGACCTGACGATCCACGGGCTTGGCAGCGGAGACGCAGCGTATCGAGCCGGAAACCGCGCCATTTTGGATGACGCTCAGGCTCTCGGCGGCGACCTCGAGGCGTGGGTGGTGTGGAACGGTCGGCCCCGTAGCGACGGCGACATCACCCTGCATTTTGCAGACGAAGCCTGGACGCGAAGGCTCCGTGTACGCGAGCTGCTCACGCAGCCGCGCCGCGGCGATAAGCCAGACTACGCGACGTGCTGCTTCATCGCCATGCCCTTCGGCCTGAAGCCGAGCGAAGAGCCGCGCGAGCGGCAGATCGATTTCGACGCCGTCTTCAGCACCATCATCGCGCCGGCGATAGAATCCGTGTCGCTGCCGGAGGGTGGCAAGCTGCGAGCGTACCGCACCGATCGCGATCCTGCCGCTGGACTCATCGACGACGACATGTACAAGGGGCTCGAATACTCTCGGCTTACCTTCTGTGACTTGACCGGGCTCAACTTCAACGTCGGCCTGGAGCTCGGCGTGCGCTACCGGGCCCGAAGCTCCGGGACGGTGGTGTTCCGACAGCCGGGAACGAAAATCGCGTTCGACATCGCCCAAGTCAAAGTGCTCGACTACGATCCGGCGACGCCGAACAGCGCCCGCGAGGCGATCACCCACGCCGTCACCGAGTCGCTGAAGCAGAACCGCCTCGACAGCCCCGTTCAGCGCACGATCGCGAGCACCCGCAGCGCCGCGGTCGACGCGCTGATGAAGGACGCGGAGAACGCGCTCAGGAAGTGGGATCCTGCGGGCGCGCGACTCAAGTACCACGCAGCCCTGCAGCTGGATTCGGCGGACGCGACGATTTGGCTGAGGCTGGCAACGCTGGACCGTGACGCCGGAAACTGGCAGGGCGCAGCAGACGCCGCCAAACGGGCCACGCAGCTCCTCCCCGACTACGGCGAAGCCTGGCGCGAGTATGGCGTCGCACAAAGTCAACTACATCGGACGGAGCCAACCAAGCACCCCGACGACGGTGTCGCCGCTCTGCAACGAGCCATCGCTCTCAACCCCAAAGACTTCGATGCCTTGGCTTGCTTGGGCGGGGCGCTCAAACGACAGAACAAGCTCTCCGAAGCGCTCGACGCCTATCGCGCCTCATTGGTCATCTCCGACAAGCATCCGTATCCGCTGCTCAACGCCATCAAGCTCGAGGCAGCGCTGACAGGACATCTCGACCTGGCGAAATATCGGTCTGCGATCAAGCAAGCCGCCAAGGCTCGCGAGCAGCAGATGCGCGAAGACTACGACATGCCCTGGAGCTTGTTCGACACCATCGAGCTCAACCTGTATCGCGGCAACGGTGACAAGGCCCTCGAGCTAGTGGACGACGCC